>CADDZO010000175.1 GCA_902812395.1 bacterium | reverse complement strand
GGCGGATCCCATCCATTTGGCCGGGATGGCGGCCCGGCCCGGCTGTACGGCCGCCATCCCGGCCAAATGGATGGGATCCGCCACCGCGGTCGGCAGGGGGATCGGCGCCCGCAGCGCCTCCCCGGTCTCGAAGTCGTAGGCGCAATTGGCGCAGTAGCGATCCCTCCCCTCGCGCGGTGTCCCGCAGTCCGGGCAGGCATCGTCCGCGCGCGCTCGCACCGCGTTGACGGCGGTCGAGGCGCTGCCGCTGGCGCCGGCTGGGTTGCGAATTCCGCAGACGTCGCAGTAGCCGTCCTCGCCCCAGCTGTGCCCGTAGTCGCAGGCGGAGCTCATCCGCTCATCCCTCCTGGTCTCGGCGGTCGAGCCGAACGGTGCGCCTCGACCGCGTGTCGAGCATCATCTCGTCCTCCCTCCTGACTTCCCGCTTGAGCCTGACGGTTCCCCCATCATCCTCGTCCACCTCCACGATTGCCTTGAGAAGGCGCTTGGTATCGTCGTGGTGCGAGGCCTCGGCCAGCTCCAGCGCCCGTCCCAGTCGCTGGGTGGCACGGTCGGTGTCGCCGCCACGGTAGGCCTCCATACCCTCCTCGATCGCCCGTGCCAGCTCCTCCTGGGCGGCGTAGTGGGCGACCCGGCGGTCGATCCGGGTGCGGGTGTCCTCGGCCGCGGTCCAGATCGCCCGTACCGGGGCCTGGGCGACGGTGGCAGTGTCCAGCACCAGACTCACCCTGGCTGCCCGGAGCTCGTTGTGCTCGCCCACCTCCTGGGGCTGGACCCGGAGCCGGAGGTGGTACTCGCGCTGCTCCCCGGGGCTCCAGGCGCCGGTTGGGAACAGGCTCATGACCGGCCGTCCTGGGTCGATCGAGGTCACGGTCAGCCACTCACCGCTGCGGGCATCGGGCTGCATCCAGGTCGCCATCGACGACATCTCCAGCAGCTCGGGGGACACCTGTCTCAGCGCCACCAACTCCGCTCCCACCGGGGTCAGGAAGTGGAGCGAGACCCGCCCCAGCCGGCGGGCCATGGACTGCCGGACGATCCGCTCCAGCTCCTGGTCGAGATCGTCGATGGCAGGGATGATGTCGGTCGTACCCAGCAGGGCATCGGAGATGCCCAGCAGCTCTCGGGAATCCCAGTCGGTGCCGATCCCGCGGCAGTCGCACTGGAAGAGCCCGGCGCAGCGCTGGAGTTCGGCCAGCAGCGCCTCGGGCGCCTCCCCCTCGTTGCGGCCATCGGTGAGCAGGAGGGCGTGGCCGATGCTGCTGGGCCGGCTCTCGAACAGTTCCCGGGCCCGGGCCAGCCAGGTGGACATCGCGGTGGAGCCGGCGGGGTGGAGGCGGCGCACCGCCCGCTGGGCCAGCTCCTGGCTCGCTGGCGTCGCCCGGGCCAGGCGCGGCGGGAAGGCCTCGGGATAGACCACCCGGGCCGAGGTGCTGCCCGCCACCACCGCGAACCAGGTCCCCTCACGCAAATGACCGATCGCCCGGCCGGTCGCGTCCAGCGCGGCCTGCATCTTCTCCGGGGGCTCGTTCATCGAGCCCGAGCAGTCGATCAGGAAGACCTCTACCGCCTCTGGCTGGTGCTCGTCCACGGCCTCGGCCCGGGCCGAGACCGAGAGGACCGCGTCCAGCTCGGCCGCCCCCTGGGGCAGGTAGGGGTTCTGGTGAACCTGGAGCTCGAACGCGGTCACGATGTCCACCCTCCTGTCCCGCCGTCCACGGCGGCGATCACCACCGTGATGTTGTCGTGGCCGCCCCCGTCGCGGGCGAAGGCGGTCAGCCGCTGGGCCATCGTCAGCGGGGTGGCGCTGCCCCAGAACGACCAGACCAGCTCCCCCAGCCGTTGCGGGCTGGGTGTGTAGTTCCAGAGCCCATCCGAACAGAGCACCAGGTAGCCGTCCCCGGGCATGTCGAAGGTGACCACGCTGGGGTCGGGCGGCCCTGCCTCGTCCTCGCCCAGCCAGCGGGTGAGCACGTGGCCCCGGGGATCGAGGCGGGCCTCCGCCTCCTCCATGACCCCTTGGGCGACCAGCTCGGCGCTCCACGAGTCGTCCCTGGTCAGCTGCCAGACCTGCTGCCTGCCGACGAAATAGGCCCGGCTGTCCCCCACCCACCCGATCGTCGCCCGGCGGCCGGTGACGAGAGCCGCCACCAGCGTGGAGGAAGGCGGGTCCTTGGGGCCCCCGTAGGGGATCGAGCAGACCGCATCGTGGGCGGCCAGCACCGCCTCCCGCATCGCAGCCTCCCAGCCGCCGTGGCCGTCGCGCACCGCCTCTCCGAGCGCGTTCAACGCCGCGGCGGCCGCGACCCGAGCCGCCATCCCAGCCGAGGCCGAGGTGGAGACCCCGTCGCAGACCACCAGGGCCAGGGAGCCGCGGGCATCGAGGTGGGCCAGGGCCATGGCATCGTCGTTGGTGGCGTGGCGGAGGCCCCGGTCGCAGACTCCGGCCAGACCGGGAAAAGCGATCTCCCCGTGGTCGCGGTCGCCGAAGATCCAGGCCCCGCAACCACGGCAGTTGCCGCCCTGCTCCAGGCCCTCCAGGCTGGCGCCGCAGGCGGGGCACTCGAACGCCGACTCGACCTCCGGAGGCTCCTCGTCCAGCGGCGGCCCTAGCAGGGCACCACAGCTCTCGCAGAAGCGGTCGTGGGCACCTACCGACTCCTGGCACTGCGGATTGGGGCAGCGAAGCGTGGTCGTGGCCATTCCCTCAGGCGGCGGTCCAAGGCCGGACCTGGTTGGCCCGGTCCACGAGCCAGATCTTCTGCGGGCCCTCGGCTAGCCGGGCCAGATCCCGATACACCCGCTCCAGAGCAAACCCGATCGAGCGCTCCTCAAGCGGATAACCGAGCAGGCTGGTGCCGTTGCGGTCGACGCCGCCCGCCTCGAGCGTGCGCAGGGCACCGTCGAAGAGGTCGACCATCAGCTCCAGGCGGCGCTGCTGGTCGAGCGGCAGACGCTCGATCGTCTCCGCTGCCCGGACCAGGTCCTCGACCTGGGGTGGCCGGCCGCGCTCGCCGCGGAGCAGCGTGCGGGCGATCAGCACCTGGGCCGGGGTGTGGAGGCTGGAGTGAGGAGGGATGGCCCGATAGGCCTCGACCGCCCCAGCAGCGTCGCCCTGGGCGAGACGGATCCGGGCCAGTCCAAAGCAGGCCGAGGTGTACGTAGGGTCGGTCTGGACCACCACCTCGTAGAGGCGGCCGGCGGAGGCGAGCTCGCCGTCCAGCTCGCAGGCAAGCGCCAGGGCGAGCTTGGGCGCCAGCTCCCCGGGGAGGTCGGAGACGACCCTGTCGAAGGCGTCGCGAGCCGCACCGGGCTGGCCCTGGGCCAGCGCGGCCAGTCCCCGGTACCAGTTCACCCGCCAGTCCTTGGGGGCCATGGCCCAGACGCGGGAGAGACTGGCCTCAGCCTCGTCGAAGCGGCCCAGCTCGATCAGCGCCCGGGCGAGCCCCAGCTCGCACTCGATCGTCGCCTCCGCCTGGTTCTGGGCCAGAGCCTGGCGTAGCCAGGCCACCTGCTGAGCGGGCTCGCCCAGGGCCATGGCATTGAGCACCAAGGCCGCCGAGGCATCGGCCGGATCTACCCGGGGGATGGGCAGGTGGTGCCAGTCCGGCTGTTCCGGCGGCCCGCCCCAGAGCGTCTGCATGTCCTGGCCGAAGAGGCTGCTGGGAGCGGGAGCAGGCACCCCCTCCCGCCGCGCCACCACCTCGCGGAGCACGTTCATCAGCTGCTCCGCCATGTCCTCCGCGCTCTGGAAGCGGTCTTCCGGCTTCAGCGCGGTGGCCTTGAGGAGGAAGCGGTAGAAGGACTCGTGCTCCTGGAAGAGGGGCGTCTCCTCGTAGGGCGGGAGCGTGTACTGGTACTTGGTCTGGTAGCCAGGGAAGTCGAGCGTCAGCACCGCCAGGCAGCGGCCGATGGCATAGAGATCGGAGACGGGCGAGCAACCCTCCTTCGCCACCTCCGGGGCCTGGAAGCCATCGGTGCCGTAGATCACCGCCTGAGGCTCATCCAGCCGGGTGACCGCCCCCAGGTCGATCAGCTTGACGTCGTCGCCCTGGAGCATCAGGTTGTCGGGCTTGAAGTCGTTGTAGGCCAGGCCCATGCGGTGGAGGTACCCAAAAGCGGGCAGGATGGCCAGGATGTAGGCGATGGCGTGCTCCAGAGGGAGCGGATCGGGCTTGCCGGCCGCCTCTCTTCTCTCCTTGAGCACGGTCTTCAGCGACTTGCCACCGACGTACTCCATGACCGTGTAGCCGGCACCCTGGTGGACGACGAAGTTGTAGATGCGGACGATGTTGGGGTGCTCGACGCTGGCCAGGAAACGGCGCTCGACGATGGCGGCGGCGGTGGCATCGGCGTCGTGAGCGTTGAGCAGTCCCTTCAGCACCACCCAGCGGTTGTTGACCTGTTCGTCCTGGGCCAGATAGACCCAGCCCAGCCCACCGTAGGCCAGGCAGCCAGCGATCCGATACTGGCCTGCGACCAGCTCCCCGGGCTGGAGAGCGGGAACGAAGGAGTAGGGATGGCGACACTTGCTGCAGAAGCCGCTGAGGCGGCCTTCGCGCCCGTCCCGGCTGCGCCCCACCGGCGCCCCGCAGCGGGAGCAAAAGCGCTTCGACTCGGCCACCACCGGGTTGGGCATGATCGCGGCGGTGGGATCGATGGGCGGCGTCGGCGGCACCACCACCAGCCCGGCTCCGATCCGGCTGCGGGGCAGCACGGTGGTGGAGGTACGTGTGGTGAGACCACTGCCCCCGCGGGAGCGAGAGGTGTGGGTGGCGGTGCTGGAGCGCCAGGTCCCGGCAAAGGTCGCACGCGAGGTGCCCGGCGAGGGCAGGGAGTCGGACCGGGAGGCGTCCTGCAGCTCCGGTAACACCGGCGACACTGCCCGTTTCCCGCAGACGGTGCAGTAGCCGTCCAGGACCCGGCCAACGCAGCCGGGGGTGGCACGGCAGGGATCGCCCTGAGGCAGGGCCGGAGCGGTGGTGGCGGTCACGCTTCTGGGATCGTTCACCTGTCCCTCACTCTGTGCTTGACTCGTCGCAGCTCCTCCTGGAGCCGGGCCTCGTACTCGGCTACCAGGCCGCCAGCCGCCTCCAGGTCGGCAGGCGCGACGTTGAGCGCCTGGGTCGCGCGCCGGCCCAGCTCGTAAAGGCCGGGATGGTCGTCGAGGCTTGATCCGGCCGCCCGGTCGAGCAGCTCGTCCAGCCGCCTGCGGAGCTCGTCCAGTCGGCTCGCCGCCCGGCGGTTGGAGGCCAGCACCAGGCGCTCGCTGGCCAGCGCCCCGTGCGCCACCTCCAGCCAGCGGTCGAGGCCCTTGCGCAGCGTGTACCAGCCGGCTCCAGAGCCATGGAGGGCGTCCAGGCGCGAGAGCCAGGGCACCAGCCCCAGCGGATGGCCGGTCAGGTAGGCAGGGTCGAGAGGCTCCAGCGTGGCCTCCGGCCAGCTCACCTGCTCCCGCACCTGACGATGCTCACGCAGGACCTGGGCGTGCAGGCCCTGGAGCTCGACCAGCAGCTCCCGGGCGCGGGCCAGATCGACCTCCAGCGATCCCCGTCGCCGGTGCAGGTCGGAGATCCGGTCCCGGGCCCGCTGCAGGGCGGGCTCCAGGTCGCGGCCCAGCGTCTGGGCGGTCCCGAGCGGGTCGGTGTCGGCGGTCGAGCGCAGGCCGCTGAGCCGGGCCGCCAGCTCACCTAGCTCCCGCACCAGGGCCGGCGCCGCCAGCGTCCCCGCCTCCTCGACCAGCCGGGTGATCTCGTCCTCGCAGGCGGCCAGCCGGGGGTTCACCTCGGCTTCGGCCTCCTCGACCGCGAACACGAACGCCTCGATCTCGGACAGGCTCCCGGTCAGCATCTCGAGGAGCTGGTCAGCGCTGACCGCCTCCTCGGCGGGAGCATCCGGAAGCAGGGCTACTGCCTCTCCGTACAGCAGCCACTCGAGGTCGGAGCGGGGAGCGTCGTGGGCAGCCCGGGCGGCCTGCACCAGCTCGGTCAGTCGCGAATAGGCAAGGCGGAGCCGACCCAGCGCCCGCAGCACCGGGGCGGCCCGGCTGGCGGTAGTCCCCTCGACATGGCCATGGGCGGCCTCCACCTGGGCCAGCAACCGGTAGCCGGCACGGCCCTGCAGGCGGAGGATGCTCCGGGTCGCCTCCCCCAGCTGGTGCTCGAGGTCCCGGAGCCGGGCCTCCAGCTCCTCGGGGACCATCCCTGGCAGCTGCATTGAGGACGCAGCAGACGGCGCCGGCGGGGGCGGGGGCGCCGGCGGTTGCGAGACGCGACGTGAGCCGTTGGCCAGCGGCGCCAGCAGCTGGAACATGCGCTGGTTGGCGTAGATCCCGCGCTCTCCCAGGTCCAGCAGCTGAGCCCCGGGCGGGAGCAGGTCACGGACCAGAGCCGCGGTCTGGGCGGTGAGCAGGACCTGGCCGCCCCGAGCCCATTCCGGCACCCCGGTCGAGGGACCGTCAGCACCGGCCCCGGCCACCTCAAGCACCATGCGAGCTCGCAGCCGCTGTCCCAGCGGCCACGACTGGGTCTCCAGCTCGCGCTGGATCTCGGAGGCCGCGAGCACCGCGGCTCCGGCCTCCGGGAACACGGCCACGATCCCCTCCCCGGTCTCGTCGGCGCTCACCACGGTGCCTCCGTTTCGTTCGATCCCCTCGCCCACCACCGTCTCGTAGAGCGCCAGCGCATCGGGCATCGACTCCGGCCTCGCGTCCCAGCTCCGCGACGGGCCCTCCATGTCCGAGAGCAGAAAGGTGAGCACGCCACCGGCGGTGGTCATGCCCTCCAGACCTCCCTCCACGGTCTTTCGGTTATGTACAGGCCCCACGTCACGACGCCTCGTGCGCGAGCCGGCGACAGATGGCGATGGTAGTCCCCCCGAGACGCATCCGTCAATGGAGTATGACGGTCGTTTCCTTACGGGTGCGGCCAGGGGTCGAGGCGCAGGTTAGCCCCGGAGAGCGGAGCCGACTCCGGACCGGCCAGCCACGCCACCAGGCGGGCCACCTCGGCCGGCTCCAGGGCGGGCTCTTTGGGAGCGGGGCTGAGCTCGAGCATCGGGGTCCGGATCGAGCCCGGGCTGAGCGCGTTGACCCGGATCCCGAGTCCCCGTCCCTCCACCGCCAGGACCTCGGTCAGACCGGCCAGGGCGGACTTGGCAGCCACGTAGGCGGCAGTGCCCGGGAACTTCTCGGTCCCGGCCAGACCGCCCAGGCTGGAGACGTTGACGATGGCGCCGCCCGGAGCCATCCGCCGCAGCGCCGCCCGGCAGCAGAGAAAGGCGCCGCGCAGCGGAGCCAGGACCGCGTCCCACTCGGCCGCTGTCATCTCGGCCAGCGGTCGCACCACCAGCATCGCGGCGGCGTTGACCAGGGCGTCCCAGCGCGGCAGGGCCGCGGCCGCCCGCTCCACCTGCGCCTCGTCGCTGACGTCGATCCCGTGGCGCCGACTCCAGGACCGAACCTCCCATCCCCGGCGCGAGAGCTCCTCGACCACCGCCAGACCGACGCCGCCGGCGCCGCCGGTGACAACCGCCAGCCGTTCAGCCACCGGCCACCCGGACCAGCGCCTGCTCGTAGGCGACCGCGACGGCGCCGATGTCGAGGCGGCGGAGCGCACTCTGCCGGACCCGCGCCCGATCCAGATGGCAGGCCCGCCGGGTGGCCGCGACCAGCCCCTCCAGGTCGTCTGGCTCGACCAGGAAT
>CADDZO010000174.1 GCA_902812395.1 bacterium | reverse complement strand
CGCAGCAGGTCGGGGTGCGCAATCTGCAGCTGCTCGCGCAGCCAGGCGACGACATCGCCGTCCATACTGGTCTTGGCCATCGGCCCTCTCCTTTGTGTGGGTGAGATCTCCAAAGGATGATCGATGGTCGTCCGCTACCTGGGCACCTCGACCCGAGGCTCGTACACCACGTCCCTGGACGCTAACCTGCGCGGGATGCGATTCACGATCTGCGTCACTCCTGCGGCACGTTCCTGAGGGCATGGTGAGCGCCGCCGCGGGTGGTGATGGACATCTTGGGTCACTCAGAGATGGCGATGACTATGGAGCGCTACGCGAGGTCGTTGCCGGAGCCGAGGCGGCAGGCGGCGGCGCGGATCGACCAGCTGCTCAGGACGGATGGCAGTCCCGGATCGTAGTCGAGATCGGAGTCGGGAGTTCCTCTCGGGCGTCTCAGGTGCGCAACGCTGAAGCGGACGGATGGCTCCGGAGCACGGATTCGAACCGTGAACCTTGCGGTTAACAGCCGCCTGCTCTACCGTTGAGCTACTCCGGAACGTCCCGACGGGATTGTACCGGCGGCCCTCCCGACACCACCGCTTGAGCGCCGCGCTAGGCAGTCGCGGCCGGCAACTCGTTGAGGCGGCGGAGCAACGTCTCCGGATCCCGCAATCGCCCCGAACGCGCCGCCTCCCGGATCGACTGCTGCTGCGAGAGGACATCCTGAAAGCCCTCGCCCACGTCGTAGCCGTGGTCGTAGAGCAGGTCCCGCCCGGGCTCGCCCAGGTCCAGCACCTGCTGGATAGTCGAGTCGAGCGTGAACTCAGGCATTGGCCGGCTGCCGCTCCTCCAGGACCACCCGATGACCATGCCAGATCTCAGGCACCCCCTCCGGTCGGTGCCCCTCGTAGGTGACCCGCAATACCCAAACCCCGTCCACCAGCGCCGGCTCAGCGTCGAGCTTGCCGCAGTATCCCGAGGCTCGGATCCGGTCCAGGAGGGGCACGCTGTACAGAACCAGCGTGGAAGGCAGCCTGATCGTGCTCAGGCGGCCGCCCTCGCTAGCGCCGTCCACGCCTGAGGTCATGGAGCCGACGAAGTACGGATGGTTGCTGTCCAACTCCCTGCAATAGGGTAGCGAACCTCGCACCCGGGCCCAGGCAGGGCTCAGCTGGCGGCCGCCACGATCAGCTCCGCCGCCCGGCGGAGGCCGAGGCGGCCAGTGTCGAGTGACACGTGATAGTGGCGCAGGTCCAGCCAGTCGTGCCCGTAGACCTGACGGACGAACGCGCGGCGGTTGGCGTCGATCTTCTTCATCCGGCGTCGCGCCTCGTCCTCCTGCCACCCGTACGATTGCCGGAGCATCGCTACCCGTGCCGCCTCCGAGGCGAACAGGAACACGTGCAGAGCACGGGGGTGGTCCCGGAGGAGAAAGGCGCCGCCGCGGCCCAAGATCACGGCATTTCCCCCTCGGGCGGCCTCCCGGATCACCTCCTGCCCGATCCGGAGCACCGCCTGGTGGGTGTCAAAGGCGAGCTCCCCATAGGGCGGGGTCCAGGCGGTGGTGTCTGGGGGAGCCGCGAACTCGACCGAGGCGGTGCTCAACGCCTCCAGCAGTCGTATCAGCAAGCTGCCCGGTCTCTCTTCGTGGCGCTCGACCTCCTCCTGGGGCAGCTCCAACCGCCGGGCCACCTCCTGGAAGATCTTGTTGTCCACCAGCTCCGCGCCCAGCCGCTCGGCAACCATCGCTCCAACCGTCTCGCCGCCAGCACCGTACATCCGTCCGATGGTGATGACCGGCACCCTCTCCTCTCCCTATCAAGGGCCTATTCCAGATAGTCGCGCAGTTTCTTCGAACGGGACGGGTGGCGCAGCTTGCGCAGAGCCTTGGCCTCGATCTGACGGATCCGCTCACGGGTGACACCGAAGCGCTTGCCCACCTCTTCCAGCGTCCGCTGGTGGCCATCGATAAGGCCGAAGCGCAGCTGCAGCACCCGGCGCTCCCGGGGCGTGAGCGTGTCGAGGATGTCCTCGACCTCATTGTGGAGCATAGTCAGTGAGGCCGCGTCCGACGGCGCCACCGCCTCCTTGTCCTCGACGAAGTCCCCAAGGTGGGAATCTTCCTCCTCACCGATCGGGGTCTCCAGTGACACCGGGTCCTGGGAGACCTTGATGATCTCGCGCACCTTGTCGGGCGTGATCCCCATCTCCTCGGCGATCTCGGCGTCACTCGGTTCCCGACCCAGCTCCTGGAGCAACCGCCGTGACACGCGGGTCAGCTTGTTGATGGTCTCGACCATGTGGACCGGGATCCGGATGGTGCGGGCCTGGTCGGCTATGGCGCGAGTGATGGCCTGCCGGATCCACCAGGTGGCGTAGGTCGAGAACTTGTAACCCTTGTGGTAGTCGAACTTCTCCACCGCCCGGATCAGGCCCATATTCCCTTCCTGGATCAGGTCCAGAAAGGACATGCCCCGACCGATGTACTTCTTGGCGATCGAGACCACCAGGCGCAGGTTGGCCTCGGTCAGGCGCTGCTTGGCGTCCTCCGAGCCCGCCTCGATCTGCTTGGCAAGATCCACCTCGTCGGCGGCCGTGAGCAGGCTGACCCGGCCGATCTCCTTGAGGTACATGCGGACTGGGTCGTCCAGCGAGACCGAGTCCATCAACTCGATCTCCATTTGCATGTCCTCGTCGACGTCCTCTTTGTCGTCGAACTCGCCGGCCGAGTCGGAGACCTCGATGCCCATCTCCTTGAAGGCGGCGAAGATCCGGAAGGCCTGCTCGGGGTCGGTGGTCTCGAGCAGGGGGAAGCCGTCCAGCACCTCGTCCGGGGTCAGGTAACCTTGCTCCTTCCCCTTGACGATCAAAGCCTCGGCCTGCTGGACCAACAGGTCCTCGAAACGTGGCTCCGATCTGTCCTTCGGCTTAGCAGCCAACCCCAGTCTCCAATCGCGGCGTTACCGCTCTGCCCACAGCGCCCGGAGCTCGGTCTCGATCGCCACTGCCGCTTCCCGATCCTGGCGCCGTTCCGCCTCCCGCAGCGCGCGGGTCAGCTCCCGGCGCCGGCGCCGCCGCGCCTGCTGGCGCAGTCGCGCCACGACGTCGTCGATCACCTGATCGTCCAACCCCGGGGGCGGCTCCGCCCAGGCGCTGCGGACCAGGTTCTGCTCCCCGGGGGGGAACCCGTCGAGCTCCCGTTCGAGGACTTCCGGCCCACCTCTCTCCAGCGCGCTCACCAAACGGAGATACGCCGCCCGGTCCGCCTCCTCGAGGTCGTCGGCATCCAGGGCGCCGCGAACCCGTTCGAGCGCCTCCGGCCGGACCGCCAACGCCTGGAGCAGGTAACCGACACCTTTGGAAACGTTGATCCCAGAGCCCCTGGGTGCTAAACGGTCTGATGGTACCGGCTCCGTCGGACGGCGAGCAGGAGGTTCGACCGTCCGGCCGGCCAGGAGCAGGGCTGGGCTCAGGTCGATCAGGCCACCTGCCAGCTCGGCGTAGCCTGTTCGCTCCGCCGGATCGAGGATCTGTGCCAGCACCTCCCGCACGCGCCGTATCGCCAGCTGCTGGCCCTCCGGTGTGTGCGGGTTCAGGCCGTCCAGCCGGTCACGGATCATCGTCTCCCAGCCAGGTCGGGCCCCGGCCAGCACCGGTTCCCAGCGGCCACCCGCCCGGAAGTACTCGTCAGGGTCCTTGGCCTCCCCCTGGATGCGGGCGATGCGGCTGCCGAGCCCTACCTCCTGAGCCAGTCGGACCGCCTTCTCCGCCGCCGTCCGCCCGGCCGGATCACTGTCGAAGAACAGCACCACCTGGTCGGTGAAGCGGCGGAGCAGGCGCAGCTGCTCCTCGGTCAGCGCCGTGCCCGAGGAGGCCACGGCATTCCCGACCCCCGCCTGGTGGGCCGAGATCACGTCGAACTGCCCTTCCATCACCACTGCCTGGCCCCTGGCCTCGATGTCGGCTCGAGCCAGATCCAGGGCGAACAGCACCCGACCCTTGACGTAGGCCGGGGTCTCCGGCGTGTTCACGTATTTGCGCGGCTCCTCGGCCAGCACCGTCCGGCCGGTGAAGGCCACGACCTGGCCGCGCTCGTCCCTGATCGGTACCACCAGACGCTGCTGGAAGTAGTCGCGGCCGTCGCGGCGCACCAGGCCAGCCTCGTGGGCAGCGACCGAGGAGTGACCGCGGCGGGCGAGGAACATGGCCAGGCTCCGCCCGCCGGGGGCGTAGCCGAGCCCGAAGCGACGGGCTGTCTCCGGCTCCACCCGGCGGCGTTCCAGGAGCTCGCGCCCCGGCGCTCCAGCCTCCAGGCGCTCGAGGACATAGGCGTAGTAGCGGGCGGCAAGTCGGTTCAGCTCAAGGATGCGCCGACGGAGTTCGGCGCGCCTGGCGCCAGCGCCGTCGCCCCGCTCGGGCAGTGGCACTCCAGCCGTCTCGGCCAGGATCCGCATCGCCCCCATGAAGTCCACCCTCTCGATCTGCTCGACGAAGGCGAACACGTCCCCTCCGCGCTGGCAGCCGAAGCAGTACCAGGACTGCTTCTGCTCGCTGACCGTGAAGCTCGGGGTCTTCTCCTGGTGGAAGGGACAGAGGCCGATCCACTCCCGTCCTTGGCGGCGCAGGCGCACGTGCTGCTGCACCACCTCGAGCAGATTCAGACGGGACCGGATCTGATCGCGTGCATCTTCCAGGGACAGCTGGGGCACGGTCCGAAGAAGTATCGCCGAGAGAAAGCGGGTGCCGGGGGCCGTCAGGGCCCCCGGCACCCGGTTACGAGCGCGAGCGCTCGGCGATCACGGCCTGGGCCGCGGCCAGGCGGGCCACCGGCACCCGGTAGGGACTGCAGGACACGTAGTCCAGCCCGAGCCGGTGGCAGAGATGGATCGAGTCGGGATCGCCGCCGTGCTCACCGCAGATCCCGACCTCGAGATCCGGGCGGGTCTGGCGGCCCTCCGAGACCGCGATCCCCATCAGCCGACCGACACCGCCCGGGTCGATGGTCTCGAAGGGGTTGACCTTCAGGATCCCTCGCTCCAGGTAGCGAACGATGAACTTGGCCTCGGCGTCGTCGCGACTGAAACCAAAGGTGGTCTGGGTCAGGTCGTTGGTGCCGAAGGAGAAGAATTCGGCTTCCCTCGCGATCTCGCCCGCGGTCAGCGCCGCCCGTGGCAGCTCGATCATGGTCCCGAACTTGTAGCGGAGCTCCACTCCCTTCTCCTCCAGGACCGCCCGGGCCACCGGCTCCAGCTCCCGCTTCGCCTCCTCGAGCTCGGCTAGGGTGCCGACCAGGGGGATCATGATCTCCGGCCGAGCGTCGACGCCCTCCTTGACCAGATCGCAGGCCGCTTCCAGGATGGCCCGCACCTGCATGCGGGTGATCTCCGGGTAGAGGATGGAGAGCCGGCAACCGCGCAGCCCGAGCATGGGGTTGGCCTCGCGCAAGCTCTCCACCCGGGCCCGCACGCGCTCCAGCTCCGCCAGCCGCTCCGGATCGCGACCGGTGACCCGGAGCTCGGTGGTCTGGGCGACCAGCTCGTCGTAGTTGGGCAAGAACTCGTGCAGGGGTGGGTCGATCAGCCGGATCACCACCGGCAGCCCGCTCATGGCCCGCAGAATGCCGCGGAAGTCCTCGCGCTGGATGGGGAGCAACCGGGCGAGATGACGCTCTCGCTCCTCGCTGGTCTCGGCCATGATCATGGCCCGCACGATCGGCAGCCGGTCTTCTTCCATGAACATGTGCTCGGTCCGGCACAGCCCGATTCCCTGGGCACCGTTCTCGCGCGCCTTGGCGGCATCGCGGGGGTAGTCGCCGTTGGCCCAGACCTGGAGCCGTCGGATCCGGTCCGCCCACCCGAGCAAGGTCTGCAGCTTGCCGGTGGGGGTGGGCTGGATGGTGGGGACGCGGCCCAGGTAGACGTCACCGGTCGTGCCGTCGATCGTGATCTCGTCGCCCTCGGCGACCACGCGCCCGTTGGCCTCGAACCGACGTCCCTTCACGTCTACACGGACCTCGGTGGCGCCGACGATGCAGGGTCGACCCATGCCCCGGGCCACCAGGGCGGCATGGCTGGCGGTCCCGCCGGTCGACGTGAGGATGCCACGCGCGGCGATCATGCCGTGTACGTCATTGGGGTTGGTCTCGATGCGGACCAGGATCACGTCCCGGCCCGACCGGCCCCACTCTTCGGCGACGTCGGGGTCGAACACTGCCTGGCCGGTGGCGGCCCCGGGGGAGGCAGGTACGCCCCGGGCGATCGGGGTGACCCGTGCCTGCGGGTCCACACGGGGATGGATCAGCTGCTCCAGCTGGCGAGGCTCCACCCTGGCCACCGCCTCCTCCTCGCTGATCAGGCCCTCTCCCACCATGTCGACAGCGATGTTCACTGCCGCCTCGCCCGTGCGCTTGGCACTGCGGGTCTGCAGCATGTACAGCCGGCCTCGCTCGACCGTGAACTCCAGGTCCTGGACGTCGCGGTAATGTTGCTCTAGGCGGCCCGCGTACTCCTGAAACTGGCGATATACGTCTGGCAGCCGCTCACGCAGGGCTTCGATGGGGAGCGTGGCCCGGATCCCGGCTACCACGTCCTCGCCCTGGGCATTCGGTAGGTAGTCGCCGTAGAGCTCCTTAGCCCCGGTGATCGGGTTGCGAGTGAACGCCACCCCGGTGCCCGAGTCGTCGCCCATGTTGCCGAAGGCCATCATCTGAACATTGACCGCGGTGCCGAGATCGTCGGGGATCTTCTCTGCCCGCCGATAAGCGATGGCACGCTCCGTGTTCCAGGAGGCGAAGACTGCCTCGATAGCCGCGCGCAGTTGCGCCCGCGGCTCCTCTGGGAACTCCTCCCCGGTGTGCTCGCGGTAGATGGCCTTGAAGCGCTCCACCACCCGGCGCAGCTGATCCGGGCCGAGCTCCGGATCGGTTGCGACCCCGGCCTCCCGCTTGGCCTCCGTGAGTGCTTCCTCGAAGAGGTCGCCGTCGACACCCTTCACGATCTTGCCGAACATCTGGATGAAGCGGCGGTAGGCGTCGAGGGCAAAGCGCTCGTCGCCGGTGAGACGGCGCAGCGCCTCCAGGGTGCGGGCGTTGAGGCCGAGGTTCAAGACGGTGTCCATCATCCCCGGCATCGAGATCTTGGCCCCGGAGCGGACGCTCACCAGCAACGGGTTCTGGTCGTCGCCCAGCCGCTTACCGGTCTCCTGCTCCAGGCTGGCCAGTCCGGCCTCGACCTGCTCCCACAGCCCGGGTGGAAACTGCCGTCCCATCCTGTAGTACTCGCGGCAGGCCTCGGTGGTGATGGTGAAACCGGGAGGCACCGGCATGCCTGCTCGTGTCATCTCCGCGACCCCGGCGCCCTTGCCGCCGAGGAGGTCGCGCATCTCCTTCGATCCCTCTCTGAACAGATAGACCCACTTGGTGGTGGTGGCCGTAGACATGGCCCTACAGTTTGCGCCCGATCGCGAGGCCGACGCAGCGCGTGTGCACACCGGCTCTGGCAGCTCCACCGGCCGGGCAGGCAGCACCGGCGGGCTCGATCGAGTGGCCCGGTCGCGACATCGCGTCCACCAGGAGCCGAGCAGGCGCGGTTGCCGACCATCACTTGCTTGCCGCCCGGCGCCGGAGGCAGCACCGAGCCTGGCCCCTCCGAGCCGATGCGCGCTGACCCGCGACCTCCGCGCCTCCTGGCCAGAGCGAGCGCCCCGAACGGGCAAAACTGACCACTGCTGCGATGGGTCTCGATGTGGCTGGGCACCCCTCCC
>CADDZO010000173.1 GCA_902812395.1 bacterium | reverse complement strand
GCGTACGACGGTGTCGCCCCCGCGCGTCGCAAGGCCGCGCTGAACACCTCGGCCGGCCCCACCATGTCCAGCCACTGGATCCCCAGGTAGGCCGCCAGCAGCACCCGCCGCGAGCGCGCGCCCATAGGGTTCAGCCTACTTGTCGGGCTCGCCATCCGTCGCTGTCGGACATCCCGCGCACTGCCAGCACTTCGACCCCTCGACGGCAGTGGCCCGCGGTGACTGAGGGGCCACCGTCACCGCATGTCGGAGGTCCGCGACGGGCGCCGGCGGCTACAATGGGCCCCGGCATGTCGCGCCGCGATACGGAGGGAGTGATCGTGGCGGCGAGCGGCGTGCTCGGGCCCATCTTCCTTCTCTTCTACTTCGCGGCTCCGCTGACCGCCCCCGCGCTCAGCGGAGTGCTCTACGCGGCGATGCCCTCCACAGGGCAGATCGTCATGGCGGGGAGGGACTTCCACCAGCTCATCGCGCTGGGCACGTGGATCCAGGCGACGGGGTCTCTGCTGTCGGTCGTGTTCTTCCTCGGCCTGGTGCGCCGGGCGGTCGCGACGGCGACTCTGGCCGGCATGCTGGTAGCGGTCGGTGGAGCCACGCTGATCGCGCTCGTGCTCGCCGAAGGCGTGTTCGAGCTCACCTGGATCTCGGCCGCGACAGCCGGAGTCCAAGGCACTGCGCGCGTCAGCTTCGACCTCATGTCGAGCTTCATCCACGTCTTTCCGATCGTGCCGGCCCCGGCCGTGTACTTGTCGCTCGGAGCGCTGCTCGTCCGCGTTCCCATTCTGCCCCGCGCGTTCGGTCCGCTGGCGCTGGCGTTGGGAGCCGCGTTCGCGATCGTCGGCCTGGTCGGCTCCATCCTTCCCGCTGCCGCGGCCGCGGCGGGCCTCTCCGGCTTGCAGGCGATCTGGGTTCTCGCGGCGGCAATCGCCTTCGCTGTCCGGTGTTCCCGTTCGGAGGCGTCTGCCGCGCAGGGCTGAGCCATCCCTCGGTCCATGTCATCGTTTCGACACGGCCACGTGATGCCCTCGCCGGATGCGCAGAGGTGTCCGCAAGATCGTCATCGTACTCGTCGCGGCAATGCTGGTCCTCCTCGTGGCCGGCATCGGCGGCAGTGTGTACGCCAGAAGCCGCGTCGCGTTCCCGCAGCCGACCGGCACGTACGCCGTGGGCCGGACCGACGCCCACTTCGTGGACCGCACCAGGCCCGACGCGCTGGGCGCAGAGCCCTCGGCGCCACGTGAGCTGATGGTGACCATCTACTACCCGGCCGCTCCGCATCCAGGCGCGGCTCACTCCGACTACGCACAGGGCAAGCTGCTGTCGCTGACCGCAGCCGACGCGCACATGCCGCCGTTCGTGCTCTCGCTTCTGGCCCGCCCCCACCTCTATGAGGACCCGCCGCCGATGGCACGGGCAGGCGGCTTCCCCGTGCTCCTGTTCGAGCCCGGCTGGGGCGTGCCTCCCATCTTCTACACAGCGACGCTCGAGGACCTGGCGAGCCACGGCTATGTGGTGGCGGCGATCTGGCCGACGGACTGCATCGCGTTCACGCTCTTCCCGGATGGTCGCGGGGTGACCCAGACCCGGCAGGGGGAGGATCCCGACAAGTACACCAACCAGGACGCGGTGGCCCTCCCCGTCCGGGAGAAGGTCGGCGGGGTGTGGACGCAGGACGCCCGCTTCGTGCTCGACCGCCTGGCGGCCATGAACGACGCCCCGGGTCGGTTCCGTGGCCTGCTCGACACCGAGCGGAGCGGGATGTTCGGACACTCGTTCGGGGGCGCGATCGCGGCCGAGGCGGCCGTCGCCGACCCTCGGGTGAAAGCCGCCGCCAACCTGGACGGCTCCCCGGTGATGGAGGACCGCGCCCCGGTCCCGATCACGAAGCCTCTCCTGATGATGCGATCGACCCTCCCGGCGCCGCCGGCGGACGAGCTCGCCCGGGCCCACCTCACCCGAGCGCAGTTCCAGGCGCACGAGGACGCGACGTACCGGCGCCTGTATGCCACCGCGCGCCCGGGCGAGATGGTGACCCTGGCCGGCGCCGGTCACGACTCGTACATGTCCGACGTCGCGTTGCTCGGGCGGGTGCCGTTCAGCTCCAACCCCGACCGGGTCGGCACCATCGACGGCTTGCGCGCCGTCCGGATCACGGACGCTTGGTTGGTCGCGTTCTTCGATCGGACCGTCGCCGGGCGTCCGACCTCCGACCCCGCCTTCCCGGAGGCCGTCGCGCAGCGTTGGTGATCCGGGCGCATCTTGTACACAGTGGCCGTCGGTGCCGGGATCACCAACGAGCCGGCCCGTAGCGGCAGGCTGGGAGGCTCCGTGGCCCCGCATACCAGGTTACGAGATGGCTGGGATCGTTGCCGAGCTCGGCCCCGGGGTCGAGGGATGGGGCATCGGCGAACGCGTCAGCCCGTCGTGGGGCGATTGCGCGCATCGACGGACACGATCGGAGGCAACCAGCAGCGCCAGCGCTACCCGATCTGCGCGGACGGCCGGCCGGTGGTGCTGCTCCACGGCCGGCCGCAGCACTCGCACCAGTGGCGCCGGGTAAAGTCCGTGCTGGCGCCGGACCAGAGCACGGCGTGGTACCGGCGGATCGACCGCAGGTCGCCGCCACTCGGGTTCGGCATCAACCTCCAACCCACGGCCGGCCCATCTGCACGGAGCCGGCCGTCGTCAACGACGCCAGTGGCATCCGAACGGCTGGTTAGGTTAGGACGCCTCCACCCTGATCCGCCGCGGCGGCACTCGCTTGGGCGTGTGAATGAGAAGCAGCCCGTCGGTGAGCTGGGTACGGCTGCGCTCGGCGTCCAGGGCGGCGGGGAGGCGGATACGGCGCTCGAAGGCACCCCGCACCACCTCCACCCGATGGGGTGTCATCCCAGCCGGCACTGGCAGGCGCCGGTTGCCGCGCAGCAGCACCATCCGGTCCTGGATCAGCACCTCCAGGTCGTCAGCCTGGACACCGGCCAGCTCCAGGCACATGATGAAGCCCTCGGGGTACTCGTAGATGTCCGCCGCCGGCGTCCAGGCCCGGCGCTCAACTGCTGCGTCCATCGTCCCCAGCCTCGGTCGCGTCGACGTCGACCGCCTTCGACCCCGGGTGCGCCTCATCGTCGGCCGCGAACACCGCATTGCGGAGGAGCGCGCTACGGGCCAGCGAGCAGAAGGCGCTGCGCTCACGCTCGGCCGTTCGCACGATCACGTTCAGCGCAGCCGCCGCGCGACGGGCCTCTCCGTCGCTGATGCGGCGCAGCGTCTGTGCCGGCACCCACAGGTTGCGGCCGCTGCCGCTGAGCCACACCAGCAGCACCGAGGCGTTGCCCCGCAGCTGCGGGTCGGGATGGCGAGCGGCGGCGTAGAGGCAGGGTGTGAGCACGCGCCGGGCACCGTGGTGCCAGCGCACGAAGTTGGGCACCGCCGGCAGCCGCGAGATCATCTCGTGGGCGCGGCGGGCCGCTCCGACCGGCGTCTCGCAGCCCTCCAGCACGGCGTCCGGGATCACCCAGAGAGAGCTCTGAAAAGGCATCGAGGTCACCTCCATCGTCCATCTCTGCCCTCCATAATTTCCTCCTCGCCCGGTTCAAAAACCCATGTTTTGGGCGCCGGTAGACGGGGTATCCCGAAACCGAATCTCATCGTCACCAGCTGCTTTTGGCAGTAACGCAGGAGGTGGTTAAGATGTCGGTGATGTTCCCCAGGTGGGATCCCTGGACGGAGCTGCAAGGGCTGCACAACACCATGGACCGGGTCTTCGGGGACGGATGGCGTGCTCACTATCAGGGCCGAGCAGAAGCAGGTGCCGGAGCAGCAGGGCCAGATGGTGCGTCGCGAGTTCTTCTGGGGTAGCTGGGTGCGTCAGCTCTCGCTCTCCGGCGAGGTCGACGCCGACAGGATCGAGGCGCATGTGCACAACGGCCTGCTGACGGTGACGGTACCGAAGGCAGCGGCGGCCCAGCCCAAGCGAATCCAGATCGGTTCCGGGGCGAGTAAGCCGATGGTGGGCTCCGGGCAGCCGTCGTAATCGGACCAGAGGGCCGCCGGGTACAGGGCCCCGGCGCCCTCTCCTCGAACTCTCAGATGCCAAGGAACTCTCAGATGCCAAGCAACCAGTTCGGAGGTGAGGCCTATGGGGTGACGCCGTTCGTCCCCGAGCGGATCAAGCGATACCCCTCGCTGAAGGTGGCGGAGCAGCCGGGCGGCTACCAGCTCCAGGCCCGTGTCCGGGGCTACGGCCCGGATGAGGTCGAGGCCGCGTTCGCGGTCGGCCTGGCCAAGCTCAGCCCAAGGGGTATCGATCCCAATCGCGTTGAGGCCTATGCCGAGGACGGGATGCTCACCCTGCGCGTGCCCGTGCGGTCGGCCGACTGATCGGCTCAGGATCCTCATTGCCGAGAAAGCCCTCTGTGGTGCGCGTTCCTGTTCTGTGTGGGGGAGCCCCTCTTGCTGGGCACGGGGTTCCCCCTCGTCGTGCCGGCGCTCAGCGGGCCGGTCGACCCCGCCGAGCTGGTCTAGGACCAGTCTCCGGTTAGGCCCTGTCACGGCGCCTGAGACGATAAGAACGATTGCCCTGAGACCGTGATGCCTCTGTAGCTTGGAGCCGGATCCCGTCATCTGCGTCCCTTGACAACAGTGCTCCCACCGGCGTGGGACAGCCTCATCACCTAGTCCTGCGCCGCGTGGCCATCTCGGGGGCTGCCTGGGCGGCGCGAGCGTTGGCCGGCTACCGATCCTCGTCGGCCATGGTTTGTTGTTTGTGTTTGCTTGCGGGGGTCCTGGGGTGCGACGCAGAAGCGGGCGCTGATGTCGCCGCCGCACCCGCCGCGAGACCATCTCCGACCATGCCCGACATCGTCGCGCGCCCGCGCGACCGGACGGTCTCGGCAAGGTGCTCCCAAGCGCGGCTCAGACCGGGCGCAGCCTGAGCTTGGGCCAGAGCATCTGGCGACGCCGCGCCTTGCCGGTCGAGGCACGCTCCTGTCGGCGGCGGCCGACAGATCCGATCCCGTGCCCGCTCGAGGGCTTGCGCGACAACGACCTCCACATCCGATGCGCGCCGGGCAGCTGCTCGCTGAGATCCACGACCGCGTGCCCATCGTCTACCCGCCGACGAGCTGGACCCGGTCGCTTGACCCCAGCGTCGGGGCAAGTTCAGTCCACCCCGGGTATCGTTCGATTCCCGTGGCCTCGAAGCAAGGTGGCGTGGCTCCATTCCCGGCTCTCTCCGGGCTCTTTCTAGCGGGGTTCTCCGTCGGCACCGATGTCGCCGTGATCGCAGGGATCCTGCCTCAGATCGCGTCCGGCCTCGCGGTAGGGGTCCCCTCTGCGGGGCTGCTGGTGACATCCTTCGCCGCCACTTACGCTCTCGCCTCGGTCGCGCTGTCCATGCTGGGGCGCGCCCGTCCTCGCGCCTGGCTGCTCGGAGGCCTGTTCGCGTTCGTGGTAGCCAACGTCCTGGCGGCGGTGGCGCCGACTTTAGGGTGGCTGCTGGCCGCTCGCGTGGTAGCAGCGGTCGCTGCCGGGATCGTCACGCCGCGTGCCGCTGCGATGGTCGCCGGGCGCGCCCGGGAGGACGCGCGCGGCAGAGCCCTCTCCCTGCTGTTGACCGGCTCGACGGTGGCGGCGGTCATGGGGGTGCCGATCGGGACCTTCATCGGCGCGCATCTCGGCTGGCGCGCCACGTTCGTCTTCGTGGCCGTGTCGGGGGCGGTCGCTACAGTGGTCTGCGCCGCCAGCCTACCCCGGCGATGGGACGCCGACGGCTCTCCGAATTCACTGGGCTTTCGCTTCCTGTTCAATGCTTCCGTCGCCCGCACGCTCCTGGTGACACTGGTTGCCTTCACCGGCGAGTTCTGCGCCTACCCGTACATAGGAGTCCTGCTGGGGCGCTCCTGGATCGGCGAGCCCTCGCGGCTCGCGGTCCTGCTGCTCGGGTTCGGCGCCGCCGGTGTGCTCGGGAATTGGATGGCCGGAATCGGCAGCGATCGCTTCGGGCCCGGGAAGGTGCTGGTCGCTGCACTGGCCGGGCTCGCACTCACCCTGGCCGGCCTTGAGATCGCGGTGACGTGGCCGCTCGCCGCGGCCCTGGCCGTGCTGGTCTGGGGCGCGGCCGCATGGTCTATCACGGTGCCTCAGCAGCGACGGCTGCACGGACTGATGCCGCGGGCATCGGCGCTGGGGATGGCGGCCAACCAGTCCATGCTCTACTTAGGCATGGCGACTGGGAGCGTCGTCGGCGGCGTCGCAATCGGCGAGCTGGGCGCCGGTGCCGGCGCTATGGCCGGCTCGGTCGCGGTAATGATCGCGTTGGCGATCGCGCTCCTCAGCCGGCGCAATACCAGACCTCGACGTGGCGGCAGCCGACCAGCTCAACCATGGCGGACGTAGATGGTGCCGCCGTGCCGGCTCGGATGGAGTCACCACAAATCCGGTATGGACGCGTCCACCGTCGCACCATAGCGTCCTCGGGCCCGCGCGGTTCTTCAGAAGCCTGGTCTTGGATCCTGGGCCACCGAGGGCTGCACCGGTATCTTGCCCGAGCGCCCTGACATCGACCAGCTCCGCCGCCAGGCTCGCGACTAGCATCGTGCCGCTCTCGGCGGCGATCGTGTGGCGGTTCCCGCCTGCAGGCATGGTCGGCGTCGCCCACCTTGAGCGGGACCAAGCTGGTGCTGGCTCGTGAGCACGGCTTGCCCGGCTGGGCGCGGCTGAAGATGTGGGTGGAGGGGCGTCGTGTAGGTCCCGTTATTCGTCCGGTGGCCTCTCCAGAGGAGTTGGCCCTGGCCTTCGACGTCGTGATGGCGCAGATGGTGCGCCCCGCCTCCCACGTCGACCGCCGCTTCAGTGATGTGGCTGGCCTGGGGCGCGCGGCTTCTACGTGCGTCGCTCCCACGGCTCCCGACAGCACACGGTGGAGCGCCGCCAGGTGCCAGACGATGTGTCGTGATCGCGGATGCGGAGCGCGCGAGAGCCCAGCATCAATGCGTGAGGTGGGGGGCGCTCCTGGCAGCGAAAAGAATGTCCGGTCGACCTTGCTGTAGAGCCGGCACATCGGTTATTGTTCAAAGCGTGCCGATACGTGCACCCCAGCGGTGTTGAATCCGCTGGGAAATGGTCCTGCTGGGCCGTTTTCAGTTCAAAGCAGGGGCTGGTAACTCGATACGAGACGGTAGTGGTCGAGGACCTGAACGTGCCCGGGATGCTCTGCAACCGGAGGCTGGCCCGCAGCCTGGTCGACCAGTCCTTCGGGACCATACGGCGCCAGCTCGACTCCAAGGCCGTCTGGCGCGGCGGCCGGTTGCTGCTGGCCGAGCGGTTCTTCCCCAGCTCCAAGACGTGCTCTGGCTGCGGGACGGTGAAAGCCAAGGCTGGCCGAGCGCATCTTCCGCTGCGAAAGCTGTGGCCTGGTCATCGACCGGGACGTGAACGCTGCGAAGAACCTTCTTGAGCTCGCCGTCAGTGGCAGAGGGGCCTGTGGAGCCGAGGTAAGACCCAGCCGTGCTGGGCACACGGCGATGAAGCAGGAGGGGACCCCACGAAGCAGGCTTCGTGGGGACCCCAAGCAGGAACCCGGCACCGCGCAAGCGGGTAAGACCGGGACCGTCACCGGGCAACCGGTGACTGTGGATCGGCTGACTCATGCTCCCTGATCCGCAACGGTTGCGAAAGACTGGCCACTGCCCGGTGACAACTCCCCTCATCGAGAGTGACATCGACCGCTTTGCCGAGAGCGGTCCGCGGGTCGCCCGGGTGTTCGGATCCTGTCTTCCCGA
>CADDZO010000172.1 GCA_902812395.1 bacterium | reverse complement strand
GGTCCCCAGCCTGGGCAGCGTGACCGTCGAGCCCGAGCAGCGCATCACCCCGGTGCTGAAGCGGCAGGAATCCCGGCACCGGCCCTTTTTCTTGGACCGAGGGAAGCCCAGCCGGCGTCCCTTCCGCCGCCCCTTCTTGGACTTCGAGAAGTCCTCCAGCGCTCGGTCCAGGTTCCTGAAGGCCTCCTGGTAGACGCACTTGGAGTTCTCGCTCCACCAGGCCAACTCAGGGTTGCGCTTCTTCTCCGCGTTCCAGAGCCGATGGAGATCCTCGGCTGAGTACCACTTCTTCTCGGCTGCGTATCGCGCCTTCACCCGGGCCAGACCCCAGTTCCAGGCGTAGCGCGCCGCTCCGACATGGGAGCGGAGCCTCCGCTCTTGGGCCGGGGTGGGATCGAGCGCGTACCGGTAGGCCTGGGGCACCCCACGAAGCGGACTTCTTGGGGACCTGGCCTGCTGCAGCTTCACGGGTCCTCCCTGGTGGCCGCTGCGATGGCCTTGACCGCTCGGTTGGCAGCCGCTCGCCGTCCGCAGAGGCGAGCGCAGCGGCTGGTCAGGATCTCGGTCACGTCCCACACCAGATCGTCATCCACCTCCGATGGATCCACAACCAGCAACCGTCGGCCCTGTGCTGCCAGCGCAGCCTCGACATACTCCGCACCGAAGCGGGCGAACCGGTCGCGGTGCTCCACCACAATGGTGGTCACCGACCCATCACGCAGTAGGGCCAGGAGCTCGCGGCGCTTGCCGTTCAGCGCAAAGCCGATCTCGGTCACCACGCGGCCCACCGCCCAGCTCTGGGCTGCCGCCCATGCGCTCACCCGGGCGACCTCTAGGTCCAGGTCGGACCTCTGGTCAGCGGACGACACGCGGGCATCTACGGCCGTGATCCCTGGAACGGCACTGACCGGTGGCTGGTCCACCAGGATCAGCCGGCCGGCGCGGCGCGCGGGAACTGGGAGTTTGCCTTCCCGGAACCAGCGGTAGGCGGTCATGGGATGAACGCCTTGTTGCCGCGTCCAGTCCGTCAAGTTCATCTCTATGTACTACAATAGGTTTAACCGCCAACAGTTACCGACCCCGCGCGCCTGGCCGGTCCCCACCTGGCGCAGCAGGTTGGCCTCCAGCACCGGGCGCATGAAGCTCCACTGCTGGAGACGGGTCGGCGGGCCCTGGCCCAGGCCCCCAGGGATGCCCACCACGTACTCGACCTGGGAGCCGCGCGGCTGCTCCCAGGCCTCGAGCCAGCGGTACCGGCCCAGCTCCACCAGTGCTCTCCAGGCCTTCTCCTGGTCCGGGTGGAGCTGGGCCATGGCGTCGAAGGCCCCGTTCCTCACCAGCCAGACCGACACGTCCTGGGGCACCAGGGGCTGGAAGGGCCTCGGGTTCCCGACGTCCTGCCGGTTGGTGGGGACGAGCGTGGGCAGGTACCCGGCCTCCAGGCAGCCCTGAACGATGCCGAGGAACATCTCCACGCCGCCGGCGCCCACGTCCACCGGCACCTCCCGGCGGCCAGGCATCGCATCCAGCTCTTCACGCACGATCCTGGCGAACTCGGCCGGCGCGAAGCGTCGCACCTCCAGCACCCGAATCGAGCAGGCGGCGCCGTAGAGGTGGGGTCGCTGCTCGAGCACCTCCTGGATGTCGTGCGCCAGCGCCAGCGTGTCCCCTCGTCGTCGCCAGTAATCGGGGGGAATGTCGACCTGGTTGGTGGCGACGAGCCATAGCTCCGCCACCGGCTCCGGGGCGTGGTAGAGGAAGGACCCGACGGGCGGCATGGCCGCCTGATGGGGTTCCTCGCGGGTCCTGAGCAGCAGCCTTGCCCGCTCCTCGGGTGGAGCGGCAAGGAGGTCATCAAGGCACTGCGCATGGTCCCCCGGCCCGACACCGAGGTCGGCGGCGCCCAACAGGTGGATGCCGATCGCGCCTTCTGTCGTCCAGCAAGGCGCAGAACAGCGTGGGCAGACCTGTCGGATCACGCAGCAGCGCGACTCGACGGCTTGCTCATCGATCGCCACCACGGCATAGCCACCCCACGAACCGTCCTGGAACCGCCGCTCATCGGACAGCCTCTGGGGATCGATCTCCGCGCCGAAGACCCGACCACCAAGCTCGGAGTGTACGGGGCACTTGCAGTCACTCGTCGCGATGGATACGTGTCACCGTAGATGGCGTTGGCGACCGTCTTCACGACGCTGACAGCGTCGCCCTGCCCACCACCAGCAGCCGCCCACGAGCCAGATCACCGGTCGATGCAGGGCACCCCAAGGAGCGGCGCTAGCCTCGGTCGGCTCCTTGAACCTGACCGGGACTCCGTCCTCCTCCCTCCACGCGCTCCTGACGATGCCAGGATGGCTGTGCGACGAACTTCCGCGTGCTCTGGAGGTTGCAGTCCTCACAGTGGTGCACCGCCAGCGCGACCAAATCCTCAGCGAGCTGCTGCATGCTTACCTCAGGGCAGCGATTCGGGCTCATCCCGGGCCGCCCGCCTTGACGTCGCGAACACTCCCCTCGCTCAAGCATCTTGCGGAACGAGAGAAGAGGTCATTCCGGGCCTGATCGTGTCAGGAAAGCTGCCACCCGTCCAACCTCGGCCAGCCCCCACCGGATCAGGTTCCCACCCGTTCCACCGTGAACACGCAGGCGTCGGTGCCGGTGACCGTGCCGCACTCTGCCTCCTCGACCGCCCAGTCGTTGGCCAAGCCACCCCAGCGCAGGGCGGCCTCGAATGCCGTGACCCAGAAGTGGCAGGATTTAGCCGGACGCCGGCGACCAACGGCGAAGAGGTTGGCGTAGTGCACCACCCAGAATTGCCGTTTGTCGATCTGCTTCCAGGCATGCAGATGCTCGCCGCGCACCCGGTCCAAGCTCTGGTTGAACACGTAGAGCGCATCTGCTACTTTGGTCTCCGGCTTCCCCATCATGCGGAAGGGCTTGGGCTGGGTGGTACGCAGCCACTCGTCGCCGACTCGCCTGCCCAGTGCTCGCAGCCGCTCCGGTGAGTCTGCGGCGAAGACCTGCTCGAAGGCATCGGCGAGCCGGCTGAAGGTGGCGGCGGTGACCGACCGGTCCCCGTCGTCCGGCGGCTCAACGGTGAGGTACTGCTCCAGGCCAGCTGCCTCCAGCACCCTGGGCCATTGTCGCTCGGCTATCACCCTGCCGTGTCGCATGACCGAGGCGAAGAAGGAGTTGAGGACGGGCAGGTCGTGAGATTCCAGTTCCTGCACCCCCATGCGGTGGAGGATGCCGAGCGCGGACTCCACCACCGGGACGGGCTCGGGAGCCGCCGGCTCGGGCGCTGAGACAGCCTCGACCGCTGCCGGTGGGCCGGGGTCCTGCTCTGGGGCGGGCAGCGGCTCAGGCGGGGCGGATGGCTCCACCGCCGTCGGGGTGGCATCGAGCTGGGCCATCCCGATCAGGTCGTCGAGCAGCGCCCACACGGTCGGGTAGCGCTCGGCCGGGTCCTTGGCCAGGGCCCGGCGGAGGACCTGATCGACCTCGCGGGTCAGACGGCCGTTGCGGCTCCGCGCGGAGGGTACCTGGCCGTTGAGGGTGGCGGTCAGGATCTCACCGACCGTGCGGCCGCTGAACAGCGGGGTCTCGGTCAGCACCTCGAAGAGCAGGACCCCCATGGCATAGACGTCCGCTCGGCGGCTGGCCTCCTTCCCCTCGACCTGCTCCGGGGCCAGATACTGGGGCGCACGCAGGCTGTAACCGGGGCTGGTCAGCGCCATCGGCCCGGTGCGGCGACTGGCCACCCCGAACTCGGCCAGATACGCGCGACCTGAAGTATCGACCAGGATGTTGTTGGGCTTCAGGACGCGGCAGACCAGCCCCAGTTCGTGAGCCCGGTCCAGGGCGTCTGCCAGCTGGCTTACCACATTCCAGAGGAGGTCGGGATCGACCCGTCCCTCGGCCATCAGGTCGTCCAGGGTCGGTGCCTCCAGGAAGGGGGCAGTGGCGAAGGTGACATGATCGTCGCGGCCCACGTCGTACATGGGCAGGATGGCGGGGTGGTCTACGCGCGAGCACAGGCTCGCCTCCCGCTTCAGGAGCTCGGCCAGGGTCGCGTCTGGCTCCAGCTGCCGGTCGATCACCTTCAATGCCCACTGCGACCCCAGGCTGCCGGTCGCCCGATAGACGGCCGTATGGGTCCCGTGGCCCAGGCAACGGACGAGCTGATAGCTTCCGACGGTGGAGCCTCCGAGCTCCTCGATCTCTACCACGCAGTCTCCCGCACTCTACTCTTGCGGTCCCGGTCTGCGCCACATCCGTCTCGGGATCCGCCGCCAACGTTCCACCGCGCCATCGTCATCTGCTCTCCCGTCCGTCGTGCGAGCCGCCGCCGGGCGGCAACGTCTCAGGGTGACGCCACATATACCGCACCTGACCCCTCCAGGGGAAGTGGCTGGGCCCTTGGGTAGACTCGGCGCCGTGGCCAAAGCCGCTCTGGGCGTCTTCGGGCTGGGCGTGATGGGCCGCAACCTCGCCCGCAACATGGCGTCGCGTGGGCTGGCGGTGGCCGTCTACAACCGCACCCGATCTCGCAC
Source organism: bacterium (assembly GCA_902812395.1). Classification (GTDB taxonomy): domain Bacteria; phylum Chloroflexota; class Dormibacteria; order Dormibacterales; family Dormibacteraceae; genus CADDZO01. The sequence continues at coordinate 3,251 of CADDZO010000172.1, read as the reverse complement.
CGAGGAGATGCTGGCCGAGTACGGGAATGAGGGCGACTTCCGCCCTGCCTGGGACGTGGCCTCGCTGATCGCCGCCCTAGAGCGCCCCCGCCGGATCCTGGTCATGGTCAAGGCCGGGGAGGCGGTGGACCAGGCGGTCGCGGAGCTGCGCCCCCACCTGGAAGCTGGCGATGTGGTCGTGGATGGTGGCAACTCCAACTTCCGGGACACCCGTCGCCGGGCCGCTGCTCTGGAGGCAGAGGGGCTTCGCTTCCTGGGCACGGGCATCTCGGGCGGCGAGGAAGGGGCGCTCCGCGGACCCAGCCTGATGCCAGGTGGCACGCCCGAGGCCTATCAGCTGTTGGAGCCGATCTTCATCTCCATCGCCGCCCGCAAGGACGGGATGCCGTGTTGCGCCTACATGGGATCCGACGGTGCCGGCCACTACGTGAAGATGGTCCACAACGGGATCGAGTACGCCGACATCCAGCTGATCGCCGAGGCTCACGACCTGCTCCGCCGGATCGGAGGGCTGGGGCCGGACGAGCAGGCGGCGGTGTTTCGGGAGTGGAACCAGGGGGATCTCGATTCCTATCTGATCGCGATCTCCGCCGAGGTGCTGGGCAGGCACGATCCCCGCACCGGGCGACCGCTGGTCGAGGTGATCCGGGACGAGGCCGAGCAAAAGGGCACCGGGAAGTGGACCTCCCAGGAGGCTCTGGAGCTCGGGGTTCCGGTCAGTGCGATCACCGAAGCGGTCTTCGCCCGCTTCCTCTCCGCCCAGCGGGAACGGCGAGTGGAGGCCGCCCGGCTCCTACCCGGCCCGCCACCGGTTGGCGTTGCCCCCGAGCGCCTGGTCGAGGACGTACGCCGGGCGCTGTACGCCTCCAAGGTGGTCGCCTACGCCCAGGGGTTCGAGCAGCTGGCCGCGGCCTCGGCCGCATTCGGGTGGGGGTTGGACCTGGGCACGGTGGCCACCATTTGGCGCGCCGGCTGCATCATCCGCGCCCGCTTCCTGGACCGGATCCGCGAGGCTTACCGGGAGCGCGGCGACCTGCCCAGCCTGCTGCTCGCGCCCTACTTCCGCGAAGTCGTGGCCGATGCCCAGGCGGCCTGGCGGCGAGTGGTGGGGCTGGCGGTGGAGGCCGGGGTTGCGGTGCCGGCGTTCTCCTCGGCCCTCGCCTACTATGACGGGTACCGGTGCGATCGGGGGCCGGCGAGCCTCATCCAGGGGCTTCGTGACTACTTCGGTGCCCACACCTACCGGCGCGTCGACGCCGAGGGCAGCTTCCACACCCGCTGGGGCGACGACGGCATCGAGGTCCCGGCGTAGCTCCTGTCGCGCGCAGTAGGATCGACGTCACCATGGAAATTCCCATCGGTACCTTCCAGGTCGGCCCGCAGACCGGGCGCCTCGTGGTGCGCACCCGGCGCGAGGGGGTTGGTGCCATGGCCGGGCACGACCTCACGATCGAGGCCACCGAATGGGAGGGAACGGTCGAGATCCAGCCGGACCGCTCGTTGGGCCGCGTCGATCTCAGCGTCGATGCACGCAGACTGACGGTTCGAGAGGGGACGGGTGGGGCACGGCCACTGAGCGACAAGGACCGCGCCGAGATCAAGGCCAACATCGACAGCAAGGTGCTGGCCACCGCCAGCTATCCCCGGATCCGCTTCCAGGGGACCGAGGCCCGGGACGTGAGGGTCGAGGAGGGCAGGGCCAGCGCCACCGTGGTCGGGGATCTGGAGATCGCCGGTCGAACCCGCCCGGTGGCGGTTCGGGTGGAACTCGAACCAGTAGATGGGGGTCAAGTCCGGGCTCGAGGCACTGCGACCCTGCGCCAGACCGACTGGGGCATCAAGCCATATACCGCCTTCCTCGGAGCGCTGCGGGTGGCCAACGACGTCGAGGTCGAGCTGGAGACCAGGCTGGCACCGGCCTGAAGCCCCGCGGTCGCGCTCGGGGCCCATCGGTACACTGCGCTTGCCGAGGTGCGGAGAGGTCGCCTAGTCCGGTCGAGGGCGCGGCACTGGAAATGCCGTATACGGGTAACCGTATCGTGGGTTCGAATCCCACCCTCTCCGCTCTCCCAACCACGTCCATTAGCCCTGCCCATCAGCTCCTCCTCTCGATACCGGCTCGATACCGGCGCCGCGCCACGTAGGACTCACCGGCCCCACCGTGCAGGTAGAGCCGCTCGAAGAGGATTCCGAGCAACCGACACAACGCAGATCTTGCCCACCACGCTCCAGGAGACGTGACGGACGCAACCTGGCTCATCGGATCGGCGTCGCCGAGCGCGTCGCGTGCCACGAACATGGGACCAGTTGAAGGCCTGTTTGCCAAAGACTGGGGACCACCGGCTGGCCAGAAACTAGGGACCACCTGAAGGCTCCTCCGGAAGGGCGATGAGCCGTTCAACCAGCACCACGGCAGAGGAGGTGCTGGATGTTCCGGGAGGTGTCGATAGTGGAGGTGCGAGAGGTGTTGCGGCTGTGGCTCATGGGCCACAGCCAGCGGGCGATTGCACGGCTGGCGCAGGCGGACCGGAAGACGGTGCGCCGCTATCTGGAGGCGGCCTTACGCGCCGGTCTGGAACGAGGCGGCGGGGAGGAGCAGCTGAGCGACGAGCTGCTCGGTTCAGTGGCCGAGGAACTGCGCAGTGGGCGAATGGCAAACGTGGCCAGAGCTGGGAGCGGTTGGGGCGAGAACGGGCCTGGCTGGAGCAGAGGCTGGAGGATGGGTTGCGGCTGACCGAGATCCACAGCTTGCTCGGGCGGCGCGGGGTGGTGGTGCTCTAGCGGACCCTGCATCGCTTCTGCGCCAGCGAGCTCGGTTTCGGCGGCCCGATGACCACGGTCAGAGTGGCGGACGGCGAGCCTGGTGCCGAGCTGCAGGTCGACTTCGGTCGCATGGGGCCTGCTGGACGACGTCATCACCCAACGCCGGCGGCTGGTCCGGGGGCTGATCTTCACCGCCTGCTACTCGCGCTCCATGTTCTGCTGGCTCACCTTCGACGAGACCCTGGCCACGCTCATCGAGGGCTTCGAGCAGGCCTGGCTCTCCTTCGGAGGCATCTTCCGGGTCGTCATCCCGAACTCGCTCAAGGCGATCGTGATCGAGGCGGATCCGATCACGCCGCGCTTCAACGCTGGCTTTCTCGAGTACGCACAGGCCCGGGGCTTCGTCGTGGACCCGCTCGCGTGCGGCGGTCCCGCGATCAGCCTCGCGTGGAACGGGTCGTCCCCTACTGCCGCGGCTCGGGGTCCGT
>CADDZO010000171.1 GCA_902812395.1 bacterium | reverse complement strand
CAGGTCCTGCCCCGGCACCGCCTCCACAGAGAGCAGAGCGCCGTAGCCGAGGGTGCTGACGAAGACCTGGGCCTGGCTGATCGCACCGCTGACGGGGTCGACCACCGGGACCGTGTCCCCGGCAAAGGCCACGAACATGCGGTCCCCAGCCGGGTAGCTGAGGCGCATCACCAGGTCCTGTCGCTTCAGCCATTGCTGGTAATGCGCGCAGAACTGCGTGTAGCCGACCCCCTCGGGGCAGGCCTCGCGGAACTCCAGCCAGAGCAGCTGCAGGGTGACGTGCTGGTGCCGCTTCAGCTCCCGGTGGATCTCCAGCCAGTCCGGCTGTGGGCGCCACGGCCGCGTCGCCTCCTCCGGACGCGTGAACAGCCGCGCCTCCAGCCCAACCGCATCGAGGTCTTCAGGCAGCGGCCAGCCGATGCCGGCCTGCTGCGCCCGCTTCAGGTAGTCGTGGACCGTGGTCCTGGGCAGCCCCAGGCTCCGGCTGATCTGATGCAAGCTGAACCCCTCGCCTGCAATCGCAGGACCTCGCCGACGTGCCGCATCGGTAATCTCCTTCGGGGCACCAAGCCAACCTCCTTATGGGGTGATAGAGGAGGAGGCTAGAGTGCCCCCTTTTCATCGCGGCACCGTCAGCCCTGGCCCCCGGTCGGTTTCAGGCCGAAACGGGTGGTCGGATTCGACCGAACCAGGTGGTCGGATTCAGCCGGAATAGGTGGTCGAATTAAGCCGCAGCGCGCAGTCCGCAGAGGCGAGCGCAGAGGCTGGTCAGGATCTCGGTCACGTCCCGGACCAGGTTGTCGTCCACCTCGGCAGGGTCCACAACGAGCAACCGGCGGCCCTGTGCCGCCAGCGCAGCCTCGACATACTCCGCGCCGAAGCGGGCGAACCAGTCGCGGTGCTCCACTCCGATCGTGGTCGCCGAATTGTCGCGCAGGAGGGCCAAGAACTTGCGGCGCTTGCCGTTCAGTGCGGAGCCGACCTCGGTCACCACGCGGCCCACTGCCAAGCTCTGGGCTGCCGCCCATGCGGTACCCGGGCGACCTGCCGGTCCAGGTCGGACCTCTGGTCAGCGGACGACACGCGGGCATACACGGCCGTGATCCCTGGAACGGCACTGACCGGTGGCTGGTCCACCAGGATCAGCCGGCCGGCGCGGCGCGCAGCAACCGGGAGCTTGCCTTCCCGGAACCAGCGGTACGCGGCGTGGGGTGGACGCCTTGCTGCCGTGCCCGCACCTTAAAGTTCACCCCTACATCCTACCGCGCGCTATGGTGGCAACAGTTGCCAACCCCACGGTGCGGTGTCCCTCTACTAGCTGCAAAGCGGAGATCCGAGCAGGCGCTCCGAAGGTCGTCGCGGCATGCGGTCCGACGGCCGGCAGGCTGGGCGCGCCTCGTTCGCCCGGCGCCTATCGGGACCGTCCGGGTTCCTGCTAACGTTCGCTATTTGCGATGAGTGAGGAGCAACAGCGAATCCGCGTGGAGGTGACAGCGGATCGCCAGTTCGGGGCCAACTCCTACCTGGTCGAGGATCCGATCACGAAGGACGCCGTGGTCATCGACGCCAACCTGGAGCCCGAGCAGATGGTGGATCTGGTCCGGCGCAAAGGGGTGAACGTGCGGGCAATTCTGCTCACCCACACCGACATCGATCACATTGCCGGTCTTGCCCGCCTGCGCGAGGCATTCGGGCCGGTGCCGATCGCCGTCCACGACGCCGAGCGGGCGACTGTCACGGACGGCGTCCCGCTTCGCCGTGAGTTCCCGCACCGACTGCCCTCTTTCGACACGGTGGAGAGTCTGGTCCCCGGCCAACCGTACCGGGCAGGCTCACTGACGTTCGATGTGCTTCACACGCCGGGTCACAGCCCAGGCGGTGTCACCCTGGCCATCGACCGAATACTGTTCACCGGAGATGCTCTCTTCGCGGGCTCGATCGGGCGCTCGGACTTCGTCAACAGCGATGGACAGGCGCTGCTGGACGGCATTCGAACCCAGCTTCTGGTGCGGGCCGACGATACCGTCGTCCTCAGTGGCCACGGACCGGCTACAACAATCGGCGAGGAGCGGCACCACAACCCGTTCCTCTGAGCAGTCTCAGCGGGTCGGAGAGCGCTGCCGAAGGGAGGCAGGCTGGCGGATGCCTGCTGATGCCTGCGGCAAGCAAGGTGTCCCCGGTGGCTCTCCATCAGATGCTGTCTCATGCCCTGGCGCGACTCGTCCCGGCCAGAGGCACGACACGACCGTGCTCAAGCCGCCGGAACTCCTTGGAGCAAGAATCGCTGACTGTGGAACGGGGCGGTGATGTCGAAATCCACGGACGCAGTCGATATCATCTTTGGCCAGTTGAGGCAAAACAATTCCGGAACAGCAGCTCGACCAGCTTCCACCACCGGACACACCTCGACTCTCACGTGCTGTCCTGGATGTGCAGAGGAGATCCTCATCGCGTTCCTCGGCCCTCAAGGGGAGGTTGGGCGGCGGACTCGCCAATGGCCGCCGGCTGTGCCTGCTCCGACTCTCGCGCCTCGAGCACCGGCTCGATCGCGGGGGCGGTTGGGCCACCCAGCCCAAAGCGCGGCGGCGAGAACGGTCCAATCCGGATCCGGGGCTAAGCCCATTTAGCCTATGTCAGCTATGAATCCGGGCGGGCGGACGTTCGCACCTGGTCCAGGACCGCCAGGATCGCGTCCACCACCACCTGGGGCCGTGCGTGGTGGATGTCGTGGCCGCAGTCCACGACCAGGTGCCGGCCTGTGGGAACGGAGTCGGCGATACTCGACTGGAGTTCGGTCCAGCGTCGGCGGAGGGGGCCCGGCAGACCACGGCTCGCGCTCAGGACCACCACCGGTCGATCCGGAATGGTGGGCGGCTCGGGGGCGGAGAAGCTGGCGCCGATACCTCGCAGCTCGTCCAGCTGGCCCGCAGTGGCGCCTGCCAGTCGCCGCTGCAGCAGAAGCCAGCCCCAGGCATTGCCCACGCCCAGCACCCAATGCAGCCATCGGGGGAGTGTTCCGACCAGGTCCTCGTGGTACGGATCGACGAGTACCAGGCCCAGGACCAGCTCGGGCTGGCGGGCCGCGAGGAGCCGGACCAGAAAGCCGCCCCAGCTGTGCCCAACCAGCACGGCCGGGCCGCCCACGCTCCGCACTACCGTCGCGAGGTCATCGACCTGGGAGCCCAGGGTGGGCAACCCAGCCGCCCGATCGCTGGCGCCGAGACCGGCTCGATCGTATGCGACCACCCGAGTATGCGCGGCGATGGCCCCCATCACCGCCTGCCAGGCGGCGGAGCTGTCGGTGATTCCGGCTTCCAGAACCACGGCTGGCTGCCCGGTGCCTGCCTCGACCCAGCGCAGGGTACGCGCTCCAACCCGTATTCGGCCCAATCTGGGCTGCCACTCCCAGCGATCGCTCTGCGCCTTCATCCCGGCTCCTCGCCATCCGCAACCGTGGCGGGACGCATGAGGGTTCCACTGGGGCATCCGGCGCACCCATGGCGAAACGTCGTGTTCAACTGCCAGCTCCTCGGGGGACCTCCTTCATCGGGAGCCAACAGATCCGGCCCCGGTTGGTATCCGTACGGAGGCCATGCGACGCAGATCTCGGAGTCCGGCTGCTCTCCTTTATGGTCCCCGGCGTCTATCGCGCCTCCCCTCTCGACAGCATCACGTCATGGTGGCAATGGTCCCGCCAGGCGGGATGGAAGCATTTTCGACGGCCGGGTGCACGCCAGGTGTGTGCCGGGCCAGCGGTTGCCGGCTCGACCAGGTTAAGGTGTTGGTCCTGCCGACTTGTGGAGCGTTCATCTGTCCCGGGCCATCCCACGGCCCTCCGCAGCATTCGCAGACGCCGTCTCCGATCCCCGTCGCGGCTGGCGGCGACCGTACACTCGGCGGTTACCGATGCCCGCTCCCATCCGTGCCGCTCGTGGCGTCCGTGACGTCCTCCCGGCCGAGCGCGCCGCCTGGTCGCTGGTGGAGCGCGCCGCCCACGGCGCCGCTCGACGCTTCGGCTACCAGCTGATCGAGACCCCGATCATCGAGCCCCTGGAGTTGGTGGAACGGGGGGTGGGCGAGGACACCGACGTGATTGCCAAGGAGATCTACTTCGTCCAGCCCCGGCAGGGTTCCGAGCAACGACTGGTGCTCCGCCCCGAGGCGACGGCGGGGATGGTTCGTGCCTACTTTCAGAACGGCCTCAACCAGGCGCCGCCGCCGGCCCGGCTGTACACGATCGGGGCCATGTTCCGGCACGACCGTCCCCAGGCCGGCCGTTACCGGGAGTTCCACCAGCTGGACGTGGAGGCGATCGGGGAGGCCTCGGCGGCGCTCGATGCCGAGGTGATCGAGCTGGCGGCGGCCTGGCTGCGGGCGCTGGGCCTGGAGGATTGGACGCTGGAGGTGAACAGCATCGGGGACGGCGCCTGCAGGCCCGCCTACCTGGAGCTGCTGAAGGCCTACTACCGACCGCTCCGCGATCAGCTCGGACCCGACTGCCAGCGCCGATTGGAGACCAACCCGCTCCGCCTGCTCGATTGCAAGGAGCCGCAGTGTCAGCCGCTTCGGGAGCGGGCGCCTCGGATCGCCGACCATCTGTGCCCGGAGTGCGCTCGGGCATTCGTCGAGGTCCGGTCGCTGCTGGAGGCAGCCGGGATCCCCTATCGCCTCAACCCCTACCTGGTTCGCGGTCTCGACTACTACACCCGGACCGTCTTCGAGTTCCAGCACCGTCTGCTCGGTGGTGCCCAGAACTCGCTCGCCGGGGGTGGCCGCTACGACGGCCTGTCCGAGGTGATCGGGTATCGGCCAACCCCGGCCACGGGATTCGCGGCCGGCATCGAACGGGTGGTGCTGACCCTGCAGGAGCTGGGCCGGCTGCCGGCTGCCGAGCCGGCCGCCGAGCTGGCCGTACTGGCCGACGGTCCCGATCTGGCCGCGCCCGTGGCCGAGGTCGCCCGGCTAGCACGGCCCGCCGTTCGGACCCTGACCGACGCCTCCCCCCGAAGCCTGGGAGCCAAGATGCGGGCGGCCGGCAGAGCCGGCTACCGCTGGGTGGCGATCCTGGACGCAGCCGAGGCGGAGCGGCGGGTGGTGCGGCTGCGTGACATGGACAGCGGCCAGCAGCGAGAGCTGCGGTGGGAGGAGTTGCCCTCGCTGTTGGGGGCAGAGCCTTCACCCGCGGGGGTAGCCGGATGAGCGGCTTCAGTGCTCCCGGCTGCGGCACGTTGCGCGCAGCCGACGTGGGCCGTCGGGTCGAGCTCTACGGCTGGGTGGCGAGGCGACGCGACCACGGCGGGCTGATCTTCTGCGACCTGCGGGACCGTTCCGGCCGGGTCCAGGTCACGTTCAACCCTGCCACCGCGCCGGCAGCGCACGCCACCGCCGAGGGGCTGCGGGCGGAGTACGTGGTCAGGGTGGGCGGCACCGTCCAGCGCCGCCCGGAGGGGTCCGAGAACCGGGCTCTGGCCACCGGCGAGGTTGAGGTGGCGGCGGTTGAGCTGGAGGTGCTGAGCGTCAGCCGCACCCCGCCCTTTCCGATCGACGGCGAGCGGGAGCCGGAAGAGTCGGTCCGCCTTCGCTACCGCTACCTGGATCTGCGCCGGCAGCGCATGCAGCACATCCTGGAGGTCCGGCACCGGGTGAACCGCATCACCCGCGACTACTTCGACCGGCTCGGCTTCCGGGAGGTGGAGACGCCGATCCTGACCAAGGCCACTCCGGAGGGCGCCCGCGACTTCCTGGTCCCCAGCCGCCTCTATCCCGGCCGCTTCTACGCGCTCCCCCAGTCGCCTCAGCAGATGAAGCAGCTGCTCATGGTCGCCGGGGTCCAGCGCTACTACCAGATCGCCCGCTGCCTGCGTGACGAGGACCTGCGCGCGGATCGGGCGGCCGAGTTCACCCAGCTCGACTTGGAGTGCTCCTTCTGCGACGAGGAGGACATCTTCGAGGTGATCGAGGGCTGGATCGCAGAGCTCTGGCGGGAGATCCTGGGGGTGGAGGTAGCCCGGCCCTGGCCCCGGCTGAGCATGAGCGAGTCGTTGCTCCGCTACGGCACCGACAAGCCCGATCTGCGCTGCGAGCTGGAGATCGCGGACGTGGGCGAGGCCGTGGCCCGCACCGAGGCCAGGGTCTTGCGTAGCGCCCTGGAGGCGGGCGGGGTGGCACGGGCGCTGGCAGTCCCGGGCGGGATGGACATGAGTCGACGAGAGCTGGCCGAGCTGGAGGCGCTGGCGCGCGGCGCCGGCGGCGCCGGCCTGACCTGGCTTCCGGGGCCGCTCGACCGCCACCTGAGCCTGGAGGAGCAGGCTCGATTGCAGGAGGCGGCCGGGGCTCGCCCCGGCGACCGCCTGCTCCTGGTGGCCGACCGCAAGCGTCGGGCGGAGCGGGTGATGGGTCTGCTCCGGCAGGAAGTGGCACGCCGCCGGGGGCTCGTCAAAGAGGGGGCGTGGAGGTTCTGCTGGATCTACCCGATGATGCTGTTCGAGGAGGACGACCAGGGCAACCTGACCTACGGCCACCACCCCTTCACCCGCCCCATGGAGCAGGATCTCCACCTGGTCGAGGAGCGCCCCTACGAGGTCCGGGCCCACGCCTACGACTTCGTGTGCAACGGCTACGAGCTGGGCAGTGGCAGCCTCCGGATCCACGACCGTGCCCTCCAGGAGCGAGTGTTCGAGATCCTGGGTCTGGAAGCGGAGACCATCCGTTCTCGCTTCGGCCACCTGCTCGAGGCGTTCGAGTACGGGGTCCCGCCCCACGGCGGCATCGCCCCCGGGCTGGACCGGATCGTGATGCTGCTGTGCGGTACCGACAACATCCGAGACGTCGTCGCCTTCCCCAAGACCCAGTCGATGCAGGATCTGATGATGGACGCCCCCAGCCCGGTTGATCCGGCCCAGCTCCGCGAGCTCCACATCCAGGTCGCCCCCGAGGCGGTGTCCGGGGCGTTGCCCAGGCCGTAGGTGGGGTGGGTACGATAGGGGAGACCCTGCGGGGTACGAGGGCTACCGTGCGCGTTGCCCAACACCGACGACGACGGGACCCCGGAGTCGCCGACGCGGCCCAGATGCCCGCGCTGCTGTGTAGCGAACCTCGGGACCTGGAAAGTGCCGGGCAGGGGACCCACCTGAGCGAGCTCAGGACAACCGACCGCCCTCGTTCCCGCCGGGCTCCTGGATAGGCGATCATGCTCGGCTGGGTACCGGTGGGTCTGGTCCCGGCCCTGCTCCTGGCCCTGATCGTGGCCCAGCTCTTCAAGACCTTCTGGCCCCAGCGTCCAGGGGCCTATCCGGCCCTGCTGCTGGGCGCCGCCGTGGGGATGGGGGCGGGGCAGCTGTGGGCCTGGCTGGGGTTGCCGGCGCTGACGCTGGGCTCGACCAGTCTGTTGCCCGGACTGGCACTGGCCCTGGTCCTGGCCCCGCTGGCGGAGAGACTGCGATCCCGGCCGCCGATCCGCCCAGGCGGTATCCCGGGGAGCACACCTAAGATTCGGTAGTCCGGCGTTTGGGTTCCCGGCCGGCGAGGGTAGGTCTGTGTTGGATTTCCTGTGGTTTGCACTGGGCTTCGGGTCACTGTTGGTGGCGGCAATGTTGTGCCTCGCCCTGTTGCGCGCGATGCGGGCGCTGGCCGCCCTGGAGCAGGCCTTGATCACCGTTGACGAGGCCATGCGCGAGGTGGTGCCGGAGCTGCGGGGTGGCCTCGCCACCGCCAGCGACATCGCTGCCGGCGTGAACGTGGCCCTGCGCTCGGCAGCACCGGCCGCGGGTGCGCTTGGCGAGGCGGCCGCACGGTCGCGTCGGGGCGCGCTGGCGGCGCTC
>CADDZO010000170.1 GCA_902812395.1 bacterium | reverse complement strand
CCCCCGACACCCTCCAGCAGCGCTTCCTCAGCACGGCCGGCGACATCTCCGTCTCCGACCACGAGGTCGTGGTCGCCCTCACCCGCCGCGCCTACTCACCGGTCCTCCGCCAGGCCAGCATCCCCTCCGTCCAGGTGCCCTGGTGGGGCGGCCGCCGGCTCCGCTTCGAGCATCCCTGAGTTGGGGTCGAACTCGGCCCGGCGAAAATCCAGGCTAGCGGTGAGGGCTTGCCTCTGCTTCCCCAGGCTCGGAGACCGCCTCGCCGCCAGGAGGTGAGATCGGCGGCCATCTCGAGCAGCTGGCAACGCCCAGGCTCGCTGCAATGCTCTCCCAGAAAGGCTTCCGTCACCTGCCCTTCCGGGGAGAGCGTGTTCGCCCATCGCCTCGCCTGCAACCGTCATCTGGCCAACGCGATCCAGCAATGGCCCTGAGGTAGCCGAGAAAGTTGTGGGATTTGACGGGGACGGCAGCCGGCCGATGGGGTTGGCGCGGTGACGCGACCTTCTCGCCAGTCACCGACTGAGCCAAGACGGCTCTCAGTACGAGAGCGCCGGTTGCGATCAAGCCGATCTGGGGGTGATCACGCAAGCAGCCGGGCGCGATGGCACTACCCTGTGGCAGCACCGCCAGGAACAGTTCTCAAACTCGGACAGGGCCTTGAGGCGCGATTCGCTGGTGTCAGGCCAACCAGCCCGCGGTCTCCCCGGCCAGTTCGGCCTGCGACCAGACGTCGCCGGCCGAGAGGTGTCGGTCGAACCAGGCCACGATCTGGGGTGTCACCACCTGCCAATAGCGGTCATAGGCCCCGTAGTGCGTCGTGTGGCGCTGCAGCAGAAGGCGGCGCGGTCCCGCCGCAGCCTCGTAGAGGCGGACCGCGTGGTCCGTGGGGGTCACCGCATCCCTCTCGACCCCGATCACCATGAGTGGCGTCCGCATCCCCCGGGCGGCGTCGACGGGACGATAGTCCAGGATCTCGTCCGCTGCCGCCAGCCAGACCCGCTGTGGTGCCCGGTCGTCGACGTCCGCTTTCACGCGGCTGGAGCTGCGCTCACCGGTGGCCACCATGATCTCCCTTCGAGGATCGACCAGTCGGCCACGGCCGGTCGTGGCCCTGAGGCGGCGGTCCTGCTCCAGCTCGTCCAGGAACCGCAACCACTCTTCCTCGGAGCGCATCCGGTGCAGCCAGTCGGCGCCGTCCGCCACCGGGACCTGGCTCACCACCGCTCGCACCCGAGGATCGCGAGCGGCGAGCAGGACCGCGTTCCCACCCCCGGTTCCGCCGGTTCCGAACGCGCCCACGCGATCGGCATCCACATCCGGCCGGCTGCAGAGGTAGCTGACCGCCGCCACCAGGTCCTCGAGCTGACCTCGAGGCGAGAGCACGCTCCGATCTCCCTCCGATTCGCCGCTGCCGCGATAGTCGAACACCAGCACTGCGAACCCGGCCTCGGTCAGGGCCTGGTGGTAGCGTTGGTAGAGAGCCGCGTCCTTGAGTCCGAGCCAGCCCGGTCCCTGCACGACGGCGGGCAAACGACCCTGGGGGGCCTCGGGAGTGCGGAAGAGGCCAGCCAGCCGTGCCCCCGCCGAGTAGAAGGAGACCGGTTCCGTCCGCATGGGCGGGTCAGCGCCCTTGCCGGTCGCGGGCTTCCAGGCTGGCGGCGACCTGCTCGGCGACCGCGGTCAGGTGGCGCTCCAGCCAGCGGGCGGCCCCGTCGGCGTCTCGCCTCCGAATGTACTCGATCAGCTTGCCGTGGACCTGTTCGGCGCTGTGATCGGCCAGCGGCCGGTGCCAGTAGCGGCCGACGTCGGCGCGCAACCGCTCGCTCAGTGTCGCGATCACCTGGTTGACCGGCCCGTAGAGCTCGCGGTAGAACTGCGTGCCGGCCGCGATCCAGGCGTCCGTGGGATGGGCCCGATCGACCGCGTCCACGCGTTCGGCCAGCTCCTCGAGGCGGCGTAGCCACTCCGGCGTCATGGATCCGATGGCCCGGCGCAGCGCGTACGTCTCGAGCACAATGCGGGCCTGGTAGATCTGGCGGATGTGCTCGGGCGTGTGGATTTTCACCACCGCGCCGCGGTGGGGTCGGATCTCTACCAGCCCGTCGGACTCCAGCTGGAGCAGGGCCGAGCGGACCGGGATCCGGGAGATGCCCAGCGCCTCGGCCAGTGCGTCCTGGCGGATGTGCTGGCCCGGTTCCAGGATCCCGCGCAGGATGGCCTCGCGCAGCATGGAGTAGGCGAAGTCCCCGACCGTAGTGTAGCGGGCGTTGGCCTCGCTGACCAGCCGCTGGAACCGGTCAAGGCTATCGTCGCCGGTCAGGGTGGCGGCCGGCTGTGCGTTGGCCGACCGGTTCACTGTGCCGTCACCGGCCGCCAGCGGCCGTGCGCTCGCTCCCGGGCCTGGGGATCTCCCTGCGGGTGGCCGACGTGCTGCCTGAAGTCTGCGTGCGCCGGCCAGCCCGGATGGGCGGGCGTCCCCAGCGGTGGGGGTGGCTCGAGACCCAGATGCTGCGCCGGGCTCACTTGGAACACCTGGTAGAGCTCGTCCTTGGTGCAACCATACGAGAGGAGCAGCTTGATCATCCACCGGTTGGCAACGATGTGGGGGAAGTTCTGGAGCTGGCCGAAGTCGGACCCGTAAACGCAGTGCTCGGCTCCCACCTCCTTGATCTGGCAGGCCGCGTAGAGCGGCCCAGCCTCGTGCAGCGGGAAGGCCTCAGCCCCCAGGCCCGAGACCATGAGCTTGGCCCCGAGCTCGGCCTGCCGGCACATCTCCTCGATGGTGTGCTTGGAGTGAATGTGGGCAGGATGGATCACCTCCATCCGACGTACGCCCAGCTCGCGTGCCTCCTGGAAGAGACGATACGTGTCCGCGAAGGGATAGTGCCCACTGGCCAGCACGAGATCGTTGTCCGCCACCAGCTTCAAGATCTGTCTCACCTCGGGGAGGAGATGACCTCGCTCGTCCAGGAAGGAGAGGCCAGCGCCCGACCAGTCGTCGTAGACGACGCGCCGGTGGTGGTAGGAGTCGACCATCGGCATCCAAACGTACTTCATCCCCGGAAAGCCCAGGCACTTGCGCACGGCATCGGGGTTGAAGCCGCCCTGGGAATAGTTGAGCGTTACCCCGCCGAAGACCAGAGTCGGCCGCAGGCCGCGCTCCTGAGCATAGTGCTCGACCAGCTTGCGGACGAGGGCATTCCGCGAGGCTGAGGGCGTGTACCAGGTCTTGAAGACCAGCGCCCGGCAGCCGGCATCGGTGAAGTCGTACGCGATGTCGTCCTCGAGCATGAGGCGCTCGAAGGGGTCCGAGCCGCCGTGCACGTGGATGTCGATCGAGTTGGTGAGGAGCTCGTCCACGTCCTGCTCGGTGAACTGGGTCCCGGCCAAAAAGCGCGTGTACTGGATGTTGACCCATTGCGCCTGCTGACGCACCAGCCAACCATGGACCTCGTCTGACACCGGCGCGTCGGGCCGCGTCAGTTGCTTTAACCGCTCCACCCGATCGTCGGATACCTCGATCTGGAGGATCTCCTGGAGCGTGAGCCCCTCCTCCGGCCTGACACTCGAACGTCGACTCTCGGTCATACGCGTACATCGTATCACGTATTCAATAGCCACGCCGATCCAATCGGTGCCGGCTCAGGGGCGAGGGCTGCCGGCGGGGGTGACGCCGGCGCAGATGTCCAGCGCGATCAGGGCGTACATCTTGGCCGCGTCCACCAGATCGGCCAGGTCGAAGTACCCGGTCCCCTGCACGGCCGCGTCATTGCGGCTGGGTCCGAACGCGGCCGAGGGGATGCCGGCGGCGTTGAAGACGTTGGCATCGCGCCACATGCTCACCACCTCGGGCTCGGCAGCGGCGGGGGGATCGCATCCCCGTATGGCCCGGTGGGCGCGAACGATCGCGTCGCGCAGCGGTTCGACCCCCCGCCCCTCCTGGCCGGCACGGAACTGCACCAGCTCCACCTCGGCGTCGACCCCGGCCCCCTCGACCGCGGCCCGGAGCGCGGCGGTGATGGTGTCGGGGTCCTCTCCGGGCAGGGTGCGCACGTCGACGTAGAGCGCGCAGTAGGGGGAGGAGCGGTTCGGGCGCCAGGGCAGGCCGCCCCGAATCGCCCCCACCTGGGCCTTGGGCCGGACCTCGCCGCAAGGCCCCCGATGTGTGCGGCTGCGCTCGAACTCGATCGCCCAGGCCTCGATCGCCTCGACTACCGCCGCCGCCTTGACGATGGCGTTCGGGTGGTCGCGCAGGCTGGGCGGCCGGATCAGGCGGGGCGTGTACATGTTCCTCCCCCGCAGCGTGACCTTGTAGTAGCAGGCCCCGCAGTGGTACCAGGAGATGGCGTTGCCGGTGGTCTCGGCGATCAGGGCCAGGTCGGGGCGGGGCCCGTGCTCGACCAGATGGGCGGTGCCCACGCCCTTGCCCAGATATCGCGGTCCCTGGAACTCGTCCACCGGGGCCTGGCCGACCTCGCCCACCACCGAGGCCAGCAGCAGCTCCCCCGCGGGCAGGCGGCCGCAAAGGGCCCGGCCCGCGACCATGAACGCGGCCATGCAGCCCCGGTCGTTGAGGATGGTCTGGCCGAACAGGCGGTCTCCGTCGCGCCATCCGCCCAGCCGGTTGACGTCCGGCACCTGCATCAGACGGTCGTAGTCGGGGCCCGAGGCCTCGGTATCGAGGTGGGCGTTGAACATCAGCGACCGGCCCGGGGAGGGGCCGGCGATGCGGGCCACCACGTTGGCCCGGCCCGGTGCCACCGGCTGGAGCCCGGCCTCGATCCCCCGCTCGCGGTACCAGGCCAGGGCCTCCTCGGCGGTGGGGAGCTCCTCCCCGGCCGGGCCGAAGCTGTTGCCCAGCCGCAGGGCCAGCTCGGCCAGCTCCTCCTTGGCCCCGTCCAGGGCGGCCAGGACCGCTGCCAGGGTGTCGGTCCGGGTCTGCTCAGCCATTGCCGCAGCCCTCGCGCAGCCGGGGCAGCACCTGCCGTCCCAGCAGCTCGATCTGCTCGTACCAGGCGTCGAACTTGAACCTCAGGTCGAAGACCAGGTGCTCGCAGCCGGCCGCCTCGAACTTGCGGCACTCCCGGACCGCGTCCTCGGGGTCGCCTGCGATGAGCATGCCCTCTAGGTCCTCGAAGGTCTCGAACCGCCCCGAGGGGGGCTTCACCCAGTACCGGGCCTTGTTGGCCCAGGCGCACAGCCCGGGCACGTCCACCTGGCGCAGCGCCGCCTTGCGGTCCTCCTCGATCGAGGTGGGCGGGATCACCGCGATCGTGGGCGGCGTCCGTCCCACCTCGGCCGACATCTCCCGGATCGCCGCCACCCGGGCTCGAAAGGTGGCCATCGAGATCCGGCCTGGCATCCATCCATCGCAGTAGGCCACCGCCCTGCGGGCCGAGGCCGGGGTGGCGCCGCAGTACCAGTAGGGGACCGGCCCCCCCAGAGGTTTGGGCTCGATGGTCACGTCCTGGAACCGGTAGAGCTGGTCCTCGTAGCAGACCTGGTTCTCGGTCCAGACCCGACGCAGGATGCGGGCGTAGGACTCCACCCGCCGCCAGCGCTCCTCCAGGGGTCCGGGCATGCCTACCGCGTCGAACTCGTGCTGGTAGGTCCCAGCCCCCATGCCCAGGATCAGGCGGGGGCCGACCAGGTGGGTCATGGTCGCCACCTGCAGAGCCACCTGGAGCGGGTGCCGATAAGGGATCAGAGAGCCGGTACCGAGCGCGATCCTGGTCGTCACGGCCCCGATCGCGGTCAGCGTGGTGAGCGGCTCGAAGAAGGTGCGGTCGGGCTTCTCCATCTCGGCGTGGGGTTCGAAGACCAGGTGGTCGCGGACCCAGAGAGAGTCGAAGCCCAGTTCCTCCGCCCGGCGGCTGCCCTCGAGCAGCTTGTCCCGGTCCGCCTCCTCACCGAAGTGAGGCAGGAGCAGGCCGTACTTCATCCATCCCTCCTCGCCGGCCGGGTGGCAGCCTCGCCCCGCAGCACGGCCTCCAGGTCTGCCGCCCCCACCCCCGACGGCTCCAGCGCCAGCTGGCGGCGGGAGACGATGGCCTTGAGCACCAGCTTGCGCAACGAGCGGGCGTCCAGGCCTGCTGCCAGCACCGCCACCCGCTCCAGGGGCTGGCCGTCAGCGGCGCCGACGCTGTCCAGGGTGTCGCGCAAGATCTCGATCGCCACCTCCGATGGAGGCGGGCCCATCTCCTCGATCAGGTCAGCCCGGGAGAGCAGAGCTCGATCCAGACCCTCTGGGAAGTTGGTCGTGGCCACCAAGAGCAGGTTGGGGTGCCGGGCGGCGGAATCGATGCCGGCCAGCAACGCGTCGGTGGCCCGGTGAACGTCCACCGGGTTGGTCTCGAGAGATGCCCGCTCCCGGCTCACCGCCAGCGTCTCGACCTCGTCCAGCAGCACCACCATTGGCTTGCCCCGGGCGGCGAGGTCGGGAAGGGTACGCTGGAAGAGGCCGGCGACCGCGCGCTGGGTCTCTCCCAGCAGCTGGCTGGGGAAGCGGTGGGGATCGATCTCGACCAGTAGCACCTCCTGCCCGCCGAGCTCCCGCGCCACCCGGTCGGCGAGGCCGCCGGCGAGCGTGGTCTTGCCTGTCCCGGGCGGGCCGGCCAGCAAAGCCAGCCCGTGCACCGGCAGCCGCACCGGGTCCAGGCCGTCCCGAGCGGTGAGGGCGAAGAGGGCGTAGTTGAGCAGCCGTGCCTTGAGGCCGCCGCCGACCAGGATCCGGTCCCAGCGGGCGATGTAGGCCGGGTCGGGAAGCAGGTGGAGCCGAAGGATGCCTTCGGCCCCGGGCGGGGTGGGGAGCTCCGGCACCGGCCTTCAACTCTCCGGCCGCCCAGCCTGGTGGTCCGGCCACTCGATCCCGGACACCTCCGGAGCGTCCAGCTGGGGCGGCTCCTCGAAGATCTCAAGTGGATCCAGCAGCACCCGCATGGTGTCGTAGAGCGCGTCGAAGTTGTGGACGCGGATCAGCCTGGCGGTGCGCTCACGGCTGCGATTGAAGTGCTGGTGCCACTGCCAGTGGTCGATCACCACCAGGTCGCCGGCTTCCCACTCGTGCTCGACCTCGTCCACGACGCTCTTGCCCTGACCGCTGACGCAGTAGAGGAAGGCCTCGCCACCGTGGCGATGACGCGACTGCCAGAGCCCCGGCGCCAGCTCGTGCAGGACCGCGGTCAGCCCGCTGGTGCGGTAGCCAATGGAGGGATCGACCAGAAAGGCGCTTCTCGCCCCCCGCTTGGTCACCCGGCCGATGACGTCGTCCCAGCGGGTGATGAGCCGGGCTCCCTCCCGGTCCCGGCGGCCGGCGGCGAGCCGTCGGAGCCGGCGGGCGTAGGGGTCGTCGCCCTCCACCTCCGGCGCCTGCCGGGGCGGTGGCGGCAGCTCCGAGAAGGGTGCGTCGCCCCCCTCCTCGAGCACGGCCATGCCGAAGAACTCGAACATCGGCTCGACGCTCCATGTGTGGAAGCGGGCGGGACGGGAGCCGGGGTTGCCATGCCGGTGCCAGGCCCAGGAGGGGAGGTGGAGCGTGTCCCAGGGACGCCACTCGATCCGCTCGCCGTCGATCTCGGTCCAGCCGCTCCCCTGCTCGACGAACATGATCGCGTCCCAGCTGTGGCGGTGGACGGTGGAGATCGCCCCCGGCGGCAGCTCGTGCAGGGTGGCGTCCAACACTCTGGTGGGCCGGTCGCCGTCGGCGCCGGCGTAGACGCCCCGGCGCATGCGCCGCGCCGGCGAGTCCTGCAGGTGCACCTGGTCGGCTCGCAGCACGGCCGGCAGCCGCTGGGCGCGGGCGCGCTCGATCAGGTCCGCCC
>CADDZO010000169.1 GCA_902812395.1 bacterium | reverse complement strand
TCCAAGACGTGCTCTGGCTGCGGGACGGTGAAAGCCAGGGCTGGCCGAGCGCACCTTCCGCTGCGAGGGCTGCGGCCTGGTCATCGACCGGGACGTGAACGCTGCGAAGAACCTTCTTGAGCTCGCCGTCAGTGGCAGAGGGGCCTGTGGAGCCGAGGTAAGACCCAGCCGTGCTGGGCACACGGCGATGAAGCAGGAGGGGACCCCACGAAGCAGGCTTCGTGAGGTCCCCAAGCAGGAACCCGGCGCCGCGCAAGCGGGTAAGACCGGGACCGTCACCGGGCAACCGGTGACTGTGGATAGGCTGACTCATGCTCACTGATCCGCAACAATTGGACAATGGGCACCGTGTGTGTCAGGAGCCCTTCGCCTGAGGTGGGGGGCGCAGAGCACCCGCCGGACTCGGTCCCCGCCGGGGCGGTGCCGTGCAGGTGTGCCGGCAAGCGCCGCCATTCCGGCCTCATCCTGTCCGGTCGCCAGCGATGAGCGGTTGGGATGACCACGAGCTGGAGCGTCCGGTCACTGTCCAGCGTCAGCGCCCCGGTGACCGTTACGTCCGCATCCGGCGCGAGGACCTGGGCACGTTCCGCGTCCACCGCGGTCGGCTGGTCGCGACCGAGCGCACAGACGAGGCCGCCGGGCCGGCCGTGGTCTGGCTGGACCGCCTGCGCCGTCTGGTCACCGGCCGACCCCTCGACACCGAGGCCCAGGACACCGAGCGGCTGCCGGTGGTGCGGGCGCTGCCCGTCCTGTCCTCGGACGCCCTCTCCTCGGTCGCGTACGGGCCCGAGGCCGGGCTGGCGGTGCTGGCCGCGGCCGGCGGTGCCGCCCTCCTTGCCAACGTCCCGATCGCGATCGCGATCGCATTGCTGATGGTGGTGGTGACCACCTCCTACCGCCAGGTGGTCCTGGGCTACCAGGGCGGGGGCGGCTCCTACGCCGTGGCCTCGGCCAACCTAGGCGTGGTCTTCGGTCTGGTAGCGGCGGCGGCGCTGCTGGTCGACTACGTGCTCACCGTGGCGGTGAGCGTGTCCTCCGGTGTCGATGCCCTGGCCTCCGCCTTCCCGAGCCTCTTCGCCGCCCGAGTGCCGATCGCGGTGCTGCTGGTGGCCCTGATCGCGGTGGGCAACTTGCGCGGTGTGCGCGAGGCGGGTGCGCTCTTTGCCGGCCCCACCTACCTCTTCATTGCGGCCATTGGGGGGCTGGTCCTGGTCGGCCTGGTCCGGGGCGTGCTCTTTGGCGCTGCGCCGCATCCCGGCCGCTACCCTCCGCTGCCAGCCGAGCAGGCGCTGACTCCCTTGCTGCTGCTCACCGCCTTCGCCTCCGGTTGCTCCTCCATGACCGGCATCGAGGCGATCTCGAACAGCGTCCCCAGCTTCCGGCCCCCCGAGGCCCGTAACGCCGCTCGCACCCTGGTCCTGCTGGGCGGGATTCTGGTGGGGCTGTTCCTGGGCGTCGTCGCCCTGGACGTGCTCTATGGGGCGCCGCCTCGCCCGAGCGGCAACCCCACCGTGCTCTCGGAGCTGGCGGCGGCGACCTTCTCAGGCGGGTTGCGGCCGCTCTACTACCTGGTCCAGTTCGCCACCCTGCTGGTCCTGGTCATGGCTGCCAACACCAGCTTCAACGGCTTCCCCCGGCTTGGCGCCATCCTGGCCCGGGACAGCTTCCTCCCCCACCGCCTGGGGCACCTCGGCAGCCGGCTCGTGTACTCGAGCTCGATCATCTTCCTGGCACTGTTCGCGGCGGTGCTGATCGTGGCCTTCCAGGCCGATACCGACACCCTGATCAACCTGTTCGCGCTGGGGGTCTTCACCGCCTTCACCCTGGCCCAGGCCGGCATGGCCCGGCACTGGTGGCGGCAGCGAGGTCGGGGCTGGCGGGCGCGGGCAACCATCAATGGCGTCGGCGCTGCCGTCTCCGCCCTGGTCGACGCGGTCATCATCACCACCAAGACGCCGCGGGGGGCCTGGGTGGTGCTGATCCTGGTGCCCCTGCTGGTAGGGATGTTCTGGGCCATCGGCCGCTTCTACGCGGCGGTACGCAGGCAGCTCTCCAGCACCGCCGCCCAGCCCCAGGAGGTGGAGCTAGGCCCGGTTCTGGTCCCGGCCTGGCGCTGCGATCGTCAGACGCTGGCCGCGGTCCGCTACGCGCAGACGCTAGGAGGGGAGGTAACCGTGATCCACCTGGCCCGCAGCGGCGCCGAGGTGGCCCGCCTGCGCCGCGAGTGGGCCGCCCTCGCCGGGTCGGAGGAGCCCGCCCTGCGGACGGTGGTGGCGCGTCGCCGCCTTCGGGCATTCCTGCGCGAGCTGGATGGGATCGCCAGGGCCGGGGCGGCGACGGTCACGGTGGTCCTGCCCGAGTGGCGCCCGGATCGGCTGTGGGAGGACGCGGTCCGTCGCCCAACGGTGGCGCTCCTGAAGCTGGCCCTGCGCCGACGCCCGGTGGTGGCGGCCAGCATACCGGTGGCGGTCGCCGACGGCGGTTCGGAGCGGGTGGCCCTGGTCCCGATTGCCGATCTCTCGGCGCCGGCCCGGCGGGCCCTCGCCTACACCCGGGCCATCGCCGACCGGGTGATCGCCATCCACGTGGCCACCGAGGCCCACCCCGAGGTCGACGAGGTCAGGCTGGGCTCGGAGTTTGCGGCCTGGGCGGCCGGCCAGCCGGCGGGGGTGCCGATGAAGCTGGTCCAGATCGACTCCCCCTATCGGAGCGTGGTGGCGCCCCTGCTGGCCTACGTCGACGCCTGGAGGCGTTCACATCCGGATCCGGTCTGCACGGTGGTCCTGCCCGAGCTTTCAGACCGGCGGTGGTGGTCGTGGATCTTCTACGACCACCGGGCGTTCTGGATCAAGGCAGCCCTGCTGGAGCGGGCCACGGTGGCCACCGCCGACGTCGCCTATCAGCTCGGCTGAGGCCTAAACCTCCCCATGGCGAAAGCCGGGGGTGCTGAGGAGAACCACCGCCGCCTCTCCTCGGCTCTCGCCACACGCTTGCGCATGCGCTCCAACATCCGGGCCTCGGCTTGGGCTGTCCCCTCTTCTGCGGGCGACCGGCTGTTCCTCTGGGGCCCGGCCCCGAAGGAGGAAGGGCGAAACGCCCTTCCACTCGCAGGTTGGGTAGCTTGGCTCCACGCCGCCCGCAGGAGCGGTTCCGCACCGGGCCAGCGCTCACGCGCCAAGCCTGCGTGGAGCAACCCGCGTGGCCCACCGCCAAGCTCTGGGCTGCCGCCCATGCCGTCACCCGGGCAACCTCTAGGTCCAGGTCAGACCTCTGGTCGGCGGAGGACACGCGGGCATCCACGGCCGTGATCCCTGGAACGGCACTGACCGGTGGCTGGTCCACCAGGATCAGCCGGCCGGCGGGGCGCGCGGGAACCGGGAGTTTGCCTTCCCGGAACCAGCGGTAGGCAGTCATGGGATGAACACCTTGTTGCCGCGCCCAGTCCTTTCAATTCACCCCTACCTACTACCATAGGTTCAAACGCCAACAGTTACCAACCCCGAACCATCCGACGTGACCATCACGCCAGCGGATGCCCGCGTGGTTGGACGTACCCACCGTGTTCATCTGGCGGAATCCCTTGAAGCGGGTGCGGCCACGTCGCCCAAGCAGCCAGGCGTTCGCGACCGCGAAGGCGCGGGAGGCCAGCTTCTGTGCGATACGCGGCGCGACTGCGGCAGCAAGCGTTCACGGAGCGCCTCGACACGCATGTCGAAATTCCGCCGACCGGCGAGCTGTCCGAAAGGCGGCATTTCGTGCCTCGCCCTTGGGCAGACGTTGCGCCTGACGATACGTCTTCCGTTCCCGCAGAAGCCGCGCTCGCCCAAGTGCCTCGCCCAGACAGGCGTTGGAGATCTGCCGGGCCGTCTCCAGCCGGCTGTTCAGGACACGCGCCCCATCCGAAATGATCCGCAGGGGAAGATCGCAGACGAACGACGGAGTGCGTTCAGACCCGCTTTTGGTCTTCGCTCTACTGCTTGATGACCCCAGGCGGGGCACCTCCTACTGTTGCGACGGAGCAACTGTTGGTCTACAAACTGCCCGCTTGTCCCCAGCGCTGAAGCGCGGGGCTTGCGCCGCCGAGGTTTCGGTCAGCCCGGCCGACACTCCTCCAGCGCCAGCCGCACCGAGGCGGCGTCGCCGGGCACGACGGCGAGGAGGCGCACGATGGCCAGGTCGAGCCCCTGGGCCAGGCGGAGGAACTGCCCTCTGACCTGACCCGGACCACCCGCCGCCCCGGCCGCAGCCAGGAAGGCCGAGGAGGGCTGGCCGCCATCTGCCTCCAGGCGCTGGAGCTCGGGGCCAAATCCCATCCGCTTGAAGTGGCGGCGATAGGCGCTCGGCCCTAGCGCATACTCCAGCGCCGCTTGTCCTAGGCAGGTCCGGGCCTGCTCCGGGTCCGGGGCGACGCAGGTGCGGATGTAGGAGACGATGCGCGGGGTCGGCTTGCCTGCCCCGGCCGCCGCCTCCTCCACGATGCGGCGAGACCAGATCACCTGCTCCGGCGTGCACCAGTTGAGGGCCACCCCGTCGGCCAGCTCGGCGGCCAGCCGCAGCATGCGTGGGCCCAGCGCGGCGACATAGACGGGCAGGCCAACCGGTAACCATCGCCGCATCTCTTCCAGGTAGGCGCGCATCTCCTCGGCCGGGTGCGCCATCCGGCCGCTACCGACCCCGAGCACGAAGCGGCCGCCGGTGCCCTCCCAGACCCGGATCGCTTCGTTGGCGTAGAAGGCCGGATCCCGACCGGAGGCGGGGACGACCGAGATGCCGACCTCGAGGCCGCTGGCCCGATGCCAGCGCAAACAGCGCTCGAAGGCCGACTCGTCCGGCCCGGCCGGAGTCCAGGCCGAGTCGTAACCGAGGTCGGCGCCCAGCCGCACCAGCTCCTGCTCCCGCTCTGCCTCCAGCCGTTGTCGGGGGTCGATGGCGAATCCGGTCTGCATGTCAACTGACGGTACGTCAACGGCACCTGAGCACAGACGCAGAGACCCCGTCCAACCAGGCGTGAGGTGGGGGCGTAGGTATGATCTCACGGGTGAAGGTGCTGGTCCTGAACCGGACCGAGCCGCAGATTCTCGGACCTCCTCCCACCGGCCCATCCGTGGCTGCGGTGGATCGTCCACGGTCGCGTGGTCACGCCCTGCCGCGTGGGAAGGGCGCGTGGTGCCGGCACGGTCCAGCCCAAGACCGGCGGCGGCGCCGGTGCCGAGACTCCCGGAGAGCCGACGCTCTGCCCCGGCTCCGGCGGGTGAACGCGAGAACTTTGTCGCCGGGCCGGGCGAACAGTCCGCCTGACGGCGCAGGGAGTCCGCTGTTCGCCGGAGCGCTGGCGCTGGGCGGAGAATCGAGCAGGTGGTGATCTGACATGGGTCTGTTGCGGGTTCTGGACCCCAACCAGCGGGAGGTTCGCCGTCACCTGGAGACGGCCCGTGCGATCGGGGCGCTGGAGCCGGAGATGCGCGCGCTCAGGGATGCCGAAATCCGGGAGCGGGCAGAGGGGCTGCGGCGGCGCGCCCGCGACGGCGAGGACCTGGACGATCTTCTGGTCGAGACCTATGCCCTGGTCCGGGAGGCCTGCCGGCGCACGATTGGACTTCGGCCCTTCGACGTCCAGCTGGTGGGCGGCATCGTCCTCCACCAGGGCAAGATCGCGGAGATGCTGACCGGGGAGGGCAAGACACTGGTCGCCGCTTTGCCCCTGGTCCTGAATGCCCTCTCCGGCGAGGGCGTCCACCTGGTCACGGTCAACGATTACCTGGCCCGACGTGACGCCGGCTGGAACGGTCCTGCCTACCACCTGCTGGGCCTCACCGTGGGCGTGATCGTGGGCGACCCCCACCTGCCCGACTCGTCGTTCATCTACGACCCCGAGTACGTGGACGAGGCCCATGCCGATCCCCGTCTCCAGCACCTTCGCCCCATCTCCCGCGCCGAGGCCTACCGGTGCGACATCGTCTATGGGACCAATGCCCAGTTCGGCTTCGATTATCTGCGGGACAACATGGCCACTTCGCTCGACGAGTGCGTCCAGCGCAGCCTGAACTACGCGATCGTGGACGAGGTGGACTCGATCCTGATCGACGAGGCCAGAACCCCGCTCATCATCTCTGGGCAGGCCACCGAGTCGACCGAGAAGTACTACGAGTACGCGCGCTACGCGGCTCGTCTGCAGGAGGATGTCGACTACATCGTCGAGGAGAAGTACCGCTCCGTCTCGCTGACCGAGGAAGGCATCCGAAAGATGGAGCGGATGAGCGGCATCAAGAACATCTACGACATCGAGCACGTCGCCGAGGCCCACCAGATCAACCAGGCACTCAAGGCCAAGGCCCTCTACCATCGCGACGACCACTACATCGTTCGCGACGGCGAGGTGGTGATCGTAGATGAGTTCACCGGCCGAACCATGCCCGGCCGGCGCTGGTCCGACGGGCTGCACCAAGCAGTCGAGGCCAAAGAGGGCCTCAAGGTCCAGCAGGAGATGCAGACGCTGGCCACGATCACGCTCCAGAATTATTTCCGCCTCTACGACAAATTGGCTGGCATGACCGGGACCGCGTTGACCGAGGCCGAGGAGTTCCACAAGATCTATGGCCTGGAGGTGGTCCCCATCCCCACCCACAAGCCGATGATCCGCGAGGACTTCCCGGACGTCATCTACAAGACCGAGCAGTCGAAGTTCAATGCCGTGATCGAGGAGATCCTGGCCATGCGCAAGGCCGGACGGCCCTGCCTGGTGGGGACCGTCTCGGTCGAGAAGTCGGAGCGGCTCTCCCGCATGCTGGAGAAGCGGGGGGTCCCGCACAACGTGCTCAACGCCAAGCAGCACGAGCGGGAGGCGGCGATCGTGGCCGAGGCCGGGCAGGCGGGGATGGTGACGATCGCGACCAACATGGCTGGCCGGGGCACCGACATCGTGCTGGGGCCGGGGGTGGCGGAGGCGGGCGGGCTCCACATCATCGGCACCGAGCGCCACGAGAGCCGCCGCATCGACAATCAGCTGCGGGGTCGCGCCGGTCGCCAGGGGGACCCCGGGTCCAGCCGTTTCTTCATCTCCCTGGAGGACGACCTGATGCGGGTCTTCGGCCCTGCAGCCGACCGCATCGGTGCCCTCATGGACAGGCTCGAGGTCGAGCCGATCGAGCATCGCTGGGTCGCCAAGCAGATCGAGAACGCGCAGAAGAAGGTCGAGGGCATGAACTTCGATGCCCGCAAGCACGTGGTCGAGTACGACGACGTGATGAACAAGCAGCGCGAGGTGATCTACGGCGAGCGGCGGAAGATTCTTGAGGGAGCTGACACCAGGGAGAACATCCTCGGCTTCATGCGCGAGCTGATCGAGCAGGGGGTGGAGGGACACTGCGAGGGCCGCCACTACGACATGTGGGACATCGACGGCCTCGTCACCTATCTCTCTCACTACTTCCCTATTGCGCCCGGGACGACAGTCCCGGAGGAGGAGCTACGACACGGCAAGGAGCACCTGGTGGAGTTCCTCTACCAAGCTGCTGTCAAGGCCTACGAGCAGAAGGAGGCGCAGCTCGGCGACCCGCAACTCTGCCGCCAAGTCGAGCGGTTCGTGATGCTGCGGACCATCGACCAGAAATGGATCGATTACCTGACCCAGATGGAGCATTTCCGTGAGGGCATCACGCTCCAGGCCTACGGCCAGCGCGACCCGCTGGTGGAGTACAAGAGCGAGGCCTTCACGATGTTCAACGAGCTGACCGAGGCCATGCGGGCAGAGATCGTGGCGAACATGTTCCGGGTCCAGGTCACGGCCGCCCAGCCGCCACAGCCGGAATCGCCGCTGGCACGGGCCAGCGCCCCTCAGCGCCGGGCTGCGGCTCCGGACGGCGCCCGCCCGGCCC
>CADDZO010000168.1 GCA_902812395.1 bacterium | reverse complement strand
CTATCATAGGTTCAAACGCCAACAGTTTCAGCGCCCTTGACTGCCGCCTACACCTTCGTAAGCTAAGTGGGCGTCCACTCATGATCAGGCCGGCACCAGCCTTCCGGCCCCGGCTCTCCGCGGAGGAGCGCCGTCAGGAGATCCTGGCGGCAGCCAAGTCCGTATTCGGCCGAGCTGGCTATCACGGAGCCACCACCCGGGAGATCGCGGCCGCGGCCGGCATCTCGGAAGCGCTCCTCTACCAGCACTTCTCTGGCAAGCAGCAGCTCTTCACGGAGCTGGTGGTGGGCGCCGCGCGGGACCTGGCCCGACGTTTGCTGGAGGCGCGCTCGGCCCCTGACCCGCTCCGCGCCAGCGTGGCTGCCTACCTCGACTTCGTCGAGGCCGAGGGGTCCTGCTACCGCGTCTTCTTCCGCCAGGTGGTCTCTGCCGAACCTGCCTTTCAGCGTCTCTTCCAGGAGCTCTGGGACCACTTCATCCGGCTGCTCCAGGACGGCGTCGTGGCGGGCAAGCTGAGAGCCCACGCACTGGCCGGGATGATGCATGAGCTGGCGCTCTGGTGGCTCCAGCAGGGACGGCCTGACAAGCCGGTCCTGATCGAAGCCGGGTGCCGCCTGGCGGCGGCGATCGCTCAGACGGAGGTGTGGGATGACGGCACAGGTTGAAGAGCTCGACCCGACGATGCAGCGCATCGCCCGGGCCAGCTTGAGGGAGCTCGGTGACATCCGGATTGACGACGTCTTGAGCTTCATCGACCGCGGGCTGGAGCGGATGCCGAGCTACCGCGAGCTGTACTGGCGTTGGGAGACCCAGCAGTGGGCGGTCTCCGACCTGGATTTCGGACCTGACCGCCAGATCTGGGAGCAGGCGACGGAGCACGAACGCCAGGCGACGTTGTGGGGCCGCCGCCTCTTCTTCAACGGCGAGGAGCGGGTGACAGCAACCCTCGCTCCCTTTGTGTGGGCCGCACCCACTCCCGAAATCGAGGTCTTCCTCTCCACCCAGATGGTGGACGAGGCCCGGCACACGGTCTTCTTCGACCGCTGGTGGCGAGAGGTGGTCGGCACCGACGCCGCCGACATGAAGACCCTCCTCGACCAGGTCCGGCCGACCGTGAACGAGGGCTACAACACCCTCTTCTATGACCGCCTGCCCAGCATTGCGCGCCGCCTGGCCACCGATCCCAGCGATTACGACGCCTTCGTGAAGGGGGTGACGATCTACCACCTGGTGATCGAGGCAACGCTGGCCCTGACCGGGCAGCGCTTCGAGCTGGAGACGATGCGCGAGCGCGAGCTCACCCACTGCGGCTTCTACCAGGGCTTCACCGCCGTGGCCAGGGACGAGTCACGCCACGTCAGCTTCGGCATCAAGGTGCTCCACGATGCCGTGCAGGAGGACCCGGAGCGCTTCGCACCGTTGATCCAGAGGACGCTGGTCGAGTGCCTGCCGCTGATCTCGGGCACGATCGAGCCCCCGGACCCCACCTACCTGACCGAGTACGGCCACAGTGAGCAGGAGTTGCTGGAGTTCGCCATGAACTCCCTCAATCGGCGGCTCCGGGCGATCGGGATCCGACTCGCCGCCTGAGGTCAGCGACGCAGCGCCCGCTCCATCTCGCGCCGGGCGTCGGCCTCGGCCAACGCCTGGCGCTTGTCGTACTCTCGCTTGCCCCGGCCCAGGCCGATCTCGACCTTGGCATGGTTGCGGGAGAAGTAGACCCGCAGCGGGATCAAAGCGTAGCCCTTCTGTCGGACCTTCCCGATCAGTCCCGCGATCTCACGCTGGTGCAACAGCAGCTTGCGCGGACGCAACGGGTCGTGGTTGACGTACCCGCCCTGGGGATACGGGCTGATGTGCACGTTCTCCAGCCAGGCGCCGGTCGAGTCTACCCGCACATAACCGTCTCGGAGATTGACCCGCCCCTCTCGCAGTGACTTCACCTCGGTCCCCACCAGCACCATCCCCGCCTCGTGGGTTTCCTCGATGAAGTAATCGTGGCGGGCGCGGCGGTTGACCGCGACATCGCGGGTGCGCTTCTCAGGCACGGACCACCGCCTGTGCCGGCGCCGGCCGGCGCCCTGGTCTCTGGACCACCTCGAGCAGATAGGAGCCCCGGCCGGCCGCCACCTCCACCCCCTCCCGGCTCCGGCGCAGGATCTGTCCCGGAGCCCCCGAGCCGTCGAGCGGCCGTCCCCGCAGGACCTTCACCCGCTCCCCCGCCAGGGGTAGCGTCACCCCCGGCCAGGGCTGCAGCCCACGCACCCGGCGATCGATCTCGGCCGCGTCCAGCTCCCAGTCCAGCTCCCCGTCCTGGCGTGTCAGCCTGGGAGCCAGGGTGGCGGCGGCGTGGTCCTGCTCCACCGGCGTGATCCGGTCCAGCCGAGCCAGGGTCTCCACTAGCAGGTCGGCCCCGATGCAGGCCAGCCGCTCTGACAGCTGCTGGGCGTCCTGGCGTCCCACCTCGACCTCGCGGCTCGCCAGCACCGGCCCGTGATCGAGCTGCTCGTCCATGAGCATGATCGTGACCCCAGTGGTCCGGTCACCGGCCAGAATGGCATGGTTGACCGGGGCAGCGCCGCGATGGCGGGGGAGCAGGGAGGCGTGGACGTTGATCACGCCCCGAGGCGGGATGGCCAGCACCGAGCGGGGGATGATCTGCCCGTAGGCGACAACCACGATCAGCTCCGGCGCCAGCTTTGCCAGCCGCTCCACGCACTGCGGGTCCCGGATGCGGTCCGGCTGGTAGACCTCCAGCCCCAGCTCCCGGGCCGCTAGCTTGACCGGCGGCGGCGTCAGCCGTAAGCGGTCGCCGGGCCGGTCGGGCTGGGTCACCACCAGCCGGATGCGGTGCCCGGCAGCCACTAGCGCACGCAGCGACGGAACGGCGAAGGCCGCAGTGCCGATGAACACGATGTCCATCGCCCCGTCGGAGTCAGACGGTGTCTCCTCCACCGCGACAGTCCGGCGCGGCTCAGCCGCGGACCGCCTCCAGCTCACCCGCCTCCAGCTCCTCGACCCGCTTCAGGGTCTCGAGGCTGGTCAGGCGATCGGTGAACAGGATTCCATCCAGATGGTCGATCTCGTGCTGGAAGGCGCGGGCGGTGAAGCCGCTGGCCTTGACCTTGATCTCCTTCCCCTTGCGGTTCAGGGCCCTGACCCAGACGGTCTCGTACCGCTCGACCTCGCCCACCCAGCCGGGCAGGCTGAGACATCCCTCCGGCCCCACCTGGGACCCCTCCCAGCGGACCAGCACCGGGTTGACCAGCGACCAGTGCTGGTTATCGTCGCCTTTGACCACGCAGACCCGCAGCGGCACCCCGATCTGAGGGGCCGCTAGCCCGGCCCCCGGGGCCGCGTACATGGTCTCCGCGAGGTCGTCGAGAAGGCGCACCACCGAGGCGTCCACCCGTGCCACCTTCCTCGCCTTCTGGCGGAGGATCGGGTGGTCGAAGGTCAGGATCTCACGAACCGCCACCGTCCCGCGATTCTACCCAGGCGACTAAGGCGTCAAGCGGTGGCGGCTCCCAGGTTGCCGTCGGCCGGGAACCACGACCGTATCCGACGCCTGCCAAGCTACCGGATGCCTTCCCAGAGCCGGCGTCGATCGCCGCCCGGGTCGTCCTCCACTCGGGAACGCTCGCCGAAGCGCATCACCGCCCGCCGCTGCAGATCGTAGGGGGGCCAGCCAGGATCGCCCTCGACCACGAACGCCACCCAGGCCCGGTGCATGGCATCAGCCAGATCCCGGGGCGGGTGGGGGCCGGTCAACAGCTCTGTGCCCTCCGCGTCCAGGGTGTCGAACACGAAAGGGATCTCAAGCGCATGGCAGCTCCCCAGCCGCTCCCCGAAGAGAGGCGAGCGCCAGGTGAACTCGTAGACGTGAGCGGCGTTCCCCCTAGCCACCATTGCCTCGGCCAGGCGAAGCGCCGGGATCCGGAAGAACCAGTCCCCGAGCATGGCCGCGAAGACGTCGCCCGTCGTAGCATCCGGCCGTCGGTACCGGTCGATCCCCTCGGACCCCAGGCCGAGGGCAGCAGCGGTGAGGGCCAGAGTGGGTTCGTCGATGGCATCGATGGCCCCCTGGGGAACCAGGAAGAAGCGCTCCTCGTCGGCGTTGGTCCCCACCAGCAGGCGAACGCCAGCGGCGACTGCGGAGCTGACCGCATCGATCGGCCGCTGGGACAGCACCTCACCGTCAATCACCGGCTCGAACACCATCTGGTTGAGCACGATCTCGCCCCAGCGCTCGGGATCGCGCTGGAGGAACGCCTCCTGGACGAGACCCCGCACCGCCCGCAGCGTGTCCTCTACCGGAACGGCCGCCAGCGCCTGCCGCTTGGCCGGCACCCCCAAGCGCTGGGCCAGATAGCCGGCCACCCGCCCGGCAGTGACCGAGCTCAGGACGTGGTGGCCGGCCCCGCTCTGAGCGATGGCGGCCCCGAACAAGCCCTTCGCCCGGGGCGTGGCCATCAGGGTGGCTACGCTCATCGCCCCTGCCGACTCGCCCGCCACGGTCACCCGGCTCGGGTCGCCGCCAAACGCGGCGATGTTGTCCTGGACCCACTCCAGGGCCGCCACCTGGTCGAGCAGGCCAGCGTTGGGGCAGCCGTCCTCGAGGCCCAGAAAGCCCTCGGCCCCGAGCCGGTAGTTGATGGTGACCGCGACCACCCCGTCGCGTGCGAAGGCGGCGCCCCGGTACTGCGGGACCGCACCGCTGCCGTAGAGGAATGCACCGCCGTGGACCCAGACCATGACCGGCAGGCGAGCTCCCGGATCCGGGGTCCAGACGTTGAGGTTGAGGCACTCCTCCCCTGGGATCAGGGGATTGGCCAGGATGCGATCGTACGGCGGTTCGTACTGGGGCTGAGGGGCGGTGGGGCCGTAGGTAGCGGCATCGCGGATGCCGTCCCATGAGGGTGCTGGAACCGGGGGCCTGAAGCGCCGTTCGCCAAACGGGCTGGCCGCGTAGGGGATGCCGTAGAAGCCGACGACGCCGTCCTCCGCCTTCCCGCGTACCCTGCCCTGCCGCGTCGCAACCACCGGTTCCATCGCTCACCTCCAAGCGCCGACGATCCATGGACTGTACACGCACCACGCCGGCGCACCCGACGCGCACAGACCACCGGCAAACCCATGATTTCACCTCCCCCGCGCCTCAGAAGAACGGGTCGACGTCTGCCGACCAACCCTTGCCCCCGGGGATCAGCTCGCGCATGCGCTCCAGCCGCTCCCCCCGGAGCGTAATCTGCCAGCGGTAGTCGCCGCGGAGCCGGTGGATGAAGGCCGGGGCAGGACCCTGGAGACGGATGCCGTCGATTCGCTCCCGAACCAGGGCCGAGGCCAGCTGTTCGGCCGCCTCGGCGGCAGTAGCTGCCGCCCGGTCGGGATCGCGGTGGGCGTAGGTGAGCACCGCCAGGTCGGCGTAGGGCGGGAACGAGAAGGCCTGCCGAGAGGGAAGTTCCGCCAAATAGAACCCCAGGTAATCGCCCGTGGCTGCGAACCTGAGGCTGGGATGGTCGGGGTTGAACGTCTGGACCACCACCCGAGCCGGGCGGCCGCGCCGCCCGGCTCTGCCCGCGACCTGGGTCACCAGCGAGAACGCGACCTCGGCCGAGCGGTAGTCAGGGAAGTGGAGGGGAAGATCGGCGTCGACCACGCCGACCACGGTCACCGCCTCCAGGTCCAGGCCGCGTGCCACGAGCTGGGTCCCGACCAGGATGTCGGCGCCGCCGGAGGCAAAGGTCTCGAGGATCTCGAAGTAGCCGTCCGGACGAGTAGCGGCATCTCGATCCAGCCGCAGCACCCTGGCCTGGGGCCAGAGCCGGCGGGCCAGCCCCTCCAGGCGCTGGGTCCCCATCCCCATGGCCCGGATCTGGAGCGATCCACAGGCCGGGCAGCACTCGGGGACGGGCTGCGTGTAGCCGCAGTAATGGCAGTGGAGGCCGCCCAGCTCCCGGTGCTCGACCATCGAGACAGAGCAGCCGGCGCACTGGACCGAGTGACCACATTCCCGGCAGAGCACGAACGTGGCTGCGCCCCGCCGGTTGAGGAACAGAATCGCTTGCTCGCCGTTCTCCAGCGCCTCCCCGACCGCCTCGATCAGGGGCGAGGCCAGGGGCAAGGAGCCACGGCGCTCGGCCCGCATGTCCACCAGCTGCACCTCGGCAGCGTGGCCCACCACCCGTCCGGGAAGCTGGGCCAGCGCCAGCGCCCCAGATCGGGCCTGGCTGTAGGTGGCGACGCTGGGGGTGGCGGAGCCGAGCACCAGCTTGGCCCCGGTGGCCTGGGCCAGGCGGCGGGCGACCCAGCCGGTCTCGTAGCGCGGTGTCCGATCCTGCTTGAAGGCCGACGATCCCTCCTCGTCCAGGCAGACCAGCCCCAGTCTGGGAAGGGGGGCGAACACAGCTGAGCGGCTGCCGATCACGAGCGCCACCTCGCCCCGGCGAGCCCGCCACCACTGCTGGGCGCGCTCGACCTCGCTGAGTCCGCTGTGCAGGACGGCCAGCGGCACCCCCAGCCGGCTTCGGAAGCGCTCGACCAGCTGCGGCGTGAGTGAGATCTCCGGAACCAGCACCAGCACCCGCAGGCCTCGGGCCAGGACCTCGGCGGCCGCAGCCATGTAGACCTCGGTCTTGCCGCTCCCTGTCACCCCGTGCAGCAGCACCGCCGGCTCGGCTCGGATGGTCTTAAGGGCCCGAAGCTGATCCGGGGTGAGGTTGGGCCCCGGCTCCGCCGCACGGGTCGGTTGGGTGAACTCGAGCAAACGGCTGCGTCGCTGCTGGCGTGAGGAGGGAGCGTCGGTGCCACGAGCCCGGCGCACCCGGGGTGGCAGCATCGCCCGCAGGCACTCGATCAGGGGCGCCCAGTAGCGGATGGCGATGGCGCGGGCGAGCTCGATCTGGTGGGGAAGCAGCAGTGGATCGGGATCGGCCCGCTCGATCGGCTTGACCTCACGCTCGGGGGTTTCGGCCCCCAGCTCGATGACGTAGCCGAAGGAGCCGCGACGCCCAAAAGGCACCCACACCCGGTGCCCGGGTACAACCTCCACCCCCTCCGGCACCGCATAGGTGTAGGTCTCCTGGCCGAAGCCGCGGGCGGCCTCGACCGCGACCTCCGCGTACAGCACCCAGGAAGGGTACCGGTGCCATTGCCGCCGACCCGAGGACCGCGGAGGGCACTACGATCCCGGACCGCCATCCACATGATCGTGAAAGCGCTGGCCTTGCCAGGAACCGATCGGGCTCGGCTGCGGGTCGGATTAGCGTCGGCGGGGCGGCAGCCGGGGCACCACCGCGTCCAGAAGCCGCTCCGCCAGCATCCGCTTCGGCATCCGCTCGAACTCCGCCCGGCTCCCGTCACGGAAGAGCAGGACGCCGGCGTTGTCGTCGGCGCCGAGACCGATCCCGGGCTGCGAGATGTCGTTGGCGAAGATCGCGTCCAGACCCTTGCGCTCAAGCTTGGCCCGCGCCCGGGCATCGAGGTCCAGGTCCTCGGCAGCGAAGCCGAGCCGGAAGAGGTGCTCCTGCCCCCTCACAAGCTCGGCCAGCACGTCGACGTTGCGCTCCAGCTCCACGACCAGCCGTTCGCGCTCCTCGCGTCGGATCTTGGCCGGCTCCCGGCGGGCGGGGCGAAAGTCGGCCACCGCCGCCGCCATCACCAGCAGGTCCGCGTCCGCCAGCAGGGGTCGAAGCGCGGCCAGCATCTCCTCCGCGGTCTCTACCAGCTGGACCTCCAGCCCGGGGTGGTCCGGGGCCGCCACCGTCGTCACCAGCGACACCTGGGCCCCGCGCTGCCTGGCCGCCAGGGCGAGGGCGTGGCCCATCTTTCCGCTCGAGTAGTTGCCGATGTAGCGCACCGGGTCGATTGGCTCCCGCGTCCCCCCGGCCGTGACCACCACCCGCCGCCCCTCCAGGTCGCGGCGGGGCAGCGCCCCCTCCAGGGCCGCAAGCAGGGCGGCGGGTGG
>CADDZO010000167.1 GCA_902812395.1 bacterium | reverse complement strand
CCGCCCCCTCCGTCCGCCCCCGCCGTCTACCAGGACGAGTGGGTCCATCACCTGGTGGAGCGCTTCGGCGCCGCCCCGGCCGGGGTGCGCTTCTTTGCCATGGACAACGAGCCCGACCTCTGGTCGGTCAACCACACCGACGTCCACCCGGTGGAGATGGGCTACGAGGCCATGTTGGCCAACTACCGCCAGTACGCCGCAGCGGTGAAGGCGGTCGATCCCGGGGCCCAGCTGCTGGGCCCGGACGTGTCGGGCTGGACCGCCTACTTCTACTCCGCGCTGGACCGGGGCAGCGACGACTATGCCACCCACGCCGACAGCCAGCGTCACGGCGGGGGTCCGTTCCTCGAGTGGTGGCTGGCCCAGATGCGGCGCCTGGATGCCGCCCGGCACACCCGGCTGGTCGATTACCTCGACGTCCACTACTATCCCCAGGCGCCGGGCGTGGTCGGGAATGCCGCCGATCCTGCCACCCGCTCGCTCCGGATCCGCTCCACCCGCAGCCTCTGGGACCCGACCTATCGGGACGAGTCCTGGATCGACGCTACCGTGATGCTGATCCCCCGCCTCAAGCGCTGGATCGCCCAGGCCTATCCGGGGACCAAGCTGGCGATCACCGAGTACAACTGGGGCGGGGAGGAGGACGCCAGCGGGGCGGTGGCGCTGGCCGAGGTCCTCGGCATCTTCGGGCGGGAGGGGGTGGACCTCGCCTCCTACTGGACCTATCCGCCCCCCCGGAGCCCGGCCGGTGCCGCCTTCCGTCTCTATCGCAACTACGACGGGCAGGGAGCCGCCTTTGGGGACATCTCCCTGCCCGTGAGCGCGCCGGGCCCCATCGCCGCCTACGCTGCCCGCCACTCCGGCAGCGGGGAGCTGGACGTGGTCCTGGCCAACACCTCGCCGGGATCGGCCAGCCGGGTGCGGGTCGAGGCCGGGCACGGCCTGGACCAGACCCCCTTCTGCATCCCACCCGGGAGCGGCCGGATCGTGCCCGGGCCGACGATGGCTGGCGGCACCGCCCTCATGCTGGCGCCGTTCGAGGTCTGCCTGGTTCGCCTGGAGAGGACGGGATGGTGAGGCCTGAGGTCTCGGTCGTCATCCCCACCTACCGGCGCCCCGACACTCTGCGCCTGGTGCTGGATGGGCTGGCAGCCCAGGACCACCCCGCCCAGGACCTCGAGGTGGTGGTGGTCTGCGACGGTGGCAACGACGGCTCGGCCGACGTGGTCCGGAGCCGGCGGCTGCCCTGCCCGGTCCGGGTGCTGCAGCAGCCCAACCGGGGGCCGGCGGCAGCCCGCAACCTAGGGGTCGAGCAGAGCCGTGGCGAGGTGGTGGTGTTCCTGGACGACGACGTCATCCCCTGCCCGCACCTGGTCGCCGAGCACGCTCGAGCCCACCGTGGCCACGACCAGCTGGTCGTGATCGGCCCGCTGCTGGGGCGGCCCGACGAGCCCTCGCCCTGGGTTCGCTGGGAGGCGGCCCAGCTGGCCCGGCAGTACGAGGCCATGCGCTCGGGACGCTTCCCGCCCACCCCCTGGCAGTTTTACACCGGCAACGCTTCGGTCCGGCGCGAGCACCTGGTCGGGGCCGGGGGCTTCGACGTCCGCTTCCGACGGGCCGAGGACATCGAGCTGGCGCTGCGCCTGCGGGAGCGGGGTCTGGAGTTCGAGTTCAGGCCGGCGGCGGCCGGCCTCCACGTCGCCCGGCGTTCGTACCCCACCCTGCTCGCCGCCGCCCGCCAGTACGGCCGCAACGACGTGCTCTTCGGCACCACCGAGGAGCGGGTGCTGGGCGAGTACCGCCACCGCCACCCCGCGACCCGCCGGCTGATCCGGTTCGGACTTCGCCATCGCCACCTCCACCGATTGCTCGACCCGCTGGCTGCGGCCGCCGCCACCGCGACCCTGCGGCTGGGAGCCCGACGGGCCTCGCTGGCCGTTTGCAGCGCGATCTTCAACCTGCACTACTGGCTGGGCGTGCACGAGGCTCTGGGGGAAGAGGCGGTGCGGCTGATCGGCGAGCGGGTCCCCGTCGGGGGGCCAGGATGACCCCGCTGATGGCGGTGGTGGTCTGCACCCGGGATCGCCCGCAGACGCTGCGGCGGACCCTCGACAGCCTGGCCGGACAGCGTGGTGCCGACTTCGAGGTCGTGGTGGTGGACCAGAGCCGCGACGACGAGACGGAGCGGGAGGTGGAGCGGCGTCGGCGCGCGGATCCCCGCTTCCGCTACCTGCGGCCCAGGCGCCCCGGCCTCTCCCATGCCTACAACGCTGCCACCGCCGCCACCGTGGCCTCCGTTGTCGCCTTTACCGACGACGACTGCGTGGCCGATCCCGACTGGCTGCAGGCGGTGCAGACGGGCCTCGCCAGCCATCCCCAGGCGGGGCTGCTCTACGGCCAGGTCCTGATCCCGCCCGAGCTCCGCTCGGCTGAGAACGTGGTCGGGATCACGCCCGGGCTGCCCATCCCCGAGCGTCGCCTGCTCGACCGCCGCCACGGCTTCCGGGTGACCGGGATGGGGGCTAACTTCGCGGCCAGGCGGGAGCTGCTGGAGGCGCTCGGCGGCTTCGACGAGGTCCTGGGCGGCGGCGGTCCCCTGGAGTCGGCCCAGGACTTCGATCTCGCCTACCGGACCTTCCGTGCCGGCTGGTCGATCCTGCTCGAGCCGGAGGCGGTCGTCTACCACTACGGGTTCCGCTCCCATGGGGAGTGGCCGGCGACGGTTCGCTCCTACGGGGTCGGGGTGGGCGGGTTCTACGCCAAGCACCTCCGGACCGGGGACCTGGGTGCCGCCCGCCTGCTGCTCCAGCAGGCCGCCACCCAGGCCGCTCGCGGGCTGGCGCACTCGCTCCGCCGCAACCGCAACGGCATGGAGTGGACCTTCCTGGTCGGCGTGGCCCGGGGAATGGGGCGCTCGCTGCGGTTTGCGCTCGACCGCCAGCACCGCCTCTATCGACTCCCGGAGGCGGGTGCCTGAGATGGGCCAGCGGGTCGCCATCGTCGGCGCCGGGCCGGTGGGGCTGGGGGCGGCGTACCGGCTCAACGAGCTGGGACATCGCGACTGGGTGGTCTACGAGCGCAGCGATCGCGTGGGCGGGCTGGCCGGCAGCGTCCGCGACCGCGCCGGCTTCACCTACGACATCGGCGGCCACGTCATGTTCTCCCACTACGAGTACTTCGACCGCCTGGTCGACCGGCTGCTGGGGTCCGACTTCACTCGGCTCCAGCGCGAGAGCTGGATCTGGATGCGCGGCCGGTGGATCCCCTACCCGCTCCAGAACAACGTCCGCTACCTCCCGCCCGACGTGCTGCTCGAGTGCCTGCACGGCCTGGTCGACGTCCAGGGGGCCGTGCCGGCCAGCGCGTCCAACTTCGCCGAGTGGGTGGACGTGAGCTTCGGAAGCGGGATCGCCCGCCACTTCATGCGCCCCTACAACTTCAAGGTCTGGGCGCATCCGCTCGAGTCGATGAGCAAGGACTGGATCGCCGAGCGGGTGAGCGTGGTCGACCTGAAGCAGGTCCTGGCCAATCTGGTCCACGGCCGGGACGAGGTCAGCTGGGGCCCCAACAACACCTTCCGCTATCCGCTCTTCGGGGGCACCGGCGGCCTCTACGAGCGCTTCCTCCCCTATGTGCGCCACCACCTCCGGCTGGAGCAGGAGGTGGTGGAGATCGACCTCGAGCGGCGGGTGCTGCGAACCCGAGACGGGGCCGAGGACCGCTACGACCGGGTCATCTCGGCGGTCCCGCTCCCGCTGCTGTTGCGGATGCTGCGCCCCGTCCCCGAGCGGCTGCTGGAGGCGGCGCGGGGGCTACACCATTCCAGCGGCCTGGTGGTCGGCGTCGGCGTCGCCCGCCCCTGCCCGACCACCAAGTGCTGGGCCTACTTCCCCGAGGACGACTGCCCCTTCTACCGGGTGACCTTCCTCTCCAACTACTCGCCCAACATCGCCCCGCCGGGCCACCTGCTCCTGCTCACCGAGACGTCGTCCTCGGCCTACAAGCCCGAGTGCGCGGCCACGATCGTGGACCGGGTGGTGGAGGGCCTGATCGCCACCCGCCTGCTGGAGGCGGAGGACCTGGCCCGCATCGTCGCCACCCGGGTGATCGAGGTCGAGCACTTCTATCCGGTGCCGACGCTGGACCGGGACCGGGCGCTGGCCGCTATCCAGCCCTTCTTGCTGCATCACGGGATCCTCTCCCGGGGCCGGTTCGGGGCCTGGCTCTACGAGGTCAGCAACATGGATCACTCGGTGATGCAGGGGGTGGAAGCGGTGGACTCGATCCTGCTCGGGCGCCCGGAGCGGACCTGGCGGTTGCCGGCGGAAGCCCGCCCATGAAGCGGCGCGGGAGCACCGACATCCCCTCGCTGGATGGGTTGCGGGCGGTCGCCATCGGCATCGTCTTCTTTGCCCATGCCGGCCTCAGCCGGTTCCTGCCCGGCCAGTTCGGGGTGACGATCTTCTTCTTCCTCAGCGGCTACCTCATCACCACCCTGCTCCGGATCGAGTTCGAGCGCACCGGCTCGATCAGCATCCGTGACTTCTACCTGCGCCGGGTGCTGCGCATCCTGCCCCCCTTCTACCTGGTCTTCGCCGTCGCCACCCTGCTGACGGTGTCGGGCCCCTTGAGCGGTCCTCCCTTGAGCGGGGGCGGGATCCTGGCGCAGGCCTTCTACCTCACCAACTACTGGGTGATCGCCCGGGGCTGGTGGACCGGCCATGCGCCCGGCACCTGGATCTTCTGGTCGCTGGCCGTCGAGGAGCACTTCTACCTCTTCTTCCCGGTGCTCTACGCCGGCCTGCAGCGGTTCGTGTCCTCGCGCCGCCGTCAGGCGGCGGTCCTGCTTGGCCTCTGTGCCCTGGTGCTGGCCTGGCGCTGCCTGCTCGTCTTCGTCTTCCACAGTGCCAAGGACCGCACCTACGTCGCCACCGACACCCGGATCGACTCGATCCTGTTCGGATGTGCGCTGGCGGTGATCGGCAATCCCTTCCTGGACCAGCTGCCCTTCAGCGGCGACTGGTGGAAGCTGATCGCCTTCCCCCTCGGCGCCGGCGCGGTGCTGCTCAGCCTGGCCATCTCCGCCCCCTGGTTCCAGCAGGCGTTCGCCTACACCATCCAGGGCATCGGGCTGGCGCCCGTGTTCGTGGTGGCGGTTCGCTTCCCCCGCTGGTTCCTCTTCCCGGTCCTCAACTGGCCCTGGATGCGCTACCTGGGCGCCCTCTCCTACGCGCTCTACTTGCTCCACGCCACCGTCCTGTTCGGCGTCGACGCCCACTTGCACGCCCCGGCAGTGATCCAGGCGCTGGTCGGGGGAGCGGTCTCGCTGGGCCTGGCCGCCGCCATCCACCACGGGCTGGAGCGGCCGTTGGCACGGCTGCGCCGGCGGCTCTCCCGGATCGAGCCCCGCCGGCGGCCGACGGTCGTGCCGGTCGGGGCTGCGGGATCGTGAGCCTGCGCGGGACCCTGATGCTGGTCTCGGAACGGGTGAATCCCGACCTTCGGCGGGAGGTGGAGGAGGGGCGGCGGCCGTGCCCCGAGTACCTGTGCCTGGAGGCACTGGGGGTGGAGCTGCTGGACTGGTCTCGACTCCGGCGGGCAGGGCGCCGGCGCTCGCCCTGGCTGGCGGCGCAGCACGCGTGGGCGGCCCTCGGCCGCCGCCGAGGGTGCCAGGTGGTCTTCTCCGACGGCGAGCACGTCGGCATCCCGCTGGCACTGGCCATGCGCGCCGCCCGCCGTCGCGTCCCGCATCTCATGCTCGGCCACCACCTCACCACCAGGACCAAGTGGCCGTTCTTCCGGATCCTGCGAGCCCAGGACGACATCAGCCGGATCTTGGTCCACTCGCCACGCCAGCTGGCACTGACCCGGCGGCTGGGCATTCCGGACGACAAGGTGGCGCTGGTGCCCTATTCGGTCGATACCGAGTTCTGGGCTCCCCGGCCGTCGGAGGTCGAGGGGCTGGTGGTGGCTGCCGGTCGCGAGCACCGCGACTACGCCACCCTGGCCGGGGCCTGCGAGGGGCTGCCGGTCAGGGTCTTTGTCGCCGCCGGCAGCCGGTACTCGCCGTCGGCCACCGAGCGTCGACCGCAACGCTGGCCGAGCAACTTCGAGATCGGGTTTGCGGAGCCCGTCCGCCTTCGTGATCTCTATGCCCAGGCCAGCGTGGTGGTGGTGCCGCTGCTGCCGACCGACTTCCAGGCGGGAGTGACCACGATCCTGGAGGCGATGGCCAT
Source organism: bacterium (assembly GCA_902812395.1). Lineage (GTDB taxonomy): Bacteria > Chloroflexota > Dormibacteria > Dormibacterales > Dormibacteraceae > CADDZO01. The sequence goes on along the minus strand of CADDZO010000167.1, from coordinate 1,748 downwards.
GGGGCGGCCGGTGATCGTGACCGCCACCGAGGGCCAGCGTGAGCTGCTGGTAGCGGACGCGACCGTAACCGTGCCGCCCGGGGACCCCCATGCGCTCCGGGCCGCCATCTCAGAGCTGCTCGTGGACCCGGAGCGGCGATGCCAGATGGGGAGGGCGGCCCGTCGGGCGGCGGCCGAGCGCTTCTCACTGGCCCAGTACGTTCGGATGTTGCAGCGGCACCTGGAAGACGTCGCCGCGCTCGGGCTCTGATTGCCAGAGGAGGCGGTCCTGCCGAGGGCAAGGGCTTCGGACGTATCGTACGCAGCTGAACCGCGCCGACCTGGGGCAGCCGGATGGCAGTTTCGGCTCCTGCCACCACTGGTGATGAACCGGTGTCGCCCAACCGGTCCATGTACCTACCTCAGGCGGCCGCGGTCGTGGAGTCGACGAGAGCGCGTGAGCTGACGCGGATGGGGTTCGGCGACTGCCTTCGATCGGAGCAACGGTCGCCTGGTTGCTCGTCTCGGCCCAGTTGGTGCCCATAACAAGGAAGCTTTGAGCGCGGTGTGATGCGGACGGGGCGCCGCGCGAGGCCATTATGGGCGGCGGCCTCAAGCACTGATCGGAGCATCGCGGCGTCCATTCGATTGCTCGGACCTTGCCGTCGAGGAGCGCCGAATGCCTCCTCGACCGTGGCCATGGTGCACCGCAGCAGAGCCGCCGCGGAACGATCTCCTTGGCACGATTGTCCGGTTCGGCTCCAGGTACACTTCAGATGCAGTATGGTGGGAGAACGTAAGTTCGTCAGCGAGGAGCGTGTTTCATCCTGCGACGCGTGCGGCAGTGCAGAGTTCCGGACCATTGATCTGGCTGCACAGGTGCAGGAGTGTAGCTGTGGCTATCGTTTCGTCAGTCCTCGGCCGACTCAAGAAGAGATCACCGCTGCCTACTCTGACCCACATGCCTACGACCACTGGTTGCTGCAGGACGAGGGTCGCAAGATCATGTGGTCCAGGCGGCTGCGCTTCCTGAATTCTCTTCGGTCTCCCGGGCGCCGCCTGCTCGACGTCGGTGCCGGCATCGGCACCTTTCTCGCGATGGCCCGTGCCGATGGCTGGGAGGTCGCCGGCACTGAGGTGTCAGCCAGCGCAATCGAGCTGGCGCAGCAGCGATACCAAATCGACCTGCGACGTGGCCAGATCGAGGAGGTGTCGTTTCGGGACGGCTCCTTCGATGTCGTCACGCTCTGGCATGTGCTGGAACACGTCCCCTCCCCACGTAGGGTCCTCACGACCTGCCACCGCCTGCTCGTGACCGGTGGGATCCTGGTGGTGGCCTCGCCCAACGACTCGGATGTGCTCCAGCTGCCGCGGCGCATGAAGCGCATCTTCCAGCGACTCCCCTACCGGCGGTACGAGCCGCTCCGTCCGGGCGAGGAGGTGCACCTCAGCCATTTCCGACCTGAGGTCCTACGCCGGCTGCTCGGCTCATGCGGCTTCCTGCCTGGGAAGATCGGGGTCGACAACCACTACGGTGAGCCCACGGCCTGGACCGACTTCAGGGTTGCCGCAACTCGTCTCTTGGCTTCGGCCACCGGTCTCAATTTCGGCAACAGCCTGCTCGTGGCCGCCCGGCGGATCTGATCCTGCCTCCCGAACCAGGGTCGGTAACTGTTGGCGAGGGGTGAACTTGAAGGAGTGGGCGCGGCAACAAGGCGTTCATCCCATGACTGCCTACCGCTGGTTCGGCCACCGGTCAGTGCCGTTCC
>CADDZO010000166.1 GCA_902812395.1 bacterium | reverse complement strand
GCTACGGTCAGTCCGCCTCCGGGCCGCTTCCTCCGATCCCGAGCCGGTCGGGCTGAGGGCGGTGGTGCTGTTCCCAGCCCGAGGCTGTCGGGTGGTCGCCGAGCGTGGATGAGCCGCGAGCAAGCGCTGTCGACAGGCTGTCCGGAAGCTTTGTCTACGCTTTGCTGCTGACCGAGATTTGACGGGGCGTACAAATCCACCGGTGGGACCCCCGATTCCCGATTCGGTTCGGCCGGGTTTCGCTCCGGTTGACACCCCGGCCTTCGTTGTGCGGCGGGCGTCTCCCGGGCGGCCGGTGGGACTCAGCGGGCGGTGTCCATCCGCCGATCCGTCGTTCGGGAAGCCTCCCGCCGTTCCCGGCGGGCCAGGTTGTTGACCGCGGCTGGAATCGACCTGCGATCGGCCGCGGTTGACCCTGAGTGTTCCACTTCCGCCTAGCCCGCAGGGAGGCGAATCAGTCGCGCAATAGCGGCCTGACCGGGTCCCCCGACATCCCGGAGCCGACCCCGGACCGTCCTCAGAACGTGCGCGAACGCTGGCTTCGCATCCGGCAGGCGGCCGGAGGCACGATCTCGGCGCTGCCTCGGGTCCTGCGCCTCGTATGGGAGGTGAGCCGGCCTCTCACTCTTGCCATGGGCGTGGCCACGGTGGTGGCCGGGATCACCCCGACCATCAGCGCGTACGTCTCCAAACTGCTCATCAACTCGGTCGTCCGGGGCATCGAGGTCCACCTGGGGCGCGTGCCCGATCGCACCTCCTTGGTGGTCCCGCTCCCCTTCGCCGTCGTCCGTTCCCCGGCCATGACCGCCGTCGAGGCGATCGTGGTCTTGGCGGGGGTCCAGTTCTCGATCTACCTGCTCAATTCGCTGTTGAGCACGGTCCAGAACATCGCCCAGCAGCTGCTGCAGGAGAAGATCACGCTCAAGGTCCAGCTCATGGTGATGGAGCACTCGGCTAAGCTGGACCTGCCCTTCTTCGAGAACTCGGCTTCCTACGATCTACTCCGCCAGGCCCAGGAGGAGGCCGCCAACCGGCCCTTGATGATGGTCTCGTCGGCCTTCGGCCTGATCCAGACCGCGATCACGTTCTCGAGCATGGTTGCGTTGTTGGTCGGGGTCAGCCCGCTGTTGGCCCTGATCGCCTTGGTCTCGCCCATCCCTGCCTTCGTCTCCAGCACGCGCTACGGATGGCGCGGCTTCCTGCTCGCTCGCTGGGCCTCGCCACTGCGCCGGCGAATGCAGTACCTGACCACTCTGGTCACAACCGACACCTACGCCAAAGAGGTCAAGCTCTTCGACCTGGGTGAGTTCTTGATCGGTCGCTTCAAACTGCTCTCACAGGTCTACTACGACCGGCAGCGCAAACTGGTGGGGAGGCGCTACATGGCCGGGTTCGCCTGGGGGTCTATCTCGACCCTGGCCGGGTCGGCAACCTATCTGTACGTGGCACTGCTGGCGGTGATGGGTCGGCTAACGCTGGGGGACCTCACCCTGTACACGCAGGCCGCCTCGTCGGTGCAGAACTCGATCCAGAACCTGCTCAGTGGCTTCAGCACCATGTACGAGCACAACCTCTACCTGAATAACCTCTACCAGCTGCTGGCCACGCCCGTCAGCATTGCTGCCCCCTCCCGGCCCCGAGAGCTGCCCCGGCCGGTGCGAGGCGAGGTCGAGTTCCGCCATGTCTCCTTCACCTATCCCGGGTCGGAAATGCCGGCGCTGCGCGACGTCAGCTTCCGCATCCCCGCCGGCCAGACGATCGCGATCGTGGGCCGCAACGGAGCCGGCAAGTCAACCCTAATCAAGCTGCTGTGTCGTCTCTACGACCCCTCCGAAGGCCAGATCCTACTCGACGGCATCGACATCCGCGAGCTGGACCCGACCGAGCTCCGGCAGGTAGTGGGCGGCATGTTCCAGGACTACGCCACCTACCAGGCCACTGCCTCGGAGAACATCGGCCTGGGGCGGCTGGAGGATCTGGAGAACCTGCCCGCGATCGCCGCCGCCGCCCGCAAGGGAGGCGCCGATGGTCTGATCGAGGGCCTGCCCGACGGCTTCGACACCCCGCTCGGGAAGTGGTTCGACGGCGGCGCCAACCTCTCCGGTGGGGAGTGGCAGAAGGTTGCCCTGTCCCGGGCGTTCATGCACGACGCCAGGGTGCTGATCCTGGACGAGCCCACCTCGGCCCTGGACGCCCAGGCCGAGTTCGAGCTCTTTGCGCGACTGCGACGCCTGGCCAGTGGGCGGACTGCCATCTACATCTCCCACCGGTTCTCGACCGTTCGCCAGGCCGACCGGATCCTCTTCTTTGAGCGGGGCCGCCTGGTCGAGGAGGGGACCCACGAGGAGCTGACGGAGTTGGGGGGGCGCTATGCCCGGCTCTTCAACCTCCAGGCCTCGGCCTATACCGGCGAGTTCGCGGAACTGGCCGATCTGCTGGAGGGAAGCCAGGACCCGCTGGCACTCGACGGGGACGATCGGCGTCGAGGGCCGATCAGGCGTCCCTGATCCCTCCACGGAGCGCCGCCTGGCCGACCCGGCCTCATATCAATGATGAGGATGGCCGCGTCCGGGGCGATCACCCCGTGAGGCGAACCGCGGCCGCGGCTCACCCCACCCCCTGGGGCGAGGACCCGGATCGGCCTACAATGCGCGCGTGGCTTACGTGATCGCGCAGCCCTGCATCGGGGTGAAGGACGCCTCCTGCGTCGAGGTCTGCCCGGTGGACTGCATCCACACCGACGACGACGCCGACATGTACTACATCGATCCCGATGAGTGCATCGACTGCGGTGCCTGCGTCGACCCCTGCCCGGTCGACGCCATCTTTCCGGAGGACGAGGTGCCGCCGGAGTGGACGGAGTTCATCAAGATCAACGCGGACTACTTCAAGAAGTAGGGCGATGCGCCACGCAGTGACTCTCATTCCGGGCGACGGCGTCGGCCCGGAGATCACCGAGGCGACCGTCCGCGCCCTGGAGGCCACCGGCGTGGAGTTCGACTGGGATGTCCAGCAGGCGGGTGAGAACGTGATGGCGGAGTACGGGACCCCGCTTCCCGATCACGTGCTGGCCTCAATCCGCCGCAACCGCGTGGCGCTCAAGGGACCGATCACGACGCCGGTCGGCACCGGCTTCCGCAGCGTTAACGTGGCACTGCGCCAGGAGCTGGACTACTATGCCTGCGTTCGTCCGATCAAGGCCTACCCGGGGGCCCGCAACCTCCGCGACGACCTGGACTTCGTCGTCATCCGCGAGAACTCGGAGGACATCTACGCCGGCATCGAGTTCGCTCAGGGCACAGCCGACTGTCAGCGGCTGATCGCCGAGCTCTCAGCGCTGGCTGAAAAGCCGATCCGGCCCGACTCCGGCCTGTCGATCAAGCCAATCTCGGTCTCCGGCTCCCGCCGGATCGTGCAGTTCGCCTTCGACTATGCCCGCCAGAATCACCGCCGCAAGGTGACGCTGGTGCACAAAGCCAACATCATGAAACACACCGACGGCCTCTTTCTGGCGGTGGGCCGCGAGGTCGCCCAGCAGAATCTCGATATCGAGTTCGAGGACCGGATCGTCGACAACATGTGCATGCAGCTGGTGCTGCGACCGCGCGAGTACGACGTGCTCTGTTGCCCGAACCTCTACGGCGACATCATCTCCGATCTGGGTGCGGGGATGATCGGGGGGCTGGGGCTGGCACCAGGCGCCAACATCGGAACCGACGGTGCCACCTTCGAGGCCACCCACGGCAGCGCCCCAAAGTACGCCGGTCAGAACAAGGTCAACCCAATGGCGCTGATGCTCTCGGGGGTCCTGATGCTCCGCCATCTGCGAGAAGAAGAGGCCGCCCAGGCGCTGGAGGACGCCATCGCCGCCGTCATCCGCGAGGGTCCGGTCACCTACGACCTCAAGGAGCGCCGCGACGATCCCACCGCGGTGGGCACCAGCCAGGTGGCGGACGCGGTGGTGGAGCGCCTCCGGGCCGGCGCCTGACCGTCGATGGCGGAGCCGCTGCCCTCCTCGGCGTATGTGCGTCTCCGCCGCCTTTGGGACCAGCACTGCCATGACACCTTCCCGGCCGGGCCTGAGGATGACCCCCAGTTCCAGGAGATCGCGCTGTACGCATCCTGGCTTGGGGGCTTGGCCGAGGCGGCACTCGCCCGGGGCGGGCGTCTGGCGAAGGAGCACTGGCAAATGCTGGAGGTGCGGCGGGCGGAGGGAAACGCGGCGGTGTGGACCCTGGCCGGCGGGCTGGGTGGCCACGCCCGAGCCTACGTCGCCCGCCTGATGGCGCTTGAGGAAGCTCTGGCCGGTCTGCCTCCGGAGCGGTGAGGCGTGGCGTTCCCCGCACCGGTGGCGCTGGTCGACTCGGGGCTCGGGGTTCTGCCGGCGGCAGCTGAGCTGCGTCGGCTCCGCCCCGACCTGGACCTGGTGCTGGCCATGGATCCCGACCACATGCCCTGGGGCCACCGGCCTCCGCAGGAGGTCGCCGACTTGGCCCTGGCCACCGCGCGAGCGGCCGCCGGCTGTCACCCCAGGGTCCTGATCCTGGCCTGCAACACCGGTTCGGTGCACGCCCTGGCCCGAATCCGTGCCGAGCTGGAGCCCACCATCCCGGTGGTGGGCACGGTCCCCGCGATCAAGCCGGCTGCCGCCGGGGGAGGGCCGATCGCGGTGTGGGCCACCCCCGCCACCACCGGCAGCCACTACCAGCGGGAGCTGATTCGGCGCTTCGCGGACGGGGTGGAGGTGACCGAGGTGGCCAGTCCCGGACTTGCCAGCGCAGTCGAGGCCGGAGACCAGGCAGCGATCGAACGAGAGGTGGCAGAGGCGGCCGCCCGAACGCCGCCCGGGGTGCGAGCGCTGGTCCTGGGCTGCACGCAGTACGCCCTGGTGGTCGAGGAAATCCGCCGGGCGCTACCGGCGGTCGAGCTCTTCGACTCGGCCGCGGCGGTGGCGGCCCAGGCCCTGCGTCGGATGGCCGGGCAGGCCGAGACCGGGAGCGGTTCGCTTACGGTCTTCTTGAGTGGCCGCCGGTCGGAGCTGCCACGGGCGGCGCTGCGCTATGCGCAGGGGCGTCTGGTGGCGGGTGCAGGCACGGCGCTGAGCGACGCCGGCAGCCCCCGATGAGCTGGTGACGGTCGTCGGTCACCGGCTCCCTCCGGTGCCGGGCCGTCTGGCTGGCATCGGCTGCCAGCTCGCCGGAGGATACGGAGGACCCGGCTTGGTCGGCGGCCGACGGCACTGCCAGGCGCCATACTCCGGACCTGCCGGACCAGCCTTGATCTCGCGATCCCGGAGCAGCCAAGGTCCGGTCATAGAATCGCTGCCATCGCTGACGGGGAGAGCACGTCGCACTTCGTCATCGTCGGCTACCGGCGACGTCGGACCCGACTCTGGGCACTGGCGGCGCTGGGGCTGGTCTGCGCTCTCGCCCTGGGTGGGTACCACGCCTGGCCGCTCCTGCAGCGAGGGCGGACCCGGCCACCCGAGCCGCGGTCGCTGCGCCTGCCCGGGCTGGCTGCTGCCCAACCGACCCCGCCGAAGGTCTTGCCCGCTTTTGGCACCAGCTGGCTCGACGCCCATCCCAGCCCGCCCCTCGACGTCCACGCCGCCAGCGCCATCCTGGTCGAGGCCGACCAGCGAGAGGTGCTGTGGGCGCGCACCCCCGACGCCCGCCGGGCCCCCGCCAGCCTGGCCAAGCTGGTGACGGTCCTGGTCGCGATGCAACTGGCCAGCTCGCTCGACCAGGTCGTGACGGTTCCCGCCGCGGTCAACCAGCTGGAGGGCGATGCCACCAGGATGGGCCTGCAGCCAGGCGAACAGGTGAGCGTGCGCGATCTGATGTACGGCATCTTCCTCGTCTCGGCCAACGACGCCGCCGAGACCCTGGCCCAGGCCTTCGTGCCCCGGTCCCGCTTCATCCAGCTGATGAACCGGGAGGCCGAGACGCTGGGCATGCGGGATTCGCACTTCAGTAACCCGACCGGCCTGGACGATCCAGACCTCTACAGCACCGCCTATGACCTGGCCATCGCCGCTGGCGCCATCCTGACCGACTACCCGCAGCTGGTGACGATCGCCGGCACCCGCCAGTACACGATCCCGGCCACTTCCACCCACCCAGCCTTTTATCTGGCGAATCTGAACGAGCTGATCGGCACGTATCCAGGCGCGACCGGGCTCAAGACCGGCTTCACCGACGATGCTGGTTACTGTCTCGCTGCCACCGCGACTCGAGCCGGACGCACCCTGATCGCGATCGTGCTGGGCTCGGACACCCATCTCAACCAGGATGCCTCGACCCTCCTCGACTACGGGTTCGGCATCCCCGCCGGGTCGGTGCCGTCGTACTGGCTGCCGGCCGTACACTTGCTCACCCAATGATCCCGATCGAAGGCGTCACTGCGCTCGAAGTGCTCGACTCACGCGGCAACCCGACTCTCAGCGTCACGGTCGAGACCAGCCTTGGCTCCGGTACCGCGATCGTCCCCTCCGGCGCCTCGACCGGGACCCACGAGGCGGTGGAGCTGCGCGACGGGGATCCCGGCCGCTACGGTGGCAAGGGGGTCCGCGGCGCCGTGGCCAACGTGGAGGGCGAGATCGCGGAGGCGGTGGAGGGGATGGACGTGCTCGCTCAGGGTCAGATCGACCGCACCCTGATCGAGCTCGACGGCACCCCCAACAAGAGCCGGCTGGGCGCCAATGCCATCCTGGGCGTCTCCCTCGCCTGCGCCCACGCGGCGGCTGCGGCCGAAGAAGTGCCTCTGTATCGCTACCTCGGTGGGATCCAGGCCAACCTGATGCCACTTCCGCTGGCCAACGTCCTCAACGGTGGCGTGCACGCCGACAACGACCTCGATGTGCAGGAGTTCATGATCTGCCCGGTCGGGTTCGGCAGCTTCGCCGAGGCGCTACGCGCGACCAGCGAGGTCTACCACTCGCTGCGCCGGGTGCTGCTCGAGCGTGGACTGGCCAGCGGGGTGGGTGACGAGGGTGGCTTCGCACCCCGGCTGGGGTCCAACGAGGAGGGGCTTCGGGTGCTGGTGGCGGCGATCGAGGCCGCCGGCTACCGGCCGGGCGAGCAGGTGGCCCTGGCCATCGACCCGGCCGCGAGCGAGTTCTACCGCGACGGCGTCTACGAGCTGCGAGGCGAGGGCCGGCGGCTGGATGCGGGTCAGCTGGTCGACCTCTACGAGCGGTGGACGGCAAGCTATCCCATCGTCTCCATCGAGGACGGCATGGCCGAGGACGACTGGGAGGGGTGGCGGCTGCTCACCGAGCGCCTGGGGGGTCGCGTCCAGCTGGTCGGCGATGACGTCTTCGTGACCAACCCCGAGCGACTGGGGGAGGGGGTTCGCCGCGGGGTGGCGAGCTCGATCCTGGTCAAGGTCAACCAGATCGGAACCCTGACGGAGACCTTCGCCACGATCGCCCTGGCCCGGAGCGCCGGCTACAGTGCGGTCATCTCGCATCGCTCGGGCGAGACCGAGGACACAACCATCGCCGATCTGGCGGTGGCGAGTGGGGCCGGAATGATCAAGAGCGGAGCGCCGGCACGCTCGGAGCGGGTTGCCAAGTACAACCGGCTGCTGGCGATCGAGGCCGAGCTCGACTCCTGCGCGCGTTACGCCGGTCGCTCGGCGCTGAGAAGTCGGACCGGATCGGTATGAGACCTGACTCCCGGATCGTCCACGCCGGCCGGGAGCTAGGGGCGCGCGACCCGCTGGCGCCGCCCATTGCCACGGCCTCCGTCTACGTCTACCAGGATCTGGAAGACTACGATGCAGTCGCGGCCGGCCGCCGCCCGGGTTTCTACTACGCACGCAACGGTACCCCCAATGCCGCCATGCTGGAGGCGGCGGTGGCCGAGCTGGAGGGGGCGGAGGCCGTTGGATCCGGCTACGACCTGTTCGAGCTGTCCGAGAATGGCCGGCTGGACGCGATGTTCTACGGCGGAGTGCAGATCGACCGGCACGGCAACATCAACCTAACCGA
>CADDZO010000165.1 GCA_902812395.1 bacterium | reverse complement strand
GACCAGGCCACCATTCCCCGCGGCGAGCGGCCAAAGCCGGCCGCAGCCAGGACCCGCACCAGGCCGGATCGCTGCACCGCTTCCCCGTCCACGCGCCGCACCTCCAGGCGACCGGCGCGGGTCGCCACCGCGGCCAGGGCCACCAGGTGCGCCTCGCCGACCTCGCCCCATCGCCACAGGGAGCGGCCGCCCCGCTCCAAATAGAGCCGCAGCTCACCCCCCTCCAGGACGACGTAGGCGCCGGCGGTGCGCGCCGGCCGGGCGGCGGGGTGCTCCGGCCAGGGCAGGACCGCCCCGTAGGGATTGGCCGGATCGACCGCGGCCAGCGCCATCAACTCCGAGTCGTGTTCGCGCGCCGCCCGCAGCCGGTCGACGGCGCCGGGCAACGCGAACTGCGACCCGCCCAGCCCCTCCACGAAGTAGCCGCGCCGGATGTGGCCGGCCTCCTCCATCGCCCGCAGCACCGGGTAGAGCGTGGCGAAGCCCCCCTGCCAGCCCTCGGCCACGACCGCTTCCCGGGCCAGCACGCCGTAGCGATGGAGCAGGACCGTGGCCTCGGCGTGCAGGCGCTGGGTGGGCGACACCTCCTGGAGCAGATCGCGGACCAGCCACCACCGGCCCGCCCCCCGGGGAGGGCTGGCCCGCAGCACCGGCCGGGCCGGCCGGCGCCGTCCGAGGAGGCGCAGCGGCGCCAGGGTGTCGTTGGTGACCTCACCAGCCCAGACCATGTCCCAGAGCGCGTCCAGCACCGCCTCCGGATCGCCGCCCCCGGCGGCCCGGTAGAGGTCGGAGAAGAACGATGCTCCCCGTCGCTCCAGGTGGTCGCGCAGGCGTCGCTGGAGCTCCCCAGCCACCTCGCCCGGTGCCGGCACCAGAGTTGCCGCTTCCGTGCGCAGGTACAGCGCCACCCGGCCGTCGCCGGGACCCAGGGCGCCGCGGCCCACCCACACCACCTCTCCCATTGCCACCAGCTCGTCGAGCATGCTGCCGCGGTAGTCGCCCAGACGGAGAGGGAGCACGTCCCGCTCCAGGGCCGAGGCCGGCAGCGCCAGCCCCTGCAGCGACTGGACGCACTCCAGCAGCCGGTCCTGGCCTCGGCCGGCACCGACCCCCTGCCAGGCCGGCAGGAAACGGGCCAGCACCGCCGGGGGCACCGCCTCGACCTCGCGCCGTAGAGCGGCCAGCGACCGCCGCCGCAGCGTCCGGACCACGTCGGGGTGGGCGTACTCGCGAAGGGCGCCGGGACGGAAGGCGCCTGCCACCAGCTCACCTCGGGCGGACATCCGCCGCAACACCGCCTCGACCTCCCCCACCTCCAGCCCCCAGCGCCGTGCCGGCTCGGCGGCGGCGAAGGGGACGTGGGTTCGGGCCCAGCGCCGGAGGAGGCCCTCCAGGGCGTCCTCGACCGGCTCCAGGAACGCCTCCGGCAATCCCGGCGGGAGCGCGGTCCCGAGCCCGTCCCGGTAGCGGCTGGCATCCTCGGCCGCAATCCAGCGGCTGCGACCGCCGATGCGGACCCGCAGCGCCCGCCGCTCCTCCTCCAGGGCAGCCAGCCAGGGGTGGCCAACGCCGCGCTCGGCCAGCTCCGCCGCCTCCAGGTCACCCAGCCGGGCGAGCAGGTCGTGGGCCTCGTCGGGATCCCGCGGCCATCGCTCCCGCTTCAGGCCCTGCAACTCCAGCTCCAGCTCCGCCATCGCACCGGGGTCGAGCAGCTCCCGCAACTCCTCCTCGCCCAGGAGCTCGGCCAGCAGCTCCCGGTCCAGGGTCAGGGCCTGGGCACGGCGCTCGGCCAGGGGAGCATCGCCCTGGTAGATGTACTGGCCGACGTAGTCGAAGAGCAGGGAGGCTGCGAAGGGCGAGGCCCGGTCGGTATCGACGGACACCACCCGCACCTGCCGTGCCCGGATCGCTGCCAGCAGCTCCCGGAGCGCGTCCAGGTCGAAGACATCGGCCATGCACTCCCGGTAGGTCTCGGCCAGGATGGGGAAGTCGGGATGGCCGGACGCCACCTGCAGCAGCCCGGCCGAGCGCTGCCGCTGCTGCCAGAGCGGGGTCCGCTGGCCGGGGCGACGCCGGGGCAGGAGAAGGGCCCGGGCGGCGTTCTCGCGGAAGTGGGCAGCGAAGAGCGCGGAGCCGGGCAGCTCCGCCGCCACCACTTCCTGCACCTCCTCCGGATCCAGCAGCAGGTCTTGGACCTCGAGCGGCCGGTCGGCGTCGAGCAGGCGCAGGGCCAGGCCATCGTCGGTGTGCATGGTCTGGACCTCGATGCCCAGACGCTCCCGCAGCCGAGCTCGCAAGGCTAGCGCCCAAGGGGCGTGGACCTTCCCACCGAAGGGCGTGAGCAGGCACACCCGCCAGTCGCCCACCTCGTCTCGAAACCGCTCCACCACCACCGTGCGGTCGTCGGGGACGGCGCCGGTGGCGGCGGCCTGGTCGGCCAGGTAGGCGAGCAGGTTACTGGCCGCGCGCCGGTCGAAGCCGGCCCGCTCCTGGAGCCGCCGTTCCGCCTCCGGGTCCTGGCGCAGCTCCCGCACCAGGCGGCCCAGGCGACGCCCCAGCTCGGCAGGGCGCAAGAGCGAGTCGCCGTGCCAGAACGCGATCTTGCCCGGCTCCCCCGGAGCCGGCGTCACCAGCACCCGGGAGGGCGTGATCTCGGCCACCCGCCAGGTCGAAGCCCCGAGCACGAAGGTCTCCCCGGGACGGGTCTCGAAGACCATCTCCTCGTCCAGCTCGCCCACGCGCCGGCCGTCCTCGAGCAGATGCACGGTGTACAGGCCCCGGTCCGGGATCGTCCCCGGGTTGGTGACCGCCAGCCTCTGAGCGCCGGCCCGGCCACGGACCGTGCCCCGGACCCGGTCCCAGACGATCCGGGGACGCAGTTCGCTGAACTCCTCCGAGGGGTAGCGCCCGGCCAGCATATCCAGCACTGCCTCCAGCGCGCGCTGGCCCAGCTCCCGGAAGGGATAGGCGCGGCGGACCAGCCGGCCCAGATCCGCCACCGCCCACTCGTCCATGGCAGCCATCGCCACCACCTGCTGGGCGAGCACGTCCAGCGGGTTGCGGGGGACCCGCGTGGCCTCGATCTCGCCCGCCAGCATGCCTTCGACCACGGCCGCCGCCTCCAGCAGATCGCCCCGGAATTTGGGCAGCACCACCCCGCGCGAGACCTCGTGGATGGAGTGGCCGGAGCGGCCGATGCGCTGGATGCCGTTGGCAACGCTGGGCGGCGCCTCCACCTGGCAGACCAGGTCCACCGCCCCCATGTCGATCCCCAGTTCCATCGAGCTGGTGGCCACCAGGCCCCGCAGCTCGCCCGCCTTCAGCCGGTCCTCGACCAGCGTCCGCTGCTCGCGTGCCACCGAGCCATGGTGGGCCAGCACCAGCTCCCGGCCCTGCTCCAGCGCTCCGGTCTCGGCGGCCAGTTGGTTGAGCCGGGCGGCCAAGCGCTCCGCCAGCCGGCGAGAGTTGACGAACACGATCGTGGAGCGGTGCTGGAGGATCAGCTCCAGGAGCCGGGGATAGATGGCCGGCCAGATCGAGCGCCGGGGCCGAAGCGCCTGGTCGGCCAGGGCCGCTGCCGGTCCCGAGGCCAGCTCCTCCCCTCGCTCCAGGTCGGCCATGTCCTCGACCGGGACCTCGACCCGCACCTCCAGGGCCGGGCGCCGCCCGGCGTCCACGATCTCGACCGGGCGGTCGCCGCCCAGGAACCGGGCCACCTCCTCCAGCGGGCGCTGGGTGGCTGAGAGCCCGATGCGCTGGGGGTCGGCCCGGGTCAGCGCCCCCAGCCGCTCCAGCGACAGCGCCAGGTGCGCTCCTCGCTTGGTCCCGGCCAGGGCATGGATCTCATCCACGATCACCCAGCGCACCGGCGCGAGCAGGCTGCGAGCGGCGCTGGTGAGGATCAGAAACAGCGATTCCGGAGTGGTGATCAGCACGTCGGGCGGCCGCCGGGCGAGTGAGCGCCGCTCCTCGGCCGGCGTGTCGCCGCTCCGGATCGCCACCTGTAGCTCGGGCAGGACCTGGCCCAGCCGCTCTGCCGCTCGCCGGATGCCAACCAGCGGTGCCCGCAGGTTGCGCTCGACGTCCACCGCCAGGGCCTTGAGCGGCGAGACGTAGAGCACCCGGCAGCGCCCCGGCGCCGGGGGCAGGGGCTCGGCCGCCAGCCGGTCCAGGCACCAGAGAAAGGCGGCCAGGGTCTTGCCGCTCCCGGTGGGAGCGGTCATCAGCACGTGCCGACCCGACGCCACCGCCCGCCAGCCACGTTCCTGGACCTCGGTCGGAGCCTCGAAGGCGCCCTCGAACCAGGCCCGGGCGGCGGGGGAGAACAGCTCCAAGGCGGGGTTCATGCAAACGTCAGTTTGCCAGAACCGATGTAACCGGCCGACAGGGCCGGCCGTTGTGCGGGCATGGCGGTGAGGCTGGCGCTGACCCTGCTGCGGCTCATCCTGGTCCCGCTCGACGCCGCCGGCCCCAGCCGAATGCGCCTCGCCCTGCGCCGGTTGAGCCTCCGTCTGCGCGCCACCGTCGACGTCGAGCCCTGATCTCTTAGGGCAGGCCCCGGAGCAGGCGTCCCCGGAGCGGTTCCAGCTGCACGCCCTCGGGCCCGCAGATGGCGGCCAGGGCCCGTCGGGCGGCCCGACCCGCCTCCAGCCGGGTGGTGAAGCCCAGCTCCAGGCACGCGCTGCCGTCTCGCTGGAGGGCATCGGTCAGGGCCAAGAAGACGCCGACCAGCGCCAGGAAATCGGCCATCCCACCTCGGTCGACCGCGGCCTCGCGGACCCGGGGATTGAGCCGAGCCCAGGCACGGCTGGCACGCAGCGCCTCCTGGGTACGGAACCGCCCCAGCTCCACCCGGACCAGGTCCGGGACCGGCTCCGAGACCAGGCGGTGGAGCTCCTCCATCAGCAGACCGAGCCCGCTGCCCTTGCCCACCTCGGAGTCCGGCAGCTCACTCGCGGCCAGCTTCTCCGGCGTGCCGGCGTAGGCGGAGTACACCAGGACCCGGAGCGCCGGCGCCAGCGTCCGGACGATCGGGATCACTTCCTCGCCCGACATCACCGGCATCTGCAGGTCCAGAATCATCACCTGAGGGTCGAGCTCGCGAATCCGTGCGATCGCCTCGGCACCGTTGGTGGCCTCGCCCACTACCTCGAACGAGGGATCCAGCCGCACCCTGGTCGCCAGCAGACTCCGGATCTCGGCCTTGTCGTCGACGATCAGCACTCGCGCCAATCCCGTGGTTACCCCCGCCATCCGCCTCGGTGATAGCTTCCGCTAGAGAAGGAACGGGGACGAGGCTGTTAAGAACCTGCGACGACCCGTCCTCCGGTGGTTCCCGGCCCGCCCGCGTATCACTGTAGCGTCAGGGCACCGGCCGACGCCTCCGCTCCAGCGCTCAGCGAGACGCCGACCCCGGTGGACTCCGGGCCGGCACGGTGATGCCATTTGGGTGCAAAACGGACCTGTTGAGGCGGCGCACACTGTACGGCCTGCGGATGCAACCGCTGGATCTCAGCCAGGATTTCTCGGTCCATCCCCCGGCCTTCGCGGGCTACCTCGGCCCCAGCCTGCGCTAGGCCAAGCGCCAGCCTTCGACCGGGTCGCGGCCGGGAGTTGATCAGCATCCTCCACCTCGGCACCTACCTGGACGCACCGATCCGCTTCGCTTCCAGGGAAAGTTCATCGGCGACCCCCCTCGGCTTTCCGGGCGGTCCTGCTGGCGTGGGTCGACCTGAAGCGGATGGGGTAGGAGACCACCGGCCGGGAGGCTGCGTTCTGCCGGGAGGTCCCGGGGAGAGGGCGAGGCTCTCGGACCGGACGCAACCGCCTGCTTCAGCCCGGCCGGCTGGACCTGGGCCGGTTGCCAAGGCACCTGGGGCCGAGTCGACCCTCGCACCTCCTGGCTGTCCATCCTGACGTCGTGGGCCACGATCGCGGCCGCCTGATCAATCCGGCCGTGGTCGAGGACCAGATCCCGGGCGGGGTGCGCAGGGCTGGGCGGGGCCCTCTGCGAGCCGCTCCGTTGACCGCAGGACCAGTTCCACAACGCTTCCTTCACGGAGTTCCTGTCCCGTACACGACCGAGATTCCCGAGGTGCAGGTCGTCCACCTAGAGACCTCTCGCCGCTGAACCTGCTCGGGGTCAAAGGAGGCCAGGCGGGTATGATCCCGGTCGGGCCGGTGAAGCAGCCGTGGGTGAGGAGGCTGCAGGTGTGGCTGAGATTCCTCTCAGCCCCCAGCGCCCGTCCCAGCTGGTGGAGGAGCGCCAGCGGTCCACGCCGAAGTCTTTGGGATGACATCCTCTCCGCCCTGAAGACCGGAGATTCCCCTGGGCGGCGATCATGCGGCCACCCCCTGCGCTGGTTGACGCCAGGTTCGCAATCGCTTGCGAGACCCGGACAATCCGACCGCTGCCCACCGGTTGGAGCGAGTTCGATCCCTCGCTCACGGATGTTGATGGCAGCATTCACGTCGGCGTGGTTGGAATGACCACAGCCAACGCACACGAAGACCGCCCGGAGCGGTCGGTTGTGCTGACTGGCGAGGCCACAGGCCGGACAGGTCAGGCTCGTGTTCCAGGCAGGCACCTCGATCAGCATCGAGCCGTACGCCGGGCACTTCCATCGGAGCTGCTCGATCACGAGGCCCCCTTATCGAGAATGGCTCGATTCAGCCTCGCCTTCTGCCGAACCTGGCGCCAGGGTGCCTCAACCGTGCCTCTGGCGGAGCGGGTCAGGGCGGGGCAGCCGGCCCATCAGGACGTCGAGCTCGGGTGCGGGGACGTCCGGGGCGACGAGGAGATGTCCGTAGCCGGCCTGGTACGAGACCGTGCCCGGCGCCGGCCCGCGCCACTCCGGGGTCGCCGTCACGACCTCGCCCCCCCGGTCCACGAGCGCCGCCGGCAGGGGCAGCCGGCTGGCCTCCCGGGGCTCCAGCCTCACCGCGACGGCGCCTCCGTCCTCATCCCTCCGCGGGCTCGCGCAGCGCCAGCTGGTAATGACGGTGGCCCAGTGGCCTGACCACCACCGGAGAGCCCAGCCGCGCCAGCCATTCGCCCAGACGGCGGGCGGCCCGCGCGTCGCTGTCCCCGAGCATCACGCTGCGGTTGGCGCGGGTGGCGGTCAGCAACGTCGCCGCGACGCGGTGGCCCGCCGTCTCCCCGGTGGGAAGGTGGACGACCACCCCGCCGCGCAGGGTCAGGTCGCCGAAGCGGCCGCTGAGCAGCCCGTCGATGCGCTGGCGGAGCCGGTCGTAGCCGTGTCGCTTGGACTGGAAGAGGGCCTGGGGATGGTGGAGGTAGACCCGGGCCTGGTCGTCGATGGTCTCGACCCCGGCCGAGTAGACCAGGGGGACGCAGTTCACGTGGCGCTGGTGGAGGCGGTGGAGGACCTCGTACACGGTCACCCGTCGTTCCTGGATCGGCGCCCGGGACATGTCCAAGTCGATCAGGGCCAGGATCGGGCGGCGGTGCTCGAGGCGGGACAGCGCCTGGCGCGGGCCGGAGGCCGTGACCGGCTCCAGGCGCCGGTCGCGGACCACGGCCGCCAGCTCCTCCAGCTCGCGCGGGTCGTCCTCCAGGATCAGGACCTCAGGCGGCGCCCACATCGTGCTCCGGGGCCGGCGCCGCCGGCACGGGGCGGGGCGCCGGAGCCGCCGTCTCCGGCGGCTCCAGGCCGATCCAGTCGCCGCGGGCGGCGAGACGCAGGGGGAGATGATGGCGCTGGAGCAGGACCGTGGCCCTGCGCAGGTGAGGGCGAGGGCTCTAGTCTGTCCTGCCATCGAGTACCGTGAACAGGTGACGGCAGTGGGCCGGCCCGAGCGGGGCCTGCAGACGGGCAGTGGTGCATCCTACGAGTCGACCAGCACCTCGACTCAGGAGGGACGCACCACCATGACCGATGATGCCATGCTCGGCAGCCTTCGCCGCCGGGTGATCCTGCGCGCCCAGGAGCTGGGTAACGTGAGCCAGGCCTGCCGGGAGTTCGGGATCAGCCGCA
>CADDZO010000164.1 GCA_902812395.1 bacterium | reverse complement strand
CCCCACGAAGCAGGCTTCGTGGGGACCCCAAGCAGGAACCCGGCGCCGTGCAAGCGGATAAGACCCGGACCGCCACCGGGCAACCGGTGGCTGCGGGTCGGCTGGCTAATGCTCACTGATCCGCAACGGCAGCAGATCAGGTGGCGACACGAGCGCCCCCCAAGGGGTGCTTCGGATCCGACTCCGCGCTCCCACCCCGGCGAGGGGGAGCGGAGGCCGAGGACGTCCGCGCTGGCAGGCAGAAAGCTGGCTCGGTCACACTGAATGGTCGTGGAGGACGTCCGTCGGCGGCTGCTGCGGGCCTGGCGTGGCGAGGTCGAGGCCGGGTACGTCTACCAGGCCCTGGCACGGCGAGAGCGGGACCGGCGACGGGCCGAGATCCTGGCCCGGATCGCGGAGGCTGAGGCCTCCCACCGCTCTCGCATCGAGGCACGGATGGCTGCCCTAGGCATCCCCGTCCCCGAACCCGGCTCGGTCCGGATCTCGCCTTGGCTGCGCCTCCAGGCTCGGGTCGCCCCCATCGACCGCCTGCTCCGGGCGCGGGAGGCGGCGGAGGACGACGAGGTCGCCGGCGTCTACGGCAGCCCCACCGGCGACCAGGACACCGACCGCCTGCTGCGATCCATCCGGCATGAGGAGCGAGCCCACTCGCGCGCCCTGGGCGAGATGGTCGAGCCTGCTCCCGAGCCGGGACCGCGGGAGCGGTTGGACCGGATCCTGCGCCGCGAGAAGCACGGCGCCGGTGGGGGCTGGGTCTCGGACGCCATCTACGGTGCCAACGACGGGCTGGCTGCGGTGTTCGGCATCGTCGCCGGTGTCTCCGGCGCCACCGCCGGCAGCCGATTCGTGCTCACCGCGGGTCTGGCCGGAGCGGTCGCCTCTGCGGTCTCGATGGGGGTGGGTGCCTGGCTGGCCGCGCGCTCGGAGGCGGAGATGGCGCAGGCCTACCTGGCCCAGGAGCGCCAGGAGCTGGAGCAGCATCCGGCGGAGGAGAAGGAGGAGCTGTCGCTCTTCTATCAGCTGAAGGGCCTGTCCCAGGAGGAGGCGGACGAGCTGGTGGAGCGGCTTGCCCGTCACCCCGAGGTGATGGCCCAGACGCTGGTCACGGAGGAGTTCGGTGTCGGCGAGGCCGGGAGGAGCCCGTGGTCCGCTGCGCTGGCCGGTTTCCTCAGCACTGCTGTGGGCGCTATCGTCCCCGTGATCCCCTTCTTCTTCCTCGAGGGAGATGTGGCCGTGATCTGGGCGGGCGGGATCTCGCTCGCGGCCCACTTCGTGGTCGGGGTGCTGAAGTCGCTGGTCACCCTCCGCTCTTGGTGGTCCTCGGGACTGGAGATGACCGGGGCCGGGGTGCTGGTCGGCGGCGTCACCTACGGGCTGGGGGTCGCCTTCAGGTTCGCCTGAGCCTCGGGCAGGCGATAGACGTGGGCCGCGTTGCCACCCCGGACCCGCTCCTGGATATAGGCGGGAAGGTCCTGGAGCAGGCAATCCAGTCGCTCCAGCACCTGGTCGTAGGTGGTCGAGAGCAGGCAGACCGGCCAGTCCGACCCGAACAGCAGCCGGTCCTCACCGAACCACCCCAGGAGGCGGTCGGCCAGCGGTCGCAGCCGCTCGCAGCCGGCGATCGCCAGCCCGGAGAGCTTGCAGACCACGTTGGGGCATCTGGCCAAAGCGGCCATGCCTGCCTCCCAGGCCGGCTCCGGCCCGTCCGGGGCAGGCCCGCCCATGTGCTCGACGGCGAAGGTCAGCTGTGGCACTGCCCGAACCGCGGTCAGGGCTGCCTCCAGCTGGTCGGGCGTCACCAGGAGGTCGAACACCAGTCCCTGTTCGGCCAGCACCCCTAGCCCCCGTATTGCCTCCGGTCGCGAGAGCCAGGACCGGTCCGGCTCCTCTCGGACCGGGTGCCGGATCCCGACCAGGTGTTCCCCGCCCGGAGCCGACCGCAGCCCGGCCAGGACCTCCACCAGAGCCGGGTCACGGAGATCGACCCAGCCGACCACCCCAGCCACAAAGTCGGTGATCGCGGCCAGCTGGAGCAGCTCCCGCGTCTCCTCCAGGCTGGAGCGCGCCTCGACCACCACCGTCCGTCCGATCCCGTGCTGGGCCAGGAGCGGGCGCAGGTGCTCGGGCAAGAAGGGCCGGCGGAGGGTGGCGCGTTCCTCGGTAAGCCACGGGTAGTGGTGTCGAGTGGGGTCCCAGAAGTGCTGGTGGGCGTCCACCCCGCTCCCGAGCCAACCGCGCTCGCCCAGCGTCCCCCCCACTATGCGGCCACTGTACAGCGGGAGGAAACGGCCCCGCGTGACGCCGGGCCGCTGCACGGCGGAGATGAGTTGAACGCCGGGGGGATCCCGGTCGACTGGGAATACGCAGCCGGTCGGCGCTGGGATCAGCCTGCGTCGACCCAGAGGTTCTCGCCCCAGCCCACCCGGGGCTCGGAGACTCGGACCCGCACGATCCCGCCTCTGAGCTCGCCGGGTGCCAGTTCGACGCTGGTCTGCGG
Organism: bacterium; assembly: GCA_902812395.1. GTDB lineage: Bacteria > Chloroflexota > Dormibacteria > Dormibacterales > Dormibacteraceae > CADDZO01. The sequence continues at coordinate 5,597 of CADDZO010000164.1, read as the reverse complement.
GCCACCGCCGGGCGGCACCGGTCGGTAGGTCCGGGTGGCGAAGTCGTAGACCTCGACCTGGCTGAACCAGCCGGTGGTGTAGGTCAGCCGCAGGGGAAGCCCGGCCCCGGCCACCACCACGTCGTAGACGTCCGTGTACCCGCCCGAGCCGGAAGACGACGCCGCCAGCAGACGCTGCTCGAACAGCCTGGGGGTGGTGACCTGGACCGGCGAGATCGGCTCCTCCAGCACCGCCAGCGCCGCCTGGCGGGGGTGCTCGCCATCGACCGTGAGCGGGCTGGGCAGGGGCTGGGTCAGGCCGACCAGGACCCCGCCGCCGCTGGTCGCCAGTTCTGAGATCGCGACCTGGCGGAGCAGGGCCTGGGCCGGCTTGGCCGGGCCGGCGGCGCTGTTCAAGGAGGCGGACACGGTCACCTGCTGGCCGGGCGGGACCAGAGCCGCCAGGTCCGCCTGGTAGAGGCTCTGGCCATCGGTGCTGAAGAACGTCAGGAAGGCGACCGGCGCTGAGCCGGCGTTTCCCACCTGGCCGAGGATCCGGTTCCCCCGCTGGGCCAGATCGGTGCTCAACCAGCGGTCGGCGGCGAGGGTGGAGGAGAGCGCGACCACGCGCACGTTGCCGTAGATCACGCCGGTCTCCTGGACGGCCGGCCGGTCCTGGGGCAGCACCAGCTCGGAGCCGGAGGGCAGGCTCCCCAACTGGTCGACGCAGCGCTCGCAGGTGGTGCCGGTGGTCTGGTAGGTGTCGAAGGTGAGCGGCGCTGCCAGCGCCGCCTCAGGGGCGGCGATCTGGTGCTGGCCACGGCCCAAGAACAGCACCTTGTGGTAGGTGAGCAGGTTGACTTCGGCGGTCGAGGTGGGACGCAGGACCTGGAGCTGGGCATCCTGCAATCCGCCCTGAAGCGCGTTCCCGGCTAGGTAGAGAACGCCGGTGAAGGCCAGTGCCAGGACGGGGATGGCGGCCCAGGCCAGGGCTGGGTGGCCCAGGCGGCGGTGCAGGAGCAGGTAGACGCCGGGGCCGGTCAGGGCCACGTAGACAAGGATCACCAGCCCCACCAGCCACGGCGCGGGCAGTGGCGCCTGAGGGGAGGCGGGGAGGAAGGCAGTGAAGGGAGCCGTGGGCCCGAGCACGGCCGCGGTCTCGGGCGGGCTCCCGGGCAGGGTGGTGAAGGTCCGGCCCAGGGCCTCGTTCCAGGCCAGCTGGCCGAGGGATGTCCCTTCCAGCCCGGCCCCGCTGGGGTCGACCGCCAGCTCCACCACCCGCCCTGCACCCAGATCCTGCTCGGCAGCCAGGGGGGTGCCATCGTCCTCGGTCAGCACCGCTCGGGCGCCGGGAGCCAGTCGTCCCACCGTCCCCGGCGCCATCCGTTGCGTACCTTGGCCGGCCAGGCGGGCGATGGGCATGAGCGACAGCTGCCCGGTCCCCAGCGCCCGGATCGGGAGCAGGTTGGAGGGGAGCCCCGCCAGCGTCTGTTGCCAGTCGGGGCCGCCAACCAGCAGCAGGCTCCCGCCCATGAACACAAACAGGCGAAGGGCTGCAATCTGGGCTGCCGAGAGCGAACCGGTCGGGAAACCGTCGACCACCAGCGTCAGGTAGCCGGCGTAGAAGAGCGGGCTGCTCGGCACTGCCGCCGGGGTGTTGTACTCGGTGACCCAGGTCTGCTGATTGCCGTAGCCGAGGGAGCCGATCGCGTCCGCTGCCTGTGGCTCCCGGGTCAGCACTGCCACCGGCAGGGCCGGGGCCTGCGCCACCTGCTCCTCGTCCAGCACCTGACCGCCCATCACTGCCTCGACCGCGGTGTAGCCCTGCGGGGCGACCACGGTCACGCTGCGGCTGGTCCGGCTGGGCACCTGGAGCGAGGTCGCGTAGGCGGTCTCCACGGTCGCCGCCGGCGCCCCGGGCGCGGAGGGAACGCGGTTGACCGGGATCGGGGCGGCAGAGCTGGGAGCAGGGCTGGACGGAGCCCGTTCGAGCAGGAGCACCTGGCCGTCGAAGGTCCCGTCGGCCAGGTTCTTGACCGTGATCACGTAGGGGACCCACGTGCCCGAGCCCTCGGCGCTGGCGCCGACCGCCACCTCCAGGCCCTGGGCCGGAGCGGCGGCGCCGGCCGGGGCGTGGGTCGCGTACCAGGCCGCTCCTGCCAGCACCGCGACAACCGTTGCGCCGCCCAGCAGCTGGCGACCGCTCACCCCAGGTCCTCGCGATGGATCGATGGCGCTGCTGCCGCCAGCCAGACGCGGGCGCTCACCTCAGGCGCGTCTCCTCGAAATGGACCTGCCCGCGGCGTGACCGAGACCGGGCCGGGGAGCTCCCCGGTCCGCGCTGGCTCCAACCGAGCCTGCGGACGATCGGTACCTGGCCTCGCCAGTGTGCATCTGCGGGCTCGCCTGAGGGCGGTCGTCTGGCAACGTTGCAGCCCTCGACGGCAACGCTACACCACCGCCAGCCGGGTAACCGCCCGATCCGGCGCTGGCCTACTCGGCTGGGGGCTCGAGCCAGGTGGTCTCGCCAGCGGTGATGGCGAGGTGGGCCATCGGCCCCTCCGGGGCTGCTCCATGCCAGTGCTCCTCCCCCGGCGGCGTGGTGGCCACGTCCCCCGGCCGCAGCCGCCGGGGCGGCTGCCCGCGCACCGCGACCAGAGCTTCGCCCTCGAGCACCGCCAGCACCTGGCCGCCGCTGTGCCGATGCCAGTGGTTGCGGGAGCCGGCCGGAAAGCGGATCACCGAGACCGCTACCGGATGGTCGCTGACGCGGTGCAGGAGATGGGCCGAGGCCGGGGCGGTGAAGTGGCTGGCATCCAGCGGCTCGCCCTCCGGGAGCTGGTCGCGGGCCGTGATCTCCACGCAGGCATGGTAGTCCAGATCGGCGGACCGGGGTCCGGAGTCACTCGGTCCCGGGCTCGTCCCCGGAGCTGATCCAGCGTCCCCCGCCCTGGCTCGCCACCAGATCGTCCGCGGCCCGCGGCCCCCAGCTCCCGGCAGGATAGATCTCGGGATGGCCGTCCGCCTCCCAGGCGGTGAGCAGGGGGTCCACGATCTCCCAGGAGCGCTCGATCTCGCGCGCGCTCGGGAACACGGCATGGCCTCCCGACAGGACCTCATTGAGCACGTTCTCGTAGGCATCGGGCAGCTCCTGCCAGCCCAGGCGCCGGTATTCTAGCTTCATCCCGGCGGGCACGATCTCGAAGCCGCCGCCGGGCCGTTTGGCCCCGATCCGGACCAGGATCCCCTCGTCGGGCTGGAAGCGGATGACGAGCAGAGTGGGGATGCCGCGCTGCCTCCGCCCTCCGACTCGCAGGTGGGGCGCTTCCTTGAACCGGACCACGGCTTCGGTCAGGCGCCGGCGCAGGCACTTACCGGTGCGCAGGAAGATCGGCACCCCCTCCCAGCGCCAGTTCTCGATCACGACCCGGGCCGCGGCGTAGGTCTCGCGTCGGCTGTCTGGCGCCACCCCCTCGGCCTTCAGATAGTCGGCGTACTGGCCCCGCACCGCCAAGGTGGGGTCCAGGGGCTGCACCGCCCGCAGCAACTCCTCCTTGCACAGCCGTACGTCCACCGGGTCGAAGGTGGTAGGCGGCTCCATCGCCACCAGCGCCAGCAGCTGGAGGACGTGGTTCTGGAGCATGTCCCGCACCGCTCCGACGTGATCGTAGTAGCCAGCCCGGGTTCCGATCCCTTCCTCCTCGGCGGCCGTGATCTGGATGGTGTCGATCATGGTCCGGTTCCAGATCGGCTCGAAGAGCGAGTTGGAAAAGCGGAGCGCGAGTACGTTCTGGACCGTGTCCTTGGCCAGGTAATGGTCGATCCGGAAGACCTGACGGTCGCTGAAGCTCTGCTCCAGCTGCCGGTTGAGCCGTCGAGCGCTCTCAGCGTCGTGGCCGAGCGGCTTCTCGACCACGATCCGGTGATGATCGCCGCGCCGCGATAGCCCTGCTCGCTTGATCCCGTCCAGGATCGAGGCGAAGGTGGCGGGCGGAGTGGCCAGGTAGTAGACGACGGTGGCGCCGGCCCCGTCCACGATCTGGCCCAAGGCGCGGTACGAGTCGATGGAGCCGTAGTCGAGTGAGACCCAGCGCGAGCGCCGGGCCAGCTCCCGGCTGCCGCTGGTCTGGGCCACCATCTCACGGAAGGAGTCGGCGGAGTGTTCCGACCGCCCCGCCCCGATTACCTCCAGGTCACCGCCCAGCCGGGCCAGGGCAGGTAGGATCTTGCGCCTGGCCAGATCGCCGGAGGCACCGAAGATGACGATCCTCGGGGGCGGCGGAGCAGCAGCCTTGGTCACCCTCCATATGATGCGAAGACGATGCCCGTGATCGGTCGAGGCCAGCGGCGACTGGAGGGAGGGGCCAAGGTGACTGGGCGGGCCCGCTTCGCCGCTGACCTGGTCGTCCCCGGTCTCGCCCACGCTCGATTGGTGCTCAGCCCGCACGGCTCGGCCCGGGTCCTGAGGGTCGACCTGGAGGCGGCCAGGCGTGCCCCGGGGGTGCTGGCGGTGGTCTCGGCGGCGGACCTGCCCCGGCTCGACCTCCCAGGGCCGGATCAGCCCCTGGCCGGTGAGCGGGTGTTCTTCGCCGGCCAGCCGGTGGTGGCGGTGGTGGCCGAGACCGAGGCCCAGGCCACCGACGCAGCCGCCCTCGTCGGGGTGGAGTACGAGCCGTGGCCGGCGGTGGTGGACCCCTTCCAGGCGATGGAGGAGGGGGCACCAGTGGTGCTGGACCGAGCCGGGGGCGAGGACGACGCTGGCGCCCATGGCGTCGGCCCCGCCGGGGCGGGGCTGATCGGGCGGCCCAACGTCACCGCCCACCTCCACCTCCGCCAGGGCGATCCCGCCGCGGCGCTGGCGGTGGCGGCCGCCACCGTCTGTGGACGCTATACCGTCCCGGCTGTCCACCAGGGGTTCCTGGAGCCGCACGTGACCCTGGCCCGTCCCGACGACGACGGCATTACGGTCTGGACGCCGACTCAGGGGCAGTTCCTGACCCGCAAGATGCTCGCCGCCCAGCTGGGGCTGCCGGTGAGCCGGGTCCGGGTAGAGGCGACCACGGTGGGGGGCGGGTTCGGGGGCAAGGTCCTGCTCCTGGAGCCGCTGACGGCACTCCTGGCCCGCCTGGTCGGGCGCCCGGTGCGGCTGGCGCTGACCCGGACCGAGGAGTTCCTGATCGGCCGGGGCGGTCCCGGCGCCACCATCGATCTGGAGCTGGGGGCGGCCGCGGACGGGACCCTGACCGGGCTCCGGGCCCGGGTAGTGTTCGACGCCGGCGCCGGCCGAAGCGGGCTGGGGGGGATGGCGCTCAACCTGCTCGGCGGCACCTATCGGGTGCCCAGCTACGACCTGGAGGCGTTCGACGTGGCCACCAACAAGACCCCGGTGGCTGCCTACCGGGCGCCGGGCGCGGTCCAGGCCTACTTCGCCCTGGAGTCGGCCATGGACGAGCTCGCCTCCCGGCTCGGCCTCGACCCGATCGAGTTCCGGCTGCGCAACGCCAGCCGCGAGGGGGACCCTCGCCCGGACGGCCAGCGCTGGCCCCGGATCGGCCTGGTCGAGTGCCTGGAGGCAGCCCGGCGGCATCCCCTGGCCACCGCCCAGCTGGGCGAGGGCG
>CADDZO010000163.1 GCA_902812395.1 bacterium | reverse complement strand
CAGCCTCAACCTACTCCGCGCCCAAGCGGGCGAACCGGTCGCGGTGCTCCACCACAATGGTGGTCACCGACCCATCACGCAGGAGGGCCAAGAACGTGCGGCGCTTGCCGTTCAGTGCGGAGCCGACCTCCGTCACCACGCGGCCGACTGGAAGTCCCTCGGCTGCCGCCCATGCGGTCACCCGGGCGACCTGCCGGTCCAGGTCAGACCCCTGGTCAGCGGATGACACGCGGGCATCCACGGCCGTGATCCGCGGAACGGCACTGACCGGTGGCTGGTCCACCAGGATCAGCCGGCCGGCGCGGCGCGCGAGAACTGGGAGTTTGCCTTCCCGGAACCAGCGGTAGGCAGTCATGGGATGAACGCCTTGTTGCCGCGCCCAGTCCTTCCAATTCACCCCTACATACTATCATAGGTTCAAACGCCAACAGTTACCACCCCCAACGTGCCTGGGACAGAAAGACCAGATCACCCCCACATCGAGTTCCTTCCTCCTTTCGCCCCCGCCGCGCGATCGGTCCGGCGTACCGTCGGCATGAACCATCCCGGGCAGGCCCGCCGAGGCGGGTACCTTGACCCACCTGGCGGGTCGCCCTCGCTGGGGCAGAACGTCCCGCTGCTGTCGAAGAAGATCGGGCTAGGAGGTGTGACCCCACCACCGCCCCGCGGGCTGATGGCAGTCGTCGTCCAAAGCGCCTACTGGCGAAGGCGGGGGTCGAGCACGTCGCGAAGCCCGTCCCCGACCAGGTTGAAGGCCAGCACCGCGAAGAAGATGCAGAGGCCGGGGAAGGTGATCAGGTTGGCGTCGCGGAAGATGTAGTTCTCTCCCTGGCCGAGCAGCGACCCCCACTCCGGGGTCGGCGGTTGCACGCCCAGGCCGAAGAAGCCGAGGCCGGCCGCGGTCAGGATCGCGAGGCCCATCTGCAGGGTGGCGAGCACGATCACCGGGGCAAGTGCGTTGGGGATCAGGTGGCGGAGCAAGACCCGCCCCGAGCGCACGCCCAGCGCCCGGGCCGCCTCCACGTAGGGCAACTCCCGGATCCGCAGGGCCTCGGCTCGGACCAGGCGGATGAAGAGCGGGATCGACCCCACGCCCACCGCGATCACGACGTTCTTCAGCCCCGGTCCGAGTGCCGCCACCAGAGCCAGGGCCAGGACGAACGAGGGGAACGCGAGCAGAATGTCGGTCAGGCGCTGGATCAGCAGATCGACCCAGCTGCCGAAGTAACCGGAGAGGGCTCCCAGGGGAAGCCCCACTCCGATCCCGACCGCCACCGCCAGCACCCCCAGGCCGAGGGTGAAGCGGGCACCGTGGATCAGGTCCATCAGCTCGTCGCGTCCGTAGTTGTCGGTCCCCAGCAGGTGCTGCAACGAGGGCGGGGCGAGGGTGTTGTTGAGGTTCTGGTAGGAGGGGTTGTAGTCGTGGAAGACGATCGGACCCAGCACCGCCGCCAGGAAGTAGATCGCCAGCACGATCAGCCCGGCCAGCGCGCTCCGATGGCGTAGTAGCTCGCGCCAGACCGGTTCCCGCCGGGGCCCCGTCTCCTCCTCCTGCAGTGCCAGCAGGTCGGGCCTCAGCTGGCCGGTGGCGAGCTCAATCGAATCGGATTCGGGGATCGACATAGGCGTACATGAGGTCGACGAGGAGGTTGATCACCACGTAGGTGACGCCGAACAGCAGCACCAGGCCCTGGACCATCGGGTAGTCGCGGTAGAAGATCGAGTTGACGAGGAGCTGGCCCACCCCGGGCCAGCCGAAGACGCTCTCGGTCAGGACCGCACCGCCGAGCAGCCCGCCGAACTGGAGTCCGATCGCGGTCAGGATGGGCAAAACCGCGTTGCGCAGGGCGTGCTTCAGCACCACCCGCCGGTGCGGGGCCCCCTTGGCCCTGGCGGTCCGGACGTAATCCTGGCCCAGCACCTCGAGCATCGAGGCCCGGGTCATGCGCGCGATCAGCCCGATTGAGAACAGGGCCAGCGTCACCGCCGGCAGGATCACGCTCTGGGGGCTGTCGGCACCGGCCGCGGGCAGTGCCCGCAGGTCGATGGCGAAGATCAGGATCAGCATCAGACCCAGCCAGTAGACGGGCATCGAGACGCCGAAGACGGCGAAGGCGGAGAGGATCAGGTCCAGCAACGTGTTGCGCCGTAGCGCCGCCAGCACCCCGATCGTGACCCCTACCACCACCGCGATCGCGGTCGCGAGCACGGCCAGCTCGGCGGTGTAGGGCAGTCGCTGAGCGATCTGGGCTGCCACCGGGGCGCTGAAGTGGGGCGAGAAGCCGAGGTTGCCGTGCAGCAACTGCCCCATGTAGTCCTGGTATTGGACCCAGAGCGGTTTGTCGAGCCCGAGCTGGTGTCGGAGCCGGTCAACCTGCTGCTGCGTAGCGTTCAGCCCGGCCATGATGCGGGCGGGATCGCCGGGCAACAGCCTGGAGATGATGAAGGCTCCGGTCACCACCCCCCAGAGCGTGGGAATGGCGATCAGGAGCCGGCGTACGACGTAGGTCAGCACGCCGGCTCCCTCCTATCGCTGGCCGTCCGACCGATCAGGCCGGCGCGGCATAGATGGTGTTGAAGGACTCGTTGGGGACATAGGAGACCCCGGTGACCTTGGCCGAATACGCGATTGGGAACTTCTGCACCCACAGGAAGATCCAGGGAGCGTCGTTCCAGATGATCTTCTCGGCCTGGCAGTACTCGGCCGCGCGCTTGGTGGTGTTGAGCTGGGTCGCGGCCTCACTGATCAGGTTGTTGACTGTGGGGTTGTTGTAGTAGGCGGTGTTGAGGCCCTTGGGCGGCTGGAGTGGACCGTCGAAGATCACCATCTGCTGGCTCGCGTCCAGGAACCCGGGCGCCCAGCCCAGCAACCCGGCATCGGTGGTGGCCTTGTCCGGGGGCACGTTGATGGTGCTGATGTACGTGGGCCAGTCCATCGTGGTCGGCCCTTCGACGTTGATGCCGACCTGGCGCAGGTAGCTGGCCACGTTCTCAGCCGCCTGGAAGTCCTGGATGTAGCGGCCGGTGGGAGAGATCAGTTTCAGGGTCATGCCCTCGGCGCCGGCCGCCTGGAGCAGTTGCTTGGCCTTGGCGGGGTCGTAGTTGTACTGGTCCGGCATCTTGCAGTAGCCGAACAGCGACGGGGCCATCGGCGCCGTCATCGGCACCGCCGCCCCGTAGAGCGTGCCCTTCACGATTGCCGCCTTGTTGACGGCGTAGTTCAGCGCCTGGCGGACCTCCACCTTTTGCAGCAAGGGCTGGCTGGTGGAGACGGTGTCGAGGCTGATGAAGATGGTGCGATCGTCCGGCGCCAGCAGCACCTTCAGGTTGGGATCAGACTCCAGCGAGGGCAAATCGGCGGTGGGCGGGTCCAGGATCACCTGGGCCTGGTCGGCGCGGAGCAGCGCCTCACGGGTGGCGGCAGTGGGGACGATCTTGATGATCTGCTCCTTGTAGGCCGGCTTCTTGCCCCAGTAGTTGGGGTTGCGGACCATCGTCACGTGGTCCCCACTCACGTACTCCTGGAGGATGTACGGCCCCGTCCCCACCGGGTGCTCGTCGTCCTTGTAGGCCGGGGTGCCCTTCTGGATGGTGTTGGGGGCCAGGATGCCGAACTGGACTCCGCTCAGGTTGCCCAGGAAGAAGTTAGTCGCAACCGGCTGGTTGAGCGTGAACTGTACGTGGTCGCTGTCAGTGGCGGTCACGCTCTGGACGAACTTCGGCATCTGACCACAGAGCGGGCAAACGTTGGTCGGATCGAGTGCCCGGTCGATGCTGGTGACCACCGCCTGGGCATTGAACGGCTCACCGTCGCTGAACTTCACGCCCTTGCGCAGCGTGAAGGTCCAGGTCGTACCGTCTGAGCTGTGGCTCCAGCTGGTGGCCAGCAGCGGCTCGAGCTGGCCCTGCTTGTTCACCTGGACCAGCGTCTCCACCGCCATCTGGACGATGTTCTGGATGGTGGTGGTGGTCTGGCGCATCGGGTCCAGGGTATCGGGCGCCACCCCGATGGCAACGGTAAGGGTCCCGCCCTGCTTGGAGCTGCTGGGCGAGGGGGTCGAGGTGCTCTGACCGCAGGCGGCGACCAGGACCCCGGCCAGGGCGATTACGGTCAGCAGGCGTTGTCTCATCTCGTGTCCACGTCCCTCTCACAGATTCAAACGGCGCGCGGATATGGCAACAGGGCGAGTGTAAGCGATCGAAGGCACGGCGACTAGAGAACATTCGCTTTGGCTATCCGATCGGACCGACCGTCATGGCGTACAGGCGCTCGCTGATGGCCTCCAGCACTGCTCTCCCCATCTCAGCCGTCGCACCCACCGGGTCGCCGATGATCCCGTTGGCAGAGACCGCTCGCATCCCCCGTTCCAGGAGGCCCTCCAGGCCCAGCTCCCCGGTGAAGCCGGTCTCAGCACGCTCCATGTGCACCTGCTCGGGGTGGAGGTGGAGCATCATCGAGGTCTCCAGGACCTCGGCGTGGGGGCCTGCGCTGTCGTTGCGGCCGAACCGCCGGATGGCCTCGAAGCCGGCCTGGAAGAGCCCGACGTCGGTGAGGACGGTGGTGTCGGGATGGGGTCGCTCCCGCTGCCAGCGGGCGAGGATCGGGTAGTTGCCGCCATGGCTCGAGAAGACCACGAAGCGCTCGAAGCCGTGACGGCGGAGCGAGGCCAGGTACGCTTCCAGCAGCCCGATCAGGAGTTCGGGGGTGATGGTGAGGCTGCCCGGGAACCCCATGTGGTGCTCGGAGCAGGCGGGCCGGATCACAGGGGCCACCAGGGCATCGCCTAGCCGCTCGGCCAGACCCGTGGCCAAAGCCTCGCCGATGAGAGCGTCGGTGGCCTCGGGCAGGTGGGGGCCGTGCTGCTCGGTGGAGGCGGTGCAGATGACGCAGCGGCGCCACCCCCGCGCCAGCGCGGCCTCAACCTCGGTCCAGGTAAGGCGCTCTATGAGGCGTTCCATCCCGGCCAGGATAGTCGGCTGCCTGGTTCCGGCCGGAGAGGGGCGTAGGGTTGGGTCAGGTGGGAACCGTCTCTCCGATCGACGTCATCGGTGCAGCAGGGCGACCACCACAATCGCCAGGGCCGCCCAGAAGACCGCTCCCAGAAGTGCTCCCAAGAGGCAGCCGCGGGCGGCAGCCAGGCGTTCGCGGCGCTTCATCGAGGCAGCCTCCACGCTACCGGGGACCGATGTCCGCGGGGGGACGATGACCGTGACGCAGCGGGCGGCCGCGCTGGAGCGCCTGCGCACCGAGGAGTTCGACCTGGTGGTGGTAGGGGCCGGCATCGTTGGCGCTCGGATTGCCCTGGAGGCGGCCCGGGCCGGTGCTCGGGTGGCCCTGCTCGACGCCGGCGACTTCGGCGGGGCAACCTCCAGCGCCTCCTCGAAGCTGATCCACGGCGGTCTCCGCTACCTTCCGCGGCGCGACCTCCACCTCGTGCGCGAGGCCCACGCCGAGCGACGGGCGTTCCTGGACCACATCGCCCCCCACCTGGTTCGTCCTCTGACCCTGGTCCTGCCCGTCTACGACGATGGCCCGTTCCGGCCCTGGAAGGTGGAGGCGGCGTTGTTGGCCTACTCAGCACTCTCCAGCTTCCGGCACGCCAGGGCCCGGATGGTGGGTCCGGAGGAGGCCCGGCGAATGGTCCCCTCGATGCGGCTGGAGGGCCTGGAAGCCGCCGGGCTCTACGAGGATGCCCAGACCAACGACAGCCGCCTGGTCCTGGCCACGGTGATGGCGGCGGCACGGGCGGGGGCGATGGTGGTCAACCATCTTCCGGTCACTGCCCTGGAGGCGGCCGGGCGTCGGCTGGCCGCGGTCAGGGCCGGCGAGCTGCGAGTGGGCTGCCGGTGGGTAATCAACGCCACCGGTCCGTGGGTGGACCGGGTGCGGTGCATGGAGGACCCGGGCGCGGAGCCAATGGCCCGACTGAGCAAAGGGGTCCACCTGGTCCTGGACCAGCCAGAGCCCTGGGCGGCCGGGCTCACGGTGCCGCTCGCCGGTCACGACCGTGCCTCCTTTGCCGTCCCCTGGGAGGGCATGCTGCTGGTCGGCACCACCGATACCGTGTACGAAGGGGAACCGGGCGCCGCCAAGGTGGAGCCGGAGGATCGGGCTGACGTGCTGAGCGAGGCCGCCCGCGGCCTGCCGGCCGAAGTCCTGGCCCCGGAGCGGATTCGCTATGCCTTCTGTGGGCTGCGGGTCCTCCCCCGAGGCGACGGTGACACCGCCGATGCTCCTCGGGACGAGATGGTTACCAGCGGCCCCCTGGGGATGGTCTCGGTTGCCGGGGGAAAGCTCACCACCCATCGCCGGATCGCGGTCGAGGCCCTGCATCGCCTGGAGCCGTTCCGACGGCTGCGACCGAGCGCCAGCCCCCTGCCCGGAGCCGGGCCGCCGCCGCCCCGGCCGGCCGGAGTGGCCCCGCTGGTCTGGGAGCACCTGGTCCGCCACTATGGCACCGAGGCGTCCGAGGTTGTCGCCGCGGGAGCCGAGCCCGTCCATCCTGATGGGCCGGACGTCTGGGGCCAGGTGGTGTACGCGGCCGAGCACGAGTGGGCGCGCACGGTCGAGGATGTGGTGCGGCGCCGCACCACCCTCGCCATCCGCGGGCTGGCCACTCCGGAGGTCCGGCGCCAGGTGGCGGCAACGCTGGCCGAGCGCGGCGTGCTGGAGCCGGAGCCGGTCCGATAGAGCTCGGTCGCCCAGGGCCGTACGCTCTGCCACCGGCGAGGGATGTCCGAGGACCTGGTCGAGCGTCACGGCCGGCGTCCCGGCGACGTCCGGATGGTGGTCCGGCGGCGCCGCGTCCGCCTGCCCCGGATGCTGGGTCCCTCGGCCCTCTTCTCCGCCTGCTACGGCAACGTCGGCTCCAGCATCTACTACGGCCTCGGCGTCACTGCTGGCTTCGCGCTGGGGCTGACCCCGCTGGCCATGATCCTGGCTGGCGGCATCTTCGTCACCACTGCCCTGGCCTACGCGGAGGGCACCACCGCCCTTCCCTATGCCGGCGGTAGCTCCAGCTTCACACGCCGGGCCTTCAACGAGAGCCTGGGCTACATGGTGGGCTGGGTCCAGCTCCTCAACTACACCGCCACCGTGGCCATCTCTGCCTATTTCGCGATCGGCTACCTGGCCGCTCTGGGCCGCTTCGTGCCGGTGCTGAGCCAGCTCCAGCAGCCGCAGCCACACGCGCTGTCGGCGATCGTGCTGACCGGTCTGCTGGTCCTCCTCAATGTCGTCGGCATCCAGGAGTCGAGCCTCCTCAACCTGACGCTGGCCCTTCTCGATCTGTGTACCCAGGTCCTCCTGGTGGTGCTAGGACTGTGGCTGCTGCTGAATCTCCAGGTCCTGGTCCACAACGTCCGCTGGGGCGTGGCTCCGACCTGGGGCGATTTCCTGGCCAGCATCTCGATCGCGATGGTCACCTACACCGGCATCGAGACCATCTCCAACATGTCGGAGGAGGCCCGGAGCCCGGGCCGTTCGGTGCCGCGTGCCACCTTGGCCGTGATCGCGGCTGTGCTGCTGGTGTCGTCGTTCCTGCCCGGCATCGCGGTCAGCGTCTTCCCGGTGCACCCGAACGGTCACGGGGGATACACGACCGAGTTGGCCACCCGCTGGAAGGGGGACCCGGTGGCCGGGGTAGTGAGTCACCTCCACCCTCAGGCGCTGGCCTTCTGGATGGGTGTCTGGGTCGCGATCCTGGCCTTCACGATCCTGGTGATCGCCACCAACGCCGGACTGATCGGGATCTCCAGGCTCAGCTACTCGCTCTCCAGCAACGGCCTCTTTCCGGGCGTGTTCTCCCGCCTCCATCCTCGTTTCCGGACTCCGTATGTCTCGATCATCGCCTTCGGGGTGGTGGCCTCGTTGCTCATGGCCACCTCCCAGATCGATCTGATGGCCGCCACCTACTCCATGGCCGCCACCTTCGCCTTCGCCACCGCTCACCTGGCTGTGATCAGGCTGCGCTTCGTGGCACCCGACCTGAGCCGTCCCTACCGCATGCCCCTGAACTTGCGCCTGAGACGGGGGAGCGTCCCGCTCCTGTCGGTAGTCGGGGCGGTGGCGATCGCGGCCGTCTTCACTCAGCTGTTCTTCGAGAACATCGATCGTTCCACCTTCGTCTTCGTCGGCTGGCTGGTGGCCGGCGTCCTCACCTTCGTCGGCTACCGCCATCTTCGGCACCGCCCGCTCTGGCAGCCGCTGGCGGTGGCGCCCCCGCGCCCGTCCCCACCCCGTCTGCCGGAGCGGCCGCCGCAGCTGTACGCCGCGCGGGTGCGGGTTGGGCG
>CADDZO010000162.1 GCA_902812395.1 bacterium | reverse complement strand
ATCCCGGTCAGCGACCCCCGTTTCACGGCCCTGGCCCAGGACCGTGAAACGGGGGTCGCTGACCGGGATCAAGAAGCCGTTCGTGATCAGCAGCGCCAGGCCACCGTAGACCAGGCTGGAGGCCAGAGTGGCGAGGAAGGAGTGGATGTGGAGGCGGGTGATGGCGAGGCCGTTGATGGTGCCCAGAGCCAGCCCGATCACGGGCGCCGCCGCCAGCCCGATCGGGGAGCTGTAGTGCACCGCGATCCAGGCCGCGCAGACGTTGCCCACCTGGGCGATGGCACCGGTGGAGAGATCGAAGCCGCCTGAGATGATGACCAGGGTGCCGGCCACGGCCACGATCGCCAGCGGCGCCTGCTCGTCCACGATGTTGAGCAGGTTCTGCGGGGTGAGGAAGGCGCGGGAGGCGAAGGTGAGCACGATGAAGAGGGCGACCAGCATCACCACCACCGCCGAACGCCGGGCCAGGTCGAGGTGGAGCCGCTCGGCCCAGGTCGGCTGGCTGGAGGCTTCCACGACCGCCATCCCTACACCTCGGCCAGCGGCTGGGAACGGCGCAGCAGCGTCCGCAGCACGTCGTCGACGCTCACGCGGTGGGGGTCGACCTGACCCAGCACGCGTCCTTCATGGAGCAGATACACGCGGTGCGACAGGCCCATCACCTCCTCCAGTTCCGACGAGATCAGGAGCACGGCCGCCCCCGAGGCGGCAAGGTCAACGATCAGGCGGTAGATCTCCTGCTTGGCCCCCACGTCCACCCCCCTAGTGGGCTCGTCCAGCAGGACTACCCGGGGGTCCTGGACCATCCACTTGGCGAACAGCACCTTCTGCTGGTTGCCGCCGGACAGGGTCCACACCTCCTGGCCCGGCCGGCGAGGGTGCACGTTGAAGCGGTCGATCAAGCTCGCGACCACCCGCTGCTCCCGGCTCAGCGAGACGAAGCCGGCCCGGCTGAAGGCGCCCAGATGGGGGAGCGAGATGTTGGAGGCCACCGGCTGGGTCAGGACCAGGCCCTGCTGGCGGCGGTCCTCGGGGATCATCACCAGCCTCGAGCGCAGCGAGCGGCGGGGCGAAGGCCGATGCGGACGCCCGCCGACCAGGATCTGGCCGCCCTCCAGCGGATCCGCACCGAAGATCACCCGGGCCAGCTCGGTCCGCCCGCTCCCCAGCAGACCGGCCAGACCCACGATCTCGCCCGGCCGCACCTCCAGCGACACGCCCAGGACGGCGCTGCCGCTCCGGACGTCGCGGAGCTCCAGCACCGGCTCCACCGAGGGAGACGGTGGTGGAGGCAGCTCGGGGAAGGTGACCTCAAGAGTTCGCCCCAGCATCGCCTCGACCAGGCTCTCCTGGGTCTCCGCCGAGGTCGGAGCCGTCCGGACCAGGCGTCCGTCCCGCAGCACCGTCACCCGGTCGCACTGCTCCAGGACGGCGTCCAGGAAGTGGGTGATGTAGATCACGGTCCGACCCTCCTGGCGCAGCCGCTGGATCACCTCGTGGAGCTGGGCAGTCTCGTCCGCGGCCAGCGACGATGTCGGCTCGTCCATCACGATCACCCGGGCGTCGCGGGCCAGGGCGCGCAGGATCTCCACCTTCTGGCGGTCGGCGATGCGCAGGCTCCGGACCGACCGCTCGGGATCGAGGGAAAAGCCCGCCGCCGACTGCAGCTCCAGGAAGCGCCGGCGAAGGCCGCCCCGCAGGAAGCCGAGCCGGCGCGGCTCCACGCCCAGGAACACGTTCTCGGCCACGCTGAGGTCGGGGACCAGCGACAGTTCCTGCTGGATGGTGGCCACTCCCGCTGCCAGCGCCTGCCGGGTAGTCCAACCGGAGCTAGTCACGCCAGCGATGTGGAGACGTCCGCGGTCGGGCGCGACCACACCGCCGATGATTCGGCCCAGCGTCGATTTCCCGGCGCCGTTCTCACCCACCAGGGCGTGGACCTCGCCCCGGCCGATCGCGAGGGAGACGTCGGCCAGCGCCTGGGTGCTCCCAAAGCGCTTGCTGACGTGCTCCAGCTCGACGATCGGCCTGCCGCTCACGGGTTGGGCTCAGCCGCTCCACTGGCCCTGGAAGGCAGGGTGGGCATCCAGGACCTGCTTGGTCAGAATCAAGGGCAGGGGCGACTGCTGGTCCATGTTGATCTCGGCCAAATGGGGCTGGCCCCGGAGGGCTTCGATCAGCGAGCGCATGGCCAGCTGCCCCATGGTCACCGGGTAGTAGGCGAGGGTGGCGCTCCAGAGTCCTTGCCGGATCGCGCTCACCGCCTCCTGGTCGGCTCCGCCGCCCATGATGTACAGCTTGTGCTGGGCGATCATCGACTTCAGGTCCCAGCCATGGTTCTGAAGCGCGATCTGAGCTCCCTCCACCTGCTGGTCGGCATTGGATAGCAGCACCTCGAACTGCGGGTGGGCCTGGAGGATGTCGGTCATCGCGGTCAGCGAGGTGTTGCGGTCGTAGTTGCCCTGGCCGTAGGCCACCAGCTGGATGTTGGGGTGCTGGTCGAGGACGCTGGCCCAGGTGTCGAAGCGGTACTTGTCGAAGGGGAACTGGAGCTGGCCGATGAGCTCCACCACCCGGCAGGGGTTGATATTGGCGCAGAAGTTCACGACCTGCTCCGCCTGGACCCGAGCGCCGGGGGCGGGGAGATTGACGGCGGTGCAGGTCAAGCCCTTCACTTGGGGGGCCAGCGTGTTCATGTTGGGACCGATCGGGAAGAGGGTGGTACAGACCTTGGTGCCGGCCTTGAGCAGGTCCGCGACCGCGGGTGCGATCCCGACGTTGTCGTTGGGCTCGATGATCGCTCCCTGGTAGCCCCTGGCAGCGGCGGCGCTCTCCACCTGGCCGTACTGGGTGGTGGCGTTGAACTGACCGTCGAAGAGCTGAATCTGGATGTTGCCGCCCAGCTTGGCTGCCTCCTCCTTGGCTCCCTGGTAGATGGCGGCATCAAAGCCGTTCTGGCTCGAGGCGGCGAAGAATGCGATCCGCAGCGGCTTGGCACCGGAGCTGGAAGTCGGGCTCGCCGCCCCTCCACAGGCGACCAGCGCAAGCGCCGCGACAGTGGTCGCGGCCAGCGCACCCCAGGGCCGGCGCCGGGTCCTCCAACGGACGACGTGGTTCATGGGCAACCCTCCGGTCAGAGTGGGGCCGCGGGTGCGGTCCCGGCTTCACGCGCTCGGTGGGGACAGATACGATCGGCTCCCACCGACTGCAGCTTTCCTCTCACTCCATCGCAAATGGTGGAACCTCCACCAGGTCCGGCGGCAGGATGATCCGATATTTGTGAGGATTGTTTCAGAATATGCAAGCCAGGCCCGGGCGTCAACCGGTTCCCGGGCGGTATCCTCGCGGCCGTGGACGAGGTAGTCGGCAACGTCGGCCGGCTGGTGCGTCGGCTGCGCCGTCGCCGCCGGATGCGGATTGCCGAGCTGGCCCGGGATAGCGGCTACAGCCCGAGCTTCATCTCCCAGGTGGAAAGCGGCCGCACGGTGCCCTCGCTCAGCGCGCTGGCCCAGATCGCCAGCGCCCTCGGGTCCGATCTGACCGACTTCTTCCCCCGCAGCGCTGAGCCCCGGGTTCGGGTGGCGCGGGCCGGCGATGTCAACCGTCTGCGCATGGCGCCGAGCGCCACCGAGGAGTACACGATCCTGAACCGCCGTGGGCTGGAGTCTCCCTTCACCGCCCTCGTCCACCGCATCTACCCCACCCACGAACCGGTGTACGAGCGCCATCCGGGCGAGCGCTTCGCCCTGGTGCTGTCGGGAGCAGCTCGACTCGCCATCGGAGGCAGGCACTACGAGCTGGGCCCGGGGGACGCCATCCACTACGCCTCCCACACCCAGCACGCGCTCCAGATCGTCTCCAATGGACCGGCCGAGATCCTCTGGTTCGTGACCCCGGCCATCGTCTGAGCCATGTCCCTCCGCGCCACCACGCCCGACCTCGCCCCCCGGCTCGGTCGGCGCCTGCGCGGTCGGCGCACGGAGCTGGGGCGAACCCTGGCCGAGGTCGCTGCCGCCGCCCAGGTGTCGGCCTCGTTCCTCTCCGCACTCGAAACCGGCGGGACCTCGGTCTCGCTCCCCGTCCTGGTCCGAATCGCACATGCCCTCGACCTGACGATGGCCGACCTGCTGGCCGCCGACGGCTCCCAGCCCGTACGACGGGCCCGGCTGGAGGCGACCACCGGAGTACGGTTGGTAAGCCACCCCGCCCTCCAGCTCCGGGTGGCGTTCCTGTCGGCCGGGCCTGACCAGGAGGGTGCATGCCCGCTCGAGGGTGCCCACGGAGCTCTCTTCGTCTACCTCCGCTCCGGCAGCCTGGTAGTGAGCGTGGGCCGGGAGAGCTGGACGCTGGGCGAGGGCGATGCGCTGGACGCGGACGTCAGCGGGGAGGTCCGCTGGCGGACCGGGAGCTCGCCGGTGGTTGCGATCTGGGTGACTCACCCCTTCGCCTCTCCCCCATAGCCAGCCGCCGCGTCGAGCACGTACTCCGAGGTGTGCAGGTGCACCCGGAGCGCCTCCAAAGCCGCCGGCTCGTCCCCCGCTTCCAGCGCGTCCACGATAGCCTTGTGTTCCTCGACCACCCGGAACAGGTGGCCGCGATAGCGGCGGGTGCCCAGCCGCATCAGGCGCACGAAGCCCCGCAGCCGGCTCAGGAACTCCGGCACCACCCGCAGATCAGAGGCCCGGGCGATCCGCAGGTGGAGCTCCTCGTCGAGCTCGATGAAGCACTCGTCGTCCCCAGCCTCGGCGGCACGCCGCTGCCGCCGCAGCAGCACGTGGAGGTAGTCGATGTCGTCCACCGTCATCGAGCGGCAGGCATGGCTGACCGAGATCCGCTCCAGAGCCTCCCGCACCTCCAGCAGCTCCTGGCGGTAGTCGGGGCTGAAGCCTCGGACCACCATCTGTCGCCGCGGACCGACGTCCAGCAGACCTTCCTGGAGCAACGCCCGCAGCGCCTGTCGGACCGGTGTCTTGGAGAGGCCGAGCCGCTGCGCGAGCGCCCCCTCCTTGAGCACCGTCCCGGCGGCCAGGGCTCCCCGGAGCACCTCAGAACGCACGTACTCATACGCATGACGTGCCAACCGGCCCCCGCCTGGCGCCGGCGCTGGCGGCACCGGGCCCGGACCGTCCCGCTCCAGATCCATCTGAACACCTCGACCCACTCGGAATGCTGTGAGACCAAAGAAATTTTTTTGCCACGATACCGCCGCGAATCGTCGTGGTCAACCGGGCTCACGATGGCGCGGCGGACCGCCTTGCCGCTGTCGCGCCCTGGCGGCCGCGGTCGGATGGCCCAGGATTGCCAGGCCGGCCGCAGGCCCGAGGACAGGGGGGCGTCGTGGGCCCGGCGGTGGAGGCATCACCCCGCGGCCTCCGCTCGCCACGCAGTCGGTGGCTACGGGCCCAGGTCCCGGAGGTCGAAGGCGATCTTCACCGCCCCGAGCCGCCCCGCCTGCATCGCATGGGCAATCGCACGCCGATGATCGGCCAGACCGAACAGCGGTCCGCAGAGGCGCTCCAGGCCCAGCTCGGCGGCCGCCTCCAGCGCCAGAGCAAAGGTACGCCGGCCATTGGCCTCCACCCCGTAGGCGTACGCCCCCATCACGGTCAGCTCTCGTTGCCAGATCGGTCCCCAGTCGACCTCGGCCCGCCCCGGCATCCCCACCGCCACCACCCGTCCACCGGCGCGGGTGAGACGTACGGCCTGGTCGAGTCCCCGCGCCGTCCCGGTGCACTCGAAGATGAGGTCGGCGCCGCCCAGCAGCAGGGATCCGTCGGGCGCTTCCAGCCGGCGTGCCCCGGTGGCGAAGCGGACCCGCTGAAAGACGAGCTCGGGATCGATCACCACGTCCGCCCCCAGCCGCCGCGCATGCTCCTGCTGGACCGGATGGCGGGCCACCGCCATCAGCCGCCGGGGCGGCGTCAGCAGGCGGACCGCCGCGATCGTCAAGAGCCCGATCGTGCCCGCCCCCAGGACTACGACCCGATCGTCGGGGCCAGCGGCCCCGCGCAGGGCCGCGTGCAGGCAGCACGCCAGGGGCTCGACCAGGACCGCCGCCTCGTCGCTCAACGCCGGCGGCAGCTCCCAGAGCTGGCTTGGGTGGGCGACCAGGACTTCGCCCCAACCCCCGCCGGTGGAGGCACAGTACCCGATCTGGAGCCCGGCCTCGATGGCCCCCTGGGTCACGTTCTCGCACTGCCCCGGCCGCCCCTCGCGGCAGCGGGGACACTCCGGCTCGATCCCGCGCACCCGGCAACCCAGGGCCGGCTCGACCACCACCCTGGTCCCGTCCTCGAGCCGGCCCGCGATCTCGTGGCCGGGCACGAATGGATAGCTGGTGAGCGGATCCAGGTACAAGGAGGCGTGGCCGCGGAGCGCCGACAGATCCGACCCGCAGATTCCGCTCACCGTGGGGCGGACCCGGACCCAGTCGGGCCTGGGCGCGAGCGGCTCGGGCACGTCGGCCAGCTGCAGCGGCGACAGATCGGAGCTGGCCAGGCCGGGATGGCCGCCACTGGCACGCAGGAGCGAGTAGGAGACGGCCGAGCGGGAGAACTGGAGCGCCAGCACGACCTCAGACCCGCACCCGCTCCCGGTACTGGCGGGAGCGGGGATCGGGGATGGGGAGCCGCCAGTTGCCGGGCGCCGTCGACCACCGCTCCACCCGCCAGCCGCGCTGGTCGGCCACCCGAGAGAGACGAGGATCGGGGTTGACCACCACCGGGGTTCCGACCGCCTCCAGCATGGGCAGGTCGGAAATGGAATCGGCATAGGCGAAGCTCTGGGCCAGATCGAGCCGGTGGCGCCGGGCGTAGCGGCGCAGCGCCGCCGCCCGCGCCTCCCCGGCCGGGGGAGGGTCGGAGAGGTCGCCGGTCAGGACCCCGTCGCGGGTGAGCAGGCGGGCACAGTCCACCTCGACATCCAGCAGCTCGGCCAGCGGCTCGACCACCACGTCCAGGGCCCCGGTGAGCAGCAGGACCTGGTGCCCGGCCCGGCGGTGGGCCCGAATCCGCCGGATCCCCTCGGGGAAGGCCCGGCGCAGCGTGACCGCATGGAGCGCCTCCCGGCCCAGCTCCCGCATCCGCTCCACCTCCAGCCCCTGGTACTCGCGGTAGAAGGCACGCTGGAACTCGGCCCGCGAGCGCCGCTCCAGGTAGAGCCAGCGGGGAGTACGGCTGGCGATGCCGGCCAGAAAGCGCGGCCACTCCTCCAGCGGCTGGTCCTGGAGCCGCATCCAGAGGAAGTACTCGACCACGTTGGTCTGGACCAGGGTCCCATCCACGTCGAAGACCGCGAGCACATCCCCGCGCCCCGACCGCCGTTGCAGGGCGGTCAGGGCAGGGTTGCCGGAGGGCCGGGGCACGGTGCTGCCGGTCGGCCCCGGCCCGCGGCGCATGGTCTCCGCCCGAGACATCCGGATCACGGTGGGCAGGTGGACGTCGTGGAGATAATGGCGCCAGGTGAAGCCGGCCGGATCGAAGGGAAAGCGCTGCTGCTCCGCAGCGTCCAGCTCCCGCCACAGCCGGGGCAGGTTGCCGGCCTCGAAGATGGTGTCCACCTCCATGTAGACGCCGTAGAGCTCGGCCAGCTCCAGCCCCCGCGCCAGCTCCCGCTGGCGCTCGGCCAGGCCGTCAGACCAGCGCGTGGTGGTCGCCCGCAGCGGGAGCAGATCGAGCGCCCGCTGGGCGGCCTCGATCAGCCCCAGCGCCGCCCGCCCCCGGGCCATCAGCTCGCCCCGACTGGGGAAGGTCCAGGTGGGGGTCCCGACCGCCTGGCCCCAGCGGTCGCGCAGCGGATGGCGCTCGAAGTACTCGCCGCAGAGCTCATAGAGCTGGCGGAGACGAAGCGGGTTCTGGCTACCGGTGGTGACGTGGTAGATGCGATGCTGGCCCGCTGGCGGCGGTGCCGCGGCCACCGCCAGGACCGCGTTGACCACCAGGTCGGCAGGAACGATGTCCATGACTGCGTCGGGCAGCCCCGAGAACTCAGGCAGCGCCGCCCGGGCGAAGGCCAGGATCAGGGGCTCGGCCATCCGGAAGCCCTCCAGCCAGCCCGGGAAGGGCTCGGCCAGGGCGCTCTCGATGATGCTGGGGCGGACGATCGAGACTGGCAGCTCGCCCTGGAGCTCGGTGACCGCGTACTCTGCCAGCGCCTTGCTGAAGGAGTAGATGTCGGTGAAGCCGAGCGCCCGGGCCTGGGCGCGGCCTCGCTCGACCAGCCGGTCATGGACCCAGCGCTGGCGCAACCGCTCTACCTGGCGGGCCTGGGCCGGCACCCCGGCCGGCCCAGGCCCGCCAGGTAGAGC
>CADDZO010000161.1 GCA_902812395.1 bacterium | reverse complement strand
CTGGCGGGATCGCCCAATCTCACGACGACTTCAAAGAAATGATGTCAACGAACAGCCATATCCGATGATCAGCCTGAGCGTAGAGCCAGTCTGGCGGACCAGGTCAAGTTCAGCCTCGGGGTGGGCGCCCAGGGGCTCAGGAGGGAGCCTGGGGTCGAAATCCCTGCGCGAAGATCGGGGTTAGCGCCTCGGCCTGGCCGCGCCTTCTCGATCGGGATCGCGGGTGCGAGCTCCCCCTTGCCTTCCCCTCTGGGGGTTGGCGCTGATCCACTTTCAGCCTGAACGCCCGGCGCTGGGGCAGAGGCGGCGGAGGACGCACTCGGCGCAGCGCGGGCGCCGTGCCGTGCACACCCGGCGGCCATGCGCGATCAGGGCAAGGTGCAGGTCCCGGCGCAGGTGAGCCGGGACGGCGGCGGCCAGCAGACCGTGGGCACGTTCAGCGGTGGTACCGCCGGGCAGCCAGCCTAGCCGCGTTGCCACCCGGTGGACGTGGGTGTCGACGGGGAGGACCGGCCGGCCGAGGGCGAAGAGCAGGACACAGGCAGCGGTCTTGGGGCCTACCCCAGGCAGCGAGGTGAGGTATGACTCCACTTCCCGATCGGCAAGCTGACGCAACCGTTCCAGGTCGAGCCGCTCCTCCCGACGCTCGATCTCCCGCAACAGAGACTGAATGGTCGCCGCTTTGCGCTCGGCGAGGCCACCGCAGCGGATTGAGTCGGCCACCTGGGCGAGATCGGCCGCAACCACCGCTTCCCAGCTGGGGAAGCGGCGCTGCAGACTGGCAAAGGCCCGGTCCGAATTGTGATCCGAGGTGTGCTGCGACAGCACGGTCCCGACCAGCTCGTCGAGGACTGCCAGCGGCGGATCTGGCCGATCCTCGCGGGGGAGCAGCCGACAGATCGTTTCCACCGAGGCCGCAACCGTGGCCATGCCCGGATGGTAGGCACATCGGGGGATGTGCGATGGGTATGCACCGCTGGCGCCGGAGCGGCCTCCGAGCTCGGCTGCGGAACGTCCACAGGCCGGAGCGGTCTCAGCGGCTCTGGTGGGCTCGTCCCCATCCGGGCTTGGGGTCTCACAACCCCAGTCTGGACTTGACCGGTCCAAGCAGTCACCGGCACCCATCCTTGCCTGGACCGGCTGCCGCGGTCCGCCGCGCCCTCTGCGGCCACGGCGACCTCGTCGCCTCAGGCCCTCCGGGACGATGCCAGTGGCATCGAGCAGTGCCCCGGACCCGCCGACACGGCATTGTCCGCGCCATGTCCGGCTGCGCCGTCTACCGTGCCCGGTAGCCATACAGCAGAGGTGGTGTGGATGGACGCGCAAGCTCACGAGCTGGCGGCGGTGTCGAGCCTGGTCAGGAGCCTGATGGCCTGCTGGAGCAGACAGGTCGACCAGGTCGCGGCTATCGCCAGCACACTGAACGACACCGACTACCGGGGGCCAGCCGCGGACCGCGACCGAGCCCGGCTCGAGGAACTCGTCCGTCGTGCTGGCGCGTGGGCTTGGGAGATGGAAACGCTCTGGGCGCGGCTGCGGGGTTTTGTCCAGGCGCTGGAGTCTGCTCCCGGGCAGTGGCTCAGCCCGTGAGTGCACAGGTCATCGTCCTCGACGCCGTCCGCCTTCGACGTGCGGCCGACCGGCTGGCCGCGATCGCCGGCCGTCAGACCGAGATCGGCAGTCGTCTGCGCCAGTTGTCCACGCTACCCTTCCCGGCTGGCCCTTGGCAGGGTGTCCCAGCAGAACTGGCCCGGATCGGAAGCGGACTGGTCGCACTGGCGGCCGAGCTGGAGGAGATGGCCGCCGACCTCCGCCGTAGGGCACGGCGAGTCCAAGAGCTAGGGGCTGGCGTTTGGTCTGGCCCCGCTCCTATGGCTGGGCCCTTCGGATCGGCGGTCTCCAGGCCGGTCATGCCCTGGATCCGCCTCCCCGACGGTAGCGTCCTCCTGGGTGCCGGGATTACCTCGGCCGGTCCTCCGCTGCCCCCCTGGGGCCGTGGCCCCGGCCGACGCCTGCAGCAGCTGGTCGGCCGTCTCGGCCGCTTGATCGCACGCCACCCGGTCCAGGACCTGGAGGTGGCCTGCCTGGTCCTCGGCCTGATCCCCGAGCTGGGACTGCCCTTCAACCTGGCCGCGGCCGGTCTCGAGTTCAGCCGGGGTGACGACGGAGCTGCCGCGGTCTCGCTGGCCGCGGCGGCGGCCGATGTGGTGGGGGTGGCGGTCGAGGTGCGTCTGCTGGAGATGGGTGCCGGAGCCACGGAGAGCGCTCAGGCCGGCGCCGCCATGCGGGTCGGGCGGCTGGGGGATTGGTCGTACGCCGACCTCCCGCCCGGGGCACTGGGCGGAACCCTGCCGGACGGCACCATCCTCATCCAGCGTGGTCTCGAGGGCAGGATGCTGTTGGAGACGCTGCGCCATGAGCTTCTCCACAGCGCCCTTCGCCAGCTGCCGCCGGTGCGGTTCGTGGTGGTGCGCCTCTACCCCTGGTCGCGGCTCTGGCGCTACCTGGAGGAGGCGGCGGCCGAGGGCTACGCCACTGGCCGTCCGCTTGCCGCCGCGGTCTTCCCCATCCGGGAGGGGTACGTGACCGTGAGGGGACTGGTCAGCGAAGCGGTGGGGGCGGCCGTGGCCGGAGCTGGAGTGGGCGCGTCAGCCTGGCGCGCCGCGACCTCGGGCAAAGGCTCGTGATGGGCCGGCTGCACGAGCTGGTGCGGCCGCCTGTGACGGGCCCGCAGGCACGGGAACTCGCCCGGGCCGAGTGCGAGCGGCGGGGGTTGGGCTGGGAGGAGCCAGCCCGGGTTCGGCGTCGGCTCCTGGTCTACGAGGTATGGACAGCGAGCCAGCGCACCGGCGGCAATCTGGTGGTGGAGGTGGACGCACACAGCGGTCAGATCCGGCGGGTCCGGTCGCTGCCCAGGTGAGCTGCCGGTTCCTATACTCAAGCCGCAATGGCTGTGTCGGCATCCTCGCGGACCAGAATCCTCCTGATGGCCGCGACGGTGCCCTTGATCCTGGCTGCTTGCGGCGGCCAGGCGATGGCCGGGCCTGGGCCAACTGCCGCCGCCCGCAATCCCGGGATCGACCTCGGCAGCAACCTGGGGGGAGTGTCGGCGCCTGACTTCACGCTGGTCAACCAGTTCGGCCAGCCCGTCTCGCTCCACCAGTTTCGGGGCGACGTGGTCCTGCTCGCTTTCGTCGACTCCCAGTGCACGACCATCTGCCCGTTGACCACGGTCAGCATGACCGAGGCCAAGTCGCTCCTGGGCAGCGCCGGTCAGCGGGTGCAGCTGTTGGGCATCGACGCCAACCCGGAGGCCACCGCCGTGTCCGACGTCCAGGCCTACTCGGTGGCCCACGGCATCCTCCACCAGTGGGACTTCCTCACCGGCTCGCTGCCCCAGCTGGAGGCGGTATGGAAGGCCTATCACGTCGAGGTCCAGATCGAACAGGGGGCCATCGACCACACGCCGGCTCTCTTCGTGATCGACCCGCGGGGACGGGAGCAAAAGGTCTACCTGACCCAAATGGCCTACGCCAGCATCGGCCAGCAGGCGGAGATCCTGGCCAGAGAGGCGAGCCAGCTGCTGCCCGGCCATCCCGCCGTCCGGTCAACCCAGTCGCTGGCCTCGATACCAGGCTTCGGGCCTTCCACCTCCGTCAGGTTGCCCGCGGTGAGAACCGGGGTGCATCCGACCTTCGTTCGCCTCGGCCCAGGAAGGCCGGAGCTGATCGTCTTCTTCGCCACCTGGTTGACCGAGACCTCTGACCTGGCCGGAGAGTTGGAGCAGCTGAACGCCTATCAGGCGGTCGCATCGACCCGGCACCTGCCGGCGCTGGTGGCCGTGGACGAAACCACCACCGAGCCTACGCCCACCGCGCTCCACGACTTCCTTCAGACCCTGCCCCAGCCCCTTGCCTATCCGGTGGCCGAGGACGTAGAGGGGCGGGTGGCGGACGGCTACGGGGTCCAGGACCAGCCCTGGTTCGACCTGGTCTCAGCCCGGGGCACGATCGTATGGCACCACGACGGCTGGGTTTCGCTGAGCCAGCTGGAGCGGGCAGCAGCCGAAGCCTGATCCGCCGCCTCGGCGCTCAACTTGCGTGCGGGAAGATGGGGGCGCTCCAGCCCTCGTAGCCGCTGAAGTAGGCCACCGGCACGACCCCGACGTGACCCCCGACCGAGGTCCCGATGACCAGGCCGGCGCCGATGCTGACCACCACGTGCCCGGTGCCGTCGCTGTTCGTGTACCAGACCAGGGCACCCCGGGGAGGCGTCCCTGAGCTGCTCACCTCGTCGTTGGCCCGGAGCCACTGGTACTGGTCCTGGGCAGTCTGGAAGCCGGCGGCGGTCCAGCCGAAGGCCCGGGCCTGGAAGCGCAGGCACCAGCCCTCGGCTGTCGCCGAACCCAGTTGCGAGTACTCCCAGGAGATGGCCTGATCGATGCTGCGCCGGTTGTGGGTGGGTACAGCGACATAGGCGCAGGTGGGCGCAACCGCGCCCTGGGAGCCGGTGGCAACGTCGGCATCCGCGACCCAGCCTCCTCCCTGGACCTGGTCCCAAAGGGAGCTCTGACCAAACGTTCCCTGCACCGGCGAACCTGCGTGCTGACAGAGGATCAAGAGTTGGCTGTGGTCGGGCACCGAGCCGTAGGCGTCGTAGCCGGTGCCGGGGCCCGCCCGGAGCCTGAGTTCGGAGCCACCGGTGGCCACGGTTCCGACCGCCGCCAGCACCGGACGGGCCGGCATCCAGCTGGCCGCTACGACCAGCGGGAGCGCGTAGCGCAGCAGGATCAGAACGTATCGGCGACGTAGCCACACCATCGCAGCCAGGGGCCCGGTGACCCTAGGTCACTGTGGCCGATGGCGTGGCGAGAGAGCAAGTTCCCGCTTCAGAAGATCTTGTTGATCAGATCGTCGCCGATGCCGAAGCCGGCTCCCATCTCGATTGCCCGACCGAAGCCGGAGTTGAGGAAGCCGCTGAGCGCCCCCATGAACCCGCCCTGCTGCCCGGCATAGCCGGGCTGGCCACTCCACTGGGGATAGGCCTGGGCGGCCTGCTGCTGGGCTGCGATGAAGCCGTGCAGCGCCTGGAGCAGGAGCAGCATCTGGTTCTGCTCGGACTGGATGGCGAGCGCGATCTCCTTCAGGTCGAGCTGCCACTCGCGGGCGTTCTGGTCACCCGACGAAGCCGCCGCCTGGAGCTTGTCGGCCAGCACTTGGAGTTTGGCAGTGGTCTGCTGGGCTTCGGCCTGCAGTTGCTGGTATTGCTGGTCGATGGTCTGGACGTCCACCCCACCACCTCCCTAAAGGTTCTGGACTCCGGTCGGCACAGCCGGTCGGGCAACCGCAGTCTACCCGTCGCGCGAGCCCGGAGATGCTAGGTTGGGAACCCGCTGTCCATGGTCGCGAGCTACCGCGCCCTCTTTCAGGCCAAAGGAGCTGCGCTCTTCTGCCTGGCTGGCTTCTTCGCCCGGGTCACGATGTCCACGGTCGGCCTGGGCATCGTCCTGGTGCTGTCCCGCCGGGGCAGCTATGGCCTGGCCAGCGAGGTCGCTGCCACCTACTCGCTGGTGGCAGGGCTGGCCGCGCCCCAGGTCGGACGACTGGCCGACCGCCATGGCCAGTCCCGCATCCTGCCCGTCAGCGCTTCCCTGCTCGGGGTCGGGCTGGGAGCACTGGTCGCCTGCACCGCCCTGGCGGCACCCAGCTGGATGCTGTTCTGCACGGCCGCGGTGGCGGGCTGCGGCAACGCCTCGGCCGGCTCACTGGTCCGCGCCCGCTGGGCTGCCTTGTACACGGGCACGCCGCGCCTCCACACCGCCTACTCGCTAGAGTCGGTCATCGACGAGCTTGTCTTCATCAGTGGCCCCATCGCAGTCACCCTGCTCATTACCCAGGTGAATCCGGCGGCCGGGCTGCTGGCGGCGCTGGCAACGGCCGTCGCCGGCCTGATCTGGCTCTCCGCTCAGCGAGCCACCCAGCCCCGTCCCGGCCGGCTGGTCGGTGAGCAGCAACGTCCCATGATCCTGCTGCCCAGCGTTGCCGCCCTGGCCATGGTGATGCTGGCGCTGGGCGCGATGTTCGGCTCGGTCGACGTGATCACGGTCGCGTTCGTGTCCTCCGCCGGCCATCGCCCTCTGGCCGGGTTCGTGCTCGCTGGTTGGGCGCTGGGGAGCGCGGTGGCCGGGCTGACCTACGGAGCCCTCAGGCTGAGCGCCTCCAGCCTGCGTCCCCGCCTCCTCGCCTGCGTGGCCGGGATGTTCCTGGGGACGGTCCTGCTCCAGTTCCCGACCACGGTCGCCGCTCTCGCTGCGCTCCTCTTCGTGTGTGGCCTGGCCACCGCACCCACCCTGGTCACCGGCGTCGGGCTGGTCGAGGCGACCGTCCCCCGCCGCAGGCTCACTGAAGCCATCAGCTGGACATCGACGTCGGTCACCCTGGGCGCGACCGCCGGCACGGCACTGGGGGGCATGGCAGTCGACGCGATCGGCCCGCACCGCGCCTTCGTCGTGCCGCTGCTGGCCACTGGGCTGGGGCTGGCCGTGGCGATCGCGAGCGCGCGCTGGCTGCGGCCACGGGTAGAGGTCGAAACCCGAGCCTGTTGAGCCCTGGCTGAGAGGCAGTGCCGCTAGACCTCCGGGGCTGAGGGGCAGCCGGCACAAACTCACGTCCGAGAGGACCTGTCTTCCACCTGCCGGACCCGCGGCCCGACCGCATCTCCTCTTGCCGCCGCCTCCGGAGCTCGATCGTCAAGGTCCGGCACGGGCTCGCCAGACTGGCTTCTGCCGCGAGGGTTCCGGCCGCCTCAGGCCGACTGACGCAGCCATTCCCGGCCCAGCACCGCTTGCAGGCGGAGCGGCTGGTCATCCCATACTGCCCCCGAATGGCATGTGAGGAGGACGTTTTCCCCGATGACCGCGGGCCGGACGGCGCCGAAGATCCGGCCCAGCTTGCGGATGGTGTGGGCAGTGGGCCGATGAATTTGGCTCATGGCCAGACGGGCCATCTCCCGCGTCTGCCAGGGGCAGACCCGCACCGATCGTGCGCCGGGGAGGATGGGTGCGACAGCGCGGTTGAAGACCAGGCACCAGGTCGCGACCCCCAGGCGCTGGGCATCGGTCAGACGCTTGCTGCTTCGAGTGGCATCGACGATTTCCAGCTCCCCGCCTCGCAGCAAATGGACCACGGCTGACAGGGGCATGGCGTCGCGAGCGAAATAGCCGCTGGAGAGCTGGTGCGCGTGGTTGGACTGGAAGTAGCAGATGTCGTCGTGGGGGAAAGCGAGACCGTTGGAGACGTTGGCCAGTACTAGCCGGGATCCCCTTCCATTCGGCGCTTCATCTGGCGGTCGCCCCGGATCTGCGCCGCAGTCTTGAGGGCCCATCGCCATGGCTTACCACTTCGATCCATCCCGCGTCCGGACACCTCGATCCATTCCCCGGTCTGGCTCCCGTCGCGCTGTCGTCCACTTGCAGCATAATCCCGAGCTCATCGGTGGGAACCCGCACTCGGGCTCGCGACCGTGCGGCGGGACTCTACTGACCTGGCTCGGACCGCTCATGAGCTGCTGCTGCCGTTCGGATCCAATGAGCGTCACCGCCGCCTCCGGCGGTCCGTCCCCAGCCTGGGAGCGGCACCTCAACCGCAGCTCCCCTCCGGCCCACCAGGGCCCACGGCTCACGGGGCGCCTTGCCTGTCGGCACCACAGCTTGCCCATGATCCATGGCATCAGGGCACCTCACCTCCGCCGTCCGCCACCGATCATGGGCGACGAGCCCGGACCGGCCTCGGCCCGGCTTCGTCCGGTTCAGCGGTCCTATCTCGCCCGACCCCGGTGCGACCCACGGTCGAGGGCAGGGCCGATGCTGTGGCGCAGCCGGGTGGTGGGCATCCGGCCACCATCCTGACGGTGGCGAACAGGACCGCCAAGGGCACCGCGACCACCAACCCGCCACCAGGGTCAGCGCAGGGACGCGGGTGTCGACATGCAGCCAGGAGAGCTAGGTGCAGGGACCCTTCATCGCCATGCCGGTCAGGTGCACAGGGCGTGGCCCCCGATACCCGCCATGCCCTGCATCCGCTGCTGAACGACGGTGTATAGGATCCTATTGGTGCCGAGGCCCAGATTTGAACTGGGGACACCGTGATTTTCAGTCACGTGCTCTACCAGGCTGAGCTACCTCGGCTCCCGTAGGGACGGCGACCGGTGTCGAATGATAGCCGAGCCCGCAGAGCCGATCGCTCCTACTCCCCCCTCCATCGCGGCGGTCGCTTCTCCAAGAACGCCTCCACCCCCTCGTGGAAGTCCGACGAGAGGTAGCAGCGCAGGACCAGGTCTGAATCACCTCCCTCGGGCAGCAAGCGGTCCCGGATCCGCAGCAGCGCCTCTC
>CADDZO010000160.1 GCA_902812395.1 bacterium | reverse complement strand
CCCCAAGCATGAACCCGGCACCGCGCAAGCGGGTAAGATCGGGACCGCCACCGGGCAACCGGTGGCTGCGGGTCGGCTGGCTAATGCTCACTGACCCGCAACGGCAGCCGTTGAGCGCCATTCAGTTCGACGAGGCGCTGGGCGCCGCGGGCCAGCGCGCTTCGCCCTCACTCCCTGCCAGGGCGCTCACCGTTCTGGCCGTGCTGCTGCTGATGTTCTTCATCCTCGGCCCGCTTGCCTGGCTGGTGCTCTGGGCGTTCGCGGGCACCTGGACCTATCCCTCCCTGTTGCCTCAGAGCTGGACCGTGGGCTGGTGGACCAGGGTCTTCACCACTCCGGCGCTGGGCCATTCGATCGAGCTCAGCCTGATTTTCTCCCCGGTGGTGACGGCGGCTTCGATGCTGGTCTGTCTGCCGGCCGCCTACGCTTTCGCCCGTTTCTCCTTCCCGGGCCGGCGGGCGCTCCTCGTCTCCCTCTTTGCCACAAACGCGTTCCCCAAGATCGGGCTCTACATCACGATGGCCGGCCTCTTCTACAGCCTCCACCTCATGAGCACGTTCCTGGGAGTGGTCCTGGTCCAGATCATTGGGACGGTGGTGTTCATGACCTGGATCCCGGCGGCTGCCTTCGGATCGGTGCCGCGCTCGCTCGAGGAGGCGGCCCGCGACGTCGGGGCGGGACGGCTGCGGACTTTCTGGCGAGTGACCGTGCCACTGGCCCTGCCTGGGATTCTGGTCGCGGTCATCCTCTCTTTTTTGGCGTCCTTCGACGAGGCCCAGGGAACCTTCCTGGTCGGCACCCCGAACTACATCACGATGCCGATCCAGATGTACTCGCTGGTCCTGAACTACCCGCAGCAAGTCGCAGCGGTGTTCTCGATCTTGCTCTCGATCCCGTCCGTGGTGTTGATGCTGCTGGTGCGCCGTCACGTCATGGGCGGCCATCTGGCCGAGGGCTTCCAGCTCAGATAGGGGGCAGCGATGCAGGGGCTGGTCTTGGAGGGCGTGGAGAAGGCACTGGGTGGCAGGAGGGTGATCAGGGGTCTGGACTTGACCGTGGAGCCAGGCGAGCTCGTGTGTCTGCTCGGTCCCTCGGGCTGCGGGAAGACCACCACCCTGCGGATGGTAGGTGGGTTCCTCTATCCCGACCGTGGCCGCATCCTGATCGACGGCCAGGACGTCAGTCGGGTTCCGCCCGAACGGCGGCCGACCGCGATGGTCTTCCAGAACTACGCGCTCTGGCCGCACATGACCGTCTACGAGAACATCGCCTTCGGCCTCCGGGTGCGGCGTCTGCCCGGGACCGAGATCCGGTCCCGGGTGGAACAGGTCCTGCGCATGGTGGGGATGATGGAACTGCGCGACCGCCGGCCTGCTCACATCTCTGGAGGGGAGCAGCAGCGGGTGGCGCTGGCCCGAGCGCTGGTGCTGGAACCCAAGGTGTTGCTCCTGGACGAGCCGCTGTCGAACCTGGACGCCAAGCTACGGGCACAGGTCCGCGAGGAAATCCGCGAGATCCAGCAGCGGATCGGCATCACCAGCGTGTTCGTCACCCACGACCAGGACGAGGCGCTCTCGATCGCAGACCGGGTGGCGGTAATGTGGAATGGCCAGATCGAGCAGTTCGCCGATCCGCCCACCCTCTACCGCCAGCCGCGCACGCAGTTCGTTGCCCAGTTCGTCGGAACCATGAACTTCTATCGGGGCACCGCCGCCGCCGGCGCCGCGCGCCTCGAACCCGACGGGCTGGCGGTTCCGGTCCGGGGCCTGGCCGCCGGCGGGGGCCAGCTTGAGATCGGGGTACGGCCGGAGGAGGTTCGCCTGGCCCCGGCCGGCACTAACGGTGGTGTTCCCGCAAGCCTGCTCAAGCGTATCCCTCGCGGTCATTTCACGGAGGTCGTGGTCGCGTTCGGGGAGCACATCGCGCGCGTCTTCGTTCCTCTCGACTTCCCCCTTGCGGACCGGCTGGAGGTTAGCTTTGGGCGGGTCCTGCTCTACCGCGATGGAACCCTGCAGGAGGACGCCGTCGGGCGCTGAAGGCCCGACTGCGGGGTGAGGGAGCGGGCGATGCCTGCCGCTGCCCTCCTGTTTCCCATCGCTGGTGCAGGGCGCGATCTTGCCCGACGGCGTTGAGCGGTGCATGGTGACCGCATGGGTCTGGTACTCGTCGACCAGCCGGGCCTGTTCGGGGTGGCCGATCTGGGGTTGCTCCTGACGGTGCTGGGCGCCTACATGTTCGCCAGAGAGGCCGGCCGCAGCGCTGCCCGTGGTGAAGCCCTGCACCTCCTCTGGGACGTCCTCGCGGTCGCCCTGGTGGTCCTCGCCACCGCGCTGCCGCGGGTGTCCACCGTGGTCCCCGCGACCGTCGCCACCTCGTTCAAGGGCGCCATCCCGGCCGGGCTGCTGATCCTCGGCATCGGGGCGCTGCGCGACGGCGGCTGGAAGATCCTGGCTGGTCTGGCTCTCATCATCATCGGCTTCGCCACCTACATCGGGATACCCATCACCGCGCCCACCCTCTGATCCCGGCCAGGCGGCCGAGGCCACCCCCTGCGGGTCTTCAGGGCCGTGCCCCGGGGCCGAGTCAAACGCTGGCGGACCTTACCGGGAGAGGAGAGAGGGGTCGGAGAATCCGGGGTCCACGGTCACCAGCCACCGCCGCCGCGGCCCCGCCATGACGTTGAGGTAGTAGAGATCGTGGCCCGGCGTAGCCACCACCGGGTGATAGCCGCGCGGGACCAGGACCACGTCGCCATCGCTGACGCGCACCGCCTCGTCCAGGGCGAGATCGGGGGTGTAGACCAGCTGGAGGGCAAAGCCGCTGCCGCCGCGCAGGCGATGGTAATAGGTCTCCTCCAGGTAGCACTCCCGGGGAGGGTCGTCGGTGTCGTGCTTGTGGGGCGGCCAGCTCGACCAGTGCCCGCCCGGAGTCACGACCTCAGTCACGAGCAGAGAGGTGGCGGGGCGGTCCTCCATCAGGATGTCGCGTACCACGCGCTCGCTTCCTCCGGTCCCCCGGTGCCAGATTCGGCAGCCCTCCGGCCCAAGCAAGGCCGGCGCCGGACCCTGCTCGGCGGGTGCCCACCCGATCGCCACCTCGGTAGCGGTCACCGCCCGCAGCGTCAGGTCGGCCCCGGGCGGGGCGTAGACGGCATGGGGCGCTCCGGTGAACACGCTCTCCCGCCCTCCGACTGCGGGCCACCGCTGGCCCCCGGCCGAGACATCGGTCAGTCCAGATAGCAGGACCACACACGCCTCCCGCCCCTTCAATCGGCAACGCAGCTCACGACCGGCTTCGAGTCGGTGGACCTCGAGCCCGACGTGGCGCCAGCCGGCCGATGCCGGAGTGACTCGGACCAGCAGGCCCGGCCCGGGCTGGCTCGGGACCTTGAGGTTCACGGCGGCGTCAGGTGCCAGCGTCGCCGACTGGCTTCCTGGTCGTGCTCGGCCCGGGCGCGGCGGACCTCAGCCGACTCCGAAACCTCGGCCACCGGCACGTCCCACCAACTCTCGTAGCTGGGGACCTGTCGGTAGCGGTCGACGGGAACGTGGATCACCACCGTCCGGTCCGCGGAGCGGGCCCCGGTCAGAGCGTCGCGCAGCTGCTCGGGGTCGCGTGCCCGGAACACCACCGCTCCCAGCCCCTCCGCGCTGAGCGCTAGGTCGCCCGGCAACGGCGGTGCCTCCTCACGATCGTCCGGTAGATGGCGGCCACGCCGAGCCGCATAGCGGGTGCCGAACCCGGCGGTCCCCAACGAGCGGGAGAGGGACCCGATCGAGGCAAAGCCCCCGTTGTCCACCAGGACCACGGTCAGCTTCAGACCCTCCTGGATCGAGGTTGCAATCTCCTGGGCCATCATCAGGTAGGAGCCGTCGCCGACCAGGACGTAGACCTCGCGCGAGGGGTCAGCCATCTTGACCCCGAGCCCGCCCGCGATCTCGTAGCCCATGCAGGAGTAGCCGTACTCGACGTGGTAGCCGCGGGGGTCGCGGACCCGCCACAGCTTGTGCAGGTCGCCCGGCATCGAGCCGGCTGCGCACACCACCACGTCACCCGGCCGGCTCAGCTCGTTGACAGCCCCCAGCACCTCGCTCTGGGCCATCGGGATCCCCTCGGCCAGGTGGTAGAGGCGGTCCACCTCCCCGTCCCACTCCCGCTGTAGGCGCAGCACCTCTTGTCGGTACCCGGCCGCCACCGACCACCCCTTGAGCCGCTCGGTCAGCGCCTCAAGCCCGGCCCGGGCATCGGCGATCAGGGCCAGGCCGCAGAGCTTGTGCGCGTCTGCCCCGACCACGTTCAGGTTGACGAAGTGGACGCCGGGGTCCTGGAACAGGGTTCTGGAGGCCGTGGTGAAGTCGGTCAGGCGGGTCCCGACTGCGATCACCATGTCGGCCCGACTGGCCAGACGGTTGGCGGCCAGAGTTCCGGTGGCACCGATCCCGCCCACCGCTCCGTAGCTGCCGTGGGCCATCGATCCCTTGCCGGCCTGGGTCTCGGCGGCGGGGATACCGGTCGCCTCGACCAGGCGGCGCAGCGCCTCCCAGGCCTCAGAGTAGATGACGCCGCCCCCGGCCACGATCAGCGGGCGGCGCGAGGCCCGGACCAGGGCTCCGGCCCGCTCCAGCAGCTCCGGCTCGGGGACGGGCCTGGGCACCCGCCAGATTCGCTCGGCGAAGAACTCGGCGGGGTAGTCGAAGGCCTCCACCTGCACGTCCTGTGGAAGGGCGAGCGTGACCGCACCGCACTCGGCCGGGTCGGTCAGCACCCGCATCGCGGCCAGGGCGGCCGGGATCAGCTGCTCCGGCCGCTCGATCCGGTCCCAGTACCGAGAGACCGGCTGCAGGCAGTCGTTGACCGAGACCTCGCCCCGCCAGGGCACCTCCAGCTGCTGCAGCACCGGGTCGGGCTGCCGGGAGGCGAAGACGTCCCCGGGCAGGAGCAGGACCGGCAGCCGATTGATGGTGGCTGCCGCGGCCCCAGTCACCATGTTGGTGGCCCCGGGCCCGATCGAGGAGGTGCAGACCAAGGTGGAGAGGCGGCTGCGCATGCGCGCGAAGCCGGAGGCGGCATGGACCATGGCCTGCTCGTTGCGGGCCAGGTGGTAGGGAATCAGGTCCTGCCCGGCCAGGGCCTCGCCCACGCCGGCCACGTTGCCGTGGCCGAAGATGCCAAAGCAACCCTCGATCAGCCGGTGGTGCACCCCATCCCGCTCCGTGCGCTGGGCGGCGAGGAAGCGGATCAGTGCCTGGGCCATGGTCAGGCGGATGGTGCCGCTCACGGCACCTCCAGGGTCCCGCCCACGTGACGGAGCCAGCCCAGGCTGCGGGCCACGGCTGCTTTGGGCCCTGCCTCTGGCGGCGGCTCGGCCGCCAGGACTACGTCCTGCTCGAGCACGTACCAGCCCCGGTACCCGGCCGCCTCAAGGGCTCGAACCACCTCACGGAGCCCGGCGTCGCCCTCGCCCAATGGCACCCAGAGGCCCTGGGCCACCGCCTCGCGGTAGCCAATGCTGCCCCGGCGCAGCCGCTCCGCCACCTCCAGACGGACGTCCTTGAGGTGGACGTGCCCGATCCGGTCGGGCACCGCGGCGGCCAGTGCCGCCGGATCCGCACCAGCCGCCACGAGGTGGCCGGTGTCGAGGCAGAGCCGGACCCCAGATCCAGCCAGCACCCGCTTGACTTCCTCAGGCCCCTCGACCAGGGTCCCCAGATGGGGATGGAGGAGCGCCTCCAGCCCCTCCTCGGCGGCCAACGCTACCACCTCGTCCAGGGCTCCGAGCAGCCGCCGCCACCCGCCCGGTTCCAGTCGGGGCCGTGCCTCGTACCCGGTGTCGACGGCGGCGGCCAGGACCAGCACCTCGGCGCCCGCAGCCGCGAGGCGACGGGCGGCACGCAGGAGGTGGTCGCGCCAGCGGCCGTCTCGATGCAGGGCCAGGGGGACGAAGCCGCCTACCAGGCTCAACCCCGCGGCGGCGAGCAGGGCCCGCAGCGCCGGGGGGTCCTCGGGGAGGAAGCCGTCGGGGCCGGCCTCGGTCGCCTGCAGGCCAAGTGAGCGCATCTCCCTCAGCACCTGCCCCGGCTCCAGCTGGAGGCCCCATCCGGGTACCTCACACACCCCCCAGGAGATGGGCGCCCCAGCCAGTCTCACGCGGCCGTCCCCTCAGCCAGGAGGGCCTCGACCTCAGCCGGGGTGGGCATGGCGTCGGCGCACTCCAGCCGGGAGGACACGATCGCTCCTGCCGCATTGGCAAGGCACAGCGTTCGCTCCAGGTGCCACCCGGACAATAGCCCGTGGCAGAGGGCTGCCCCGAAGGCATCTCCTGCGCCGAGCCCCCAGAGTGTCCGGACCGGCACCGCCGCCCCGCGGACCGCGCTCTGTGCGATGCAGCTGACCACCCCTTGGCGGCCTCGCTTCAGCGCTGCCAGCCGCGCCCCCAGGCCGAGCAGCAGCGTGGCAGCCCGGTCCAAGGTCCGCTCTCCGGTGGCCATCTCTATCTCCTCGGGGTTGCCCGACCACGACCGTCGCCACGCGATCGCCTCCTGTGCCCAGCGCCCACCCTGGCTCGGGTTCCTCCAGAGCAGCGGTCGCCAGTCCAGATCGTGGACCACGATGCCGGAGGGGTGAGCTCGTATCGCGGCCAGAGTGGCGGTCCGACGAGCGGCGAGCCCGATGCCGGTGGTCCAGAGCCAGGGTGCCCGGGCCATCGCGGCCAGGTCCAACTCCTGGGTTCGGAGCTGGAGGTCGGGGGCATTGGGCTCCCGTTGGAAGGGAGGGGGAAGTGGTCGCGGGGGTGGACCACGCAGAACACGAGCGGGGCGCGGAGCTCGGGTCGGCGCCCACCCAGCCCGGCCAGACTCCGAACGCTGCCAGCGCCTGGCGGCCGTAGATGCCGAAAGGGTCGTTGCCGACCTTGGGTGATCACGGCCGTCCGCCGCCCCAGTCGCGCCACGCCCACGGCCACGTTGGTGGCGCTACCCAGCGACTGCGGAACCAGCGCACCTCGGCCGGCGTCACCCCCGCCTGCTCTGGGTAGAGGCCGACGCAGTCCGTCCCATCGTGACCATCTCCAGGTGGGGAGGCGAGGCACGGGAGGGGAGCGGGCCGGTGGGTAGATGTTGCCGCGCCATCGCTGTAGGTCGGGCTGGTGGGAACGTTCCACTATGAACGTACGCCACAATCTGGACAGATGTCAACGACCCAGACCCCGTACCGCCGACGCCGCCCGACCCCCACCATCCTGGACGTGGCCGAGCGGGCTGGTGTCTCCAAGTCGCTGGTGTCGCGGGTGCTGCGAGGGGGTGAGCGCGTCAGCCGCTTGCGGCAGCAAGCGGTGCTGGAGGCGGTGGCGGCGCTCGGTTACCGACCGAACGCCGCCGCTCGCAGCCTGGTCCAGCGCCGCACCTACAACATCGGGGTGGTGCTCTCCGATCTCCACAACCTCTTCTTCGCCGAGGTGATGGACGGGATCCAGGAGGCCGCCCAGGATTCCGGCTACCTCACCCTGGTCACCACCGGCAACCGCACCCGGAACGGCGAGGAGCGGGCGCTGGAGCAGCTGCTGGCGCTCCGGGTGGAGGGGATCGTGCTGGCCGGCTCGATTCTCCCTGAGGAGGTGCTGGCTCAAGCGGCGCAGGAGGTACCGGTGGCGGTCGTGTCGAGGCCCCTGGCGGTCGCCGGCGTCGACGTGGTGGTCAGCGACGACATCGGGGGGGCGGGGCTGGCGGTCGAGTACCTGGCCGGCCTCGGCCACCGCCGGATCGCGCTCATCGATGGCGGCGAGGGGGCTGGCGCCCACGAGCGCAGGGAGGGCTACCTGGCCGCGATGGCGCGCCTGGGCCTGGCCGAGCACGCCAGGGTGGCAGCCGGCGACTTCACCGAAGGAGGCGGCCACCGGGGGGCTCGTCTCTTGCTGAGCTCCGGGGCCCGGCCCACGGCGATCTTGGCCGCCAACGACCTGGCTGCGATCGGGGCCCTGAACGCCATCGAGGAGGTGACGCTGCGGGTGCCCGACGACATCTCACTGGTCGGCTACGACAACACGGCTCTGGCCTCGCTTCGGCACCTCTCTCTCACAACGGTGCACCAGCCCCGCCGGGAGATGGGGCGGGCCGCAATGGAGGCGGTGGCGGCGAGGATCCGGGACCCGGAGCTGCCGGTACGCCAGATTGCGCTCGCCCCCGAGCTGGTGGTAAGGGCGACCACCGCCGCACCTGCCGGCTGAGGCGCGACCCTTCCGGATGGACCCGCCGGGCCGGTGGCGATCCGGGACGAATTCGCCCATCCCTCCGGGTGGGGGAGGGATGGACCAGGACGAACTCGACGGTGGCGGAGGAAAAGGTGGTCCCCTTCCTGGCCGTTGCGGGTCAGTGAGCATTAGCCAGCCGACCCGCAGCCACCGGTTGCCCGGTGGCGGTCCCGGTCTTACCCGCTTGCGCGGTGCCGGGTTCCTGCTTGGGGTCCCCACGAAGCCTGCTTCGTGG
>CADDZO010000159.1 GCA_902812395.1 bacterium | reverse complement strand
AGTGCAGCGGCTGGTCAGGATCTCGGTCATGTCCCGGACCAGATCGTCGTCCACCTCGCCGGGGTCCACCACCAGCAGCCGACGTCCTTGTGCGGATAGGGCGGCCTCCACGTACTCGGCACCGAAGTGGGCGAACCGGTCGCGGTGCTCCACTCCGATCGTGGTCGCCGTCTTGTCGCGCAGGAGGGCCAAGAACGTGCGGCGCTTGCCGTTCAGTGCGGAGCCGACCTCGGTCACCACGCGGCCCACTGCCAAGCTCTGGGCTGCCGCCCATGCCGTCACCCGGGCAACCTGCCGGTCCAGGTCAGACCTCTGGTCGGCGGAGGACACGCGGGTATCCACGGCCGTGATCCCTGGAACGGCACTGACCGGTGGCTGGTCCACCAGGATCAGCCGGCCGGCGGGGCGCGCGGGAACTGGGAGTTTGCCTTCCCGGAACCAGCGGTAGGCAGTCATGGGATGCACGCCTTGTTGCCGCGCCCAGTCATTCCAGTTCACCGCTACATACCATCATAGGTTCAAACGCCAACAGTTTTCGACCCCCGCCAGCGCCCAGCCCCCCAGCCGAGGTCCGACCGCCACGGCCGGAGCAGGGATGGCGGCGGCGAGCACGAACGCGAGCAGGAGCGCGCTCTGACCGGCGGCCACGTAGCCCCCGAAGGTGCCGATAGCGGAGGCGGAAGCGGCGGCGCTCGGGAAGGGAGATCACCTCCCACTCCCGTCCGCAGATCGGGCAGTGCCAGATCGAGCCAATGCCCGGCGCACCCTCCACATCGAGCCTGGGACAAGCACAGCGATGCTCTCTGGGGCCGAACCGCTCGTACTCGCCCGCCATCGGCTTCCTGACCCCAATCCAAGCGTGATCCCGGCAGCCGCGGCAAGCTGGCTGGCGCCGAGATCGCGAGCGGGCCCGGGCCAGGTTGGTTATCGCCCTGGACACAACGTGTCCGTACCGGCCTCCCCAGCCCGTGAACCAGTGGAACCGGGGCTGTGCCCATCCCGACCTCCATCGCTTTGGTTGCGCATCCCAGCTGCCGGGATCGGTCGCAAGCGCCACTGCCTCATCGCCCCGCCAAGTCCTGGCGGGGTGGCTCTACCTACCCGCTCACCCCGGCCAGCTCTGCCCAGGGGACCGGCTCCGGCTGCCACCTGGGCAGGCGCTGTCCTGATGGTCGCGAGCCGGCCTCGCCTCCTGGGTGAGGACTCAGCCGGTGGTCTGCTCGCTTCCCCCGGCGATCACACCGCCGGTGTCGTTCATCCTCACGACAACGTGAGTCGTGGCCGGCCCAGTGCAGCACTCTGAATTGGATGTCGTACCATGGCGCCCGCTGAGGGACTCGAACCCCCAACCTCATGGTCCGAAGCCATGTGCTCTGTCCGTTGAGCTAAGCGGGCCGGTCGGGAGGGAACGGTCTGGATTATAGGTGGAGGTCCTCTCTCGGCCTAGACACTGCCTCAGCGTGTGGCCTCGACCCTGCGCAGGCGCCGATGCTCGATGCCCCAGGCCGCGTATCTCATCAATCCGATGGCGTCGTACCGCTCACGCTCCGCATTGGTGAGACCGGATTCGATCGCGCGTCGGAGTGCCTCGGGACCAGACCCTGGGAAGCTCGTGTAAGCACGACCGATGGCGTCCAGAATGTGCGCATCGGAGCCGCCCAGAGCCGCCTTACCGACCGCCTCATGGAGCCGGTGGGCCATCTGGTTGAAGATGTATAGCCCCGGAGTTGCATTCTCCACCTCGATCGCATCGAAATCCAGCTCGGCGGCCTGCCAACCCACCCCGTGGACCCGAGCCCGAGATTGCCGCTCGGTGCGCCAGAAGGGATGGGCGGCGACGGCGATCCCGCCCTGGTCGTGGATGGCATTGACGGTGGCAGTGGCCGACATGCCCGGCCGCACTCGTCGGGTGAGGAACAGGCCCAGGATATGGCCGTGCCGGCTCGAGACCTCCTCACCCACGATCACAATGGGCGCACCATCGATCCCTGTCGCATACTCGGCCGCCTCCAGCGCGCCCTCGATCGTGTCGTGGTCGGTGATCGCGATCAGGTCCAGATGGCCCCGGGCGGCGACACTGTCCACCACCTCCCGCGGATCCGGCCAGCCGTCGCTACGGTTGGTGTGGACGTGGAGGTCGGCCCGACTGCGAAGGAGCACTCCAGGCATGGTACCGGCGCTGGTAGCGCCGCGAAGGCCTCACCGGCTTGCCAACCGCGCCCCCATGCCCCACAGTTGCCCTGATGGGAGGTTGACGTGATGAAGGGTCTGATGCAGGACTATCCCTTGACGCTGCAGCACCTGCTGTGGCGCATGGATCGCCTGTTCGGTCGCAAGGAGATCGTGTCCAGGCTGGAGCACGGCGTCCACCGCTCCAACTACGGCGAGCTGGTGGAGCGGGCAGGCCGGCTGGCCGGCCTCCTCAGCCGGCTGGGAGTGCGCCCGGGGGACGTGGTCGGGACCCTGGCCTGGAACGACTACCGACACCTCGAGCTGTACTACGCCGTGCCCTGTATGGGCGCGGTGCTCCACACGCTCAACCTGCGCCTGTTCCCCGACCAGCTCGAGTTCACGATCCGGGACGCTGGGGACTCGGTGATCGTGGTCGACCGCTCCCTGATCCCGGTCCTGAACCAGCTCGCCGGGCGGCTCCCTGCGCTCCGTGCGCTCGTGGTCATGAACGACGGCCAGCCCCTGCCCGAGCACGGTCTGGGCGAGATGCTGGATTACGAGAGCGGCCTCGCCGGCGAGCGCCCCGACTTCCCCTGGCCACGGCTGGCCGAGGACGACGCCGCTGCCATGTGCTACACCTCGGGCACCACTGGCAACCCCAAGGGCGTGGTCTACTCGCATCGCTCCCAGTTCTTGCACTCGATGGCGACCCTGGGGACGGATTCGGTCGGGCTCTCCGAGCGAGATGCGGTGCTGCCTATCGTGCCCATGTTCCACGCCAACTGCTGGGGAATCCCCTACGGTGCCGGGATGGCCGGAAGCAAGGTGATCCTCCCCGGCCGCTACCTGGGCGACGCCGAGGTCATCGTCAACCTGGCCGATGAGGAGGGGGCAACCGTCATGGCCGGAGTGCCGACGATCTGGATCAACACGGTCCAGTACCTGGAGAAGACCGGCCGCCGCTTGCCGCGGGTCCGCACGATCCTCTGCGGAGGGGCTGCCATCCCCCGGGGCCTGATGGAGGCGATGGACCGGCTCGGCCTGCGCATGGTCCACGCCTGGGGCATGACCGAGACCTCGCCGATCGGGTCCTTCGCCAACGTGCGCAGTTGGACACCGGCCGGGGCCGAGCTCGACCAGCGCCTCACCCAGGGTGCACCCGCCCCATGTGTGGAGATTCGCATCGCCGATCTGGCCAGCGGAAAGGAGCTGCCCTGGGACGGACAGGCCTTTGGCGAGATCCAGTGTCGAGGCCCCTGGATCGCGGCCGCCTACAACCACCGCGCCGACCCCGATCGTTTCACGGTCGACGGCTGGCTTCGCACTGGCGACGTGGCCACCATCAGCCCCGACGGCTACATCACGATCGTGGATCGGACCAAGGACGTGATCAAGTCCGGGGGCGAGTGGATCAGCTCGGTCGAGCTGGAAGGGGCGATCATGGCCCACCCCAAGGTCCTGGAGGCGGCGGTGATTGGCCTCCAGCACCCGCGATGGCAGGAGCGTCCGGTGGCCTACGTGGTGGCCAAGCCGGAGTTCAAGGGCCAGATCACCGGAGAGGAGATCCGAGAGTTTCTCCGGGATAAGGTGGCGAGCTGGTGGCTGCCGGACGAGGTCCGTTTCATTGACGAGATGCCGAAGACCTCGACCATGAAGTTCGACAAGAAGGCGCTGCGAGCAACTGCCGAGCCACTCTCCCAGGCAACCCCAGCACCCGGCAGCTGAGCCCTATACTTGGCAACCATCTCGCGAGCGGCGGTGGCGGAACGGCAGACGCGCTAGCCTCAGGAGCTAGTGGGGGCAACCCCGTGGAGGTTCAAATCCTCTCCGCCGCACCACTCCTCTCCTCTATTCGATCGGACGGGGTCGGGGAAGCCGGGGCGGCAGGGGCCGCGGACTTCTGACCGCGCTCCCAACCTGGAGCTGGCTAGGTGGCCACCTGCCGGCTTCCTTGAATTGCCCAAGCTGGCCGCCGCGGCTTGAGCCGCCTCCAGAGCAACGGACCGCTCGTACACACGAGTCGGAATGACCGCGATTGGCATCTACGAAGCCCGCACCCGCTGGTCCGAAATTGTCAGCCGGGTGGAGGGAGGTGAACGGTTCACGATCACCCGAAATAGGGTGCCCATCGCCGACCTCGTCCCCAGCGGAGATGCTTCGCGCACAGCGTTGAGGGGGCTGTTCAAGCGGATGCGGACGGCGCGAGCCGGGCGAGCCGTCGAGGGCATCGAGTTACGTGACCTCATCGGAACGGTAGCACCGTTGAGTCTGGTCATCGACCTTCGGTCATCCTGACCTGGGCACCGGACGCCGAATCTGCGCCATATGCAGACCGCGCGCAGGAAGCGCTTGGGATGGGGGAGAGCGCCTCGGCGCCATCCCACTGGCAAATCAAGGTAGCGAATGGCTTACTGATGGCCGAGCACCGGGAACGCATCGCCAAAGAAAGACGGAGTTGGTACCGATCCAGACCGAGGAGCCTCGCCTTGCAATGGTGCAAGGGCCGGTGCTCAAGGCGGCCCGACGGTACCGACTCGCGACGTACGATGCAGCAACTCCAGGGCGCGGGAGGAGCTGAAGCCGAGGAGGTGCTGGCCGCATTTGCTATCAGACTAGAAGAAGCAACCCTCCCCAGCCGCCCCCGCCGCTGCTCGGCTGGGGTCAGGGCTAGTCAGCCATTTGAACCGGAAGGACGATGTGGGCAGAGATATGCTTGCTGCCCACATTGCCACCTAGTCGTAACGCTCACCGCCGCTGACGCCCATGTGCTCGGGGAGGCGAGCACTAGTACCG
Organism: bacterium; assembly: GCA_902812395.1. GTDB lineage: Bacteria > Chloroflexota > Dormibacteria > Dormibacterales > Dormibacteraceae > CADDZO01. Next base: position 3,559 of record CADDZO010000159.1, on the reverse strand, counting down.
GCGGGAGGGCTCTCATGCTCCCGCCATGCGCAGAAGGAGTGGGGAGACTCTCTTTTCCAGCTGGGCCTCGATTGCCGAGGCCGCCAGGGGCCGGACGTCGCCACCGGCCGGCGATCGGGGAGGGGGGCGACCATGATCGCGCCTCAGGCCGGCCGCGAGCCCATCCTCGACCTGAGCTTCCCGCTCACCGGGCTGCACTTGCCTGCGGACCACGGTTACCTGCTCTACGCCGCCCTGAGCACGGCCGAGCCCGAGCTCCACCGACGGGTCGACTACGGCGTGCACCCGGTCGCGGGCTTGCCCCTGCCCGGCCGCCGGCTCCAGCTCACCCACCGCAGCCGGCTGGTGGTACGCACGCCCACCGGGCTGCTCGGCCTCCTGGTCTGACCCGCTTCGAACGCCTATGGGCGAAGTCGCCGCGGGGTGGCGAGGAGCCACAGTCGCTGATCGAGCACAGCCGGCTGGCCTGGGAGGCGGGCCGGGCGCTGGTGGAGCGCTCGGGTGAGCGGCTGCTCGCATTTGCCGGTCTTCCCTCGACCCGGCTCCCGGCCCTGGCGGCGGCGGTGGGCCGGGCCACCTTCGCCCACGACCTGGGCAAGGCCAACGACCATTTCCAGCTCCTGGTGCGGAGGAGGTTGGAGGGCTGCCAGGCCCACCGCCACGAGCACCTGGGCCTATGGTTGCTCTCCCCGCCCGGACCGCTGGGGGCCTGGCTCTTCTCCGGCTGCGAGGAGCCGGTCCGGGTGGCGGCCATGTGTGCGGTGGCCGGGCACCACCGCTCATCACCCTGCTCCTCCACTGGCCGAGCGGTGCGATCTATCTCGACGTGGCAGGGGGGTGACCACCTCGTTGCTCGCCGGGAGATTGATCGAGGCCCGGGCGAGGCGCACAGTCGGGAAGGCGCTGCAGGCGCTGGCTGCCGTTGGGCCAGAGCAGGTCGACCTGCTCTGTGACGACGGCTCGGAGATCCGAATGCCGGTCGAGCAACCGCAGGTGGGCGATCGGTGGTGCGAGCGGGCGAGACGATCGCCACCGATGGCCGCGTGCTCTCCGGGCGGTCCATGGTGGACCGTAGCTCAATGACCGGGGAGTCGCTGCCGGTCGAGGTCGGGGAAGGTGAACCTGTGATAGGTGGGACCGTGGTCCTGAGCGGTTGCTTGGTCATCATGGCAACGGCACGACGGTCCCGCCCTGGCGAGCGCCGACCTGGGGGTGGCGGTTGGGGCAGGGACCGAAGTGGCGGTCGAGTCAGCAGACCTAGTGCTGCTCGGCGACGACCTCCTCGCCGTCCCTGACGCCATCCGGTTGGGGAGGCGGACCAGGCGCACCATCGAGGGCAACCTGATCTGGGCCTTCGCCTACAACCTGGCGGCGATCCCCTTGGCGACCCTGGGCCATCTGAGCCCGCTCGTCGCTGGAGCGGCGATGGCAGCCTCCTCGGCGTTCGAGGCTTGGAACAGCTCCCGCCTCTGGCGGTTCCGAACCTCGATTCCGGCTCTGGGGGAGCGATGATCCCCTCGTCCGGCCGGATGGTCATCCTCGGGCCCTCCTCGGCGGAGGTGGGTGTGAGGCGTGGCCGACCTCCCTGGTCACCCCGGGGGCGAACCTGGACGCCGGCAACGAGACCGAGCCGGGTATCCATGGCGGCCAGGTGCCGCCGGGGCGGCCTTCTCCCACCGAAGACCAGGGCACCAAGCCCCTCCGATGAGGCGCCGGCTTTAGCCGTTGGAGATCGGAGGCCATCGCCCGTCGATGCGCAAAGCCGGCCCCCGCCCTCGAGCCGGGACCAGCTCCTCCCCGGCAGGCCGCCCTGCCCGCAGCGCCCGGGGCACCAGACCGCGTGCCCAGCGGCCGAGGACCAGGACCCCGCTCGCCGCGATCAGCCAGGGCGCTGGCGCCAGGAGCCGAGCGCGATCACCAGGTCGCCGGCGAGGCGGACGACCTGGGCGCCGGGAGGCATGTGCTCGCGGAGCTGGCACCACGAAGACCTCCTCTCCGCGCTGCACCAGGCGGCCCCCCAGCTCGGCGAGCAGGTAGGTGACGACCCGGGGCTCGGGCAGCGCCGTCACCTCCAAGGGCCCCGGGCACCGCGCCCCGAGCGCGCGGCAGGCGGCAGGCAGGACCTCGGCGTAGATGCTTGCCTGTCCCGGGAGGATCACAGGGGTCGCTCGCGGGAGCGGGGCAGGGCCGGCCGTTGCTCCCATGGGCGAGGAAGCCGGCCAGCTCATGGCTTCCACCACCTCGGGCAAGGCGGGCTCCTGGGGCGGCTGGGCCATCCGAGCTCGTTGCCCTGCGGGACCCCGAGGGCGAGCTGCCCGACCTGCTCCGGGCCAAGGTCCGCGCCGCGGAGCTCCACCGCGACCCATACCGGAGGACCGATGCTTGACCGGGCCCAGGCAGCTGATCCCTGGGCGAGCGGCCCATGTCGCGCTGGCCTCCTGCCCGGCCCGGTGGCCGCATGCGGCATTGTCCCAGCCATCTGGGGAGCGGCGTCAGGGCATCGGGCGATCGCGCGCGGCATCGGAAGCGTTTGCCGATCAGGAGCCGGTGTCGGATCGCGTCACACGAGGGCCTTCGCCGTCCATATCCATGTGGAGGCGAGCGGACCGGCGACCGTGACGTCGGGCTCGACCTGCGGCGTGGCCGGAGCGATTCGAGGAGGACGATGACCATGCGTGGAGCGCGTGGGGGGACCCCCTTCCGCAGCCGGGCCCCGATTGTCGGGGCCGCCCGGGGCCGGACGTCGCCACCGGCCGGCGATCGGGGAGGGGGGCGACCATGATCGCGCCTCAGGCCGGCCGCGAGCCCATCCTCGACCTGAGCTTCCCGCTCACCGGGCTGCACTTGCCTGCGGACCACGGTTACCTGCTCTACGCCGCCCTGAGCACGGCCGAGCCCGAGCTCCACCGACGGGTCGACTACGGCGTGCACCCGGTCGCGGGCTTGCCCCTGCCCGGCCGCCGGCTCCAGCTCACCCACCGCAGCCGGCTGGTGGTACGCACGCCCACCGGGCTGCTCGGTCTCCTGGTCCGGCTGGGTGGCCGCACGCTGCTGGTGGGCGAGGACCGGGTCACCCTGGGCGCGCCCCAGATCCGGGCGCTACGGCCGGCGCCGGTGCTGCGCAGCCGTCTGGTCGTGATCCGGGGCTTCACCGAGCCCGAGCCCTTCCTGGAGGCGGCCCGCCGCCAGGTGGAGGCCCTGGGCTGCCGGGGCGAGGTGGAGCTGGCCCGGCCACTGCGCCCGGTCCGGCTCGAGGGCAGGACCCAGGGCCGTCCCGGCCCGGTACGGCGGACGCTGCGGATCCGGGACCGAGAGGTGGTGGGCTACGCGGTCGTGGTCCGCGGGCTCGACCCGGAAGGCTCGCTCCGCCTCCAGGAGCAGGGGCTGGGAGGCCGTCGCCGCTTCGGCTGCGGCCTCATGGTGCCGGCGCGATGACCCGCTTCGAACGCCTATGGGCGAAGTCGCCGCGGGGTGGCGAGGAGCCACAGTCGCTGATCGAGCACAGCCGGCTGGCCTGGGAGGCGGGCCGGGCGCTGGTGGAGCGCTCGGGTGAGCGGCT
>CADDZO010000158.1 GCA_902812395.1 bacterium | reverse complement strand
GTGGGGATGCTGGGGCTGGCCTTCAAGCCCAACACCGACGACATGCGGGAGGCGCCCAGCATCGAGATCGCCCGGGCGCTGCTGGCCAGGGGGGCCAGCGTGCGAGCCTACGATCCGGTGGCGATGGGGCGGGCGCGGACGTTGCTGCCCGAGCTGGACTACCGGCGGGACGCATATGCCACCGCTCGCGGGGCGGACGCGGTGCTGGTGGCGACCGAGTGGAACGAGTTCCGCCAGCTGGACCTGCACCGGCTGAGGCGAGCCATGCGTCGGCCAGTGGTGGTGGACGGCCGGAACATCTATGATCCCGCCCTGATGCGTCGCCTGGGCTTCGTCTACCGGGGAATCGGCAGGAACTGAGAGGGGTGGGATCGGACCCGATGCGGGCGGTCGTGGCCGGGGCCGCCGGCTTCATCGGCTCCCACCTCGTCGACCGGATGCTGGAGATGGGCTGGGAGGTGGTCGGCGTCGACAACCTCCTCACCGGCAGTCGGGCCAACCTGGCGCATCTGGCGGGTCATCCACGTTTCCGGCTGGTCGAGCAGGACGTCTGCCGGCCGGTCGAGATCCTGGGGCCAGTGGATCGGGTCCTCCACCTGGCTTCCGCTGCCTCCCCAGTTGACTTCTCCCGCTTCCCGGTCGAGATCCTCATGGCGGGTACGGTCGGAACTCGCAACCTGCTCGAGCTGGCTGCCGCGAAGGGTGCCCGCTTCCTTCTCGCCTCCACCTCCGAGGTCTACGGCGATCCGCTGGTCCACCCCCAGCCGGAGGATTACCGGGGCAACGTTGATCCCACCGGTCCTCGCGGCTGCTACGACGAGGCCAAGCGTTGTGCCGAGGCCTTCACCATGGCCTACCACCGCACCCGTGGTGTCGAGACGCGGATCGTCCGCATCTTCAACACCTATGGACCCCGGACCCGGGTGGACGACGGCCGGGTGGTGCCCAACTTCGTCCTGCAGGCGCTTCGGCAGCAGCCGCTCACCGTGTACGGAGATGGGTCGCAGACGAGGTCGCTGTGCTACGTGGACGACCTCGTCAGCGGCTTGCTAGCGGCGCTGGAGAGTCCGGAGCCGATGCCGTTCAACCTGGGCACCGAGCAAGAGATCACGGTGCTGGAGCTCGCCCGCCTGGTTCGCCAGCTGAGCGGCAGCACCAGCGAGATCACGTTCCGTCCCCTGCCACCCGGCGACCCCTTGCGGCGCCGGCCCGACCTCTCCAGGGCACGTACTCTGCTCGGCTGGGAGCCCCGGGTGTCGCTGCAGGAGGGGTTGCGGCGGACCCTCGACCACTTCAGGTCCGTCCTCTCCTGATGTGGAGGAGGTACAACTAGGCTGCCCCGCCGATAACTCGCCCTCACGCCTCACGGCGGGAGGTGGCGTGTGACTACTGGGCGACAGGGAACGGGGAGGAGGCCAGAACCGGATACCTGCGGCTGAGAGACGTCTGCCCGCAACAAGCCCATGACCTTCCAACAGCGCCGGCGCGGCCCTCAGGGTCTCCGTAGGTTGTGGGGCCGTGGGGCAGGTGTCGCCAAGGCCAGTGAGCCAAGTGTGGTGAGCCCGTGTCAGGTCGGCCGCCCGAGCTGGCTCATCCGGGCCGCCAAAGCCTGCCTCATGTGTGGTCGTGAGGTGCGGGCTCGGCCCGCGGAGCTGACGGAAGTGGCGGAGGAGGGTGGAACCGGATACCGATGTCAGGACCCCTTCGAATGGCTGTGGCTCAAGACGACCACCTCCGAGGGCCTCGTCGTTGTGGCCAGGAGAGGATGGGAGGGCTACCAGGCGCCACCCGTCCGGGCCCGTGGGACTACGATTGGCATCACCGCTCGCCGCAGAAAGATGTCGGCGCTGGACCGGGATCAGCAGGGGAGTCCGCTGATCCCTCGCTGCGCGATTCCCATGCCAGGGCGGTGATTCCCCGGTCTCCGTGGTCCGGGCCCGAGACCGTGGCGTTGGAACGGCATGATCGCCAAACGAAGTGCAGGCTCGGTTGCATCCCTGGCCGACCGCGAGGAGCTTGGCAAGCATCGTGGCCGCCCGAGTCCCCCTCCTCCGTCACGGGCCGCAGACGCTGTTGCGGGTCAGCTGGCCCCGGGGGCCTGGCGGGCGGCGAATGGCCGGGGCAGCGCCAGCGGCAGTCGTTGGAACACTTCTTCGCTGACGAGGAAGCCGAGGAAGATCAGTACCACCCCGATCAGCTGACCCAGATAGAGGGCCCAGGTGATGCCGAAGCGGTCGAGACCGGTGGTGATGCTGGGTACCAGAGCGCCGATGGCGATCAGAACCGTGGCCGGCACCCGCGACGAGAGCCGGCCACGGACCAGCGCCTCGGCCGCCCCGGGCAGGGAGGCCACCAGGTTCACCACCACCGCCGTGACGCGGTAGAGCTCACGCAGCACGGCGAACCTGGGGTTGCCCCGCATCAGCTTGTGCTTGGGCATGTAGACGTAGATCGAGAAGATCGCGCCCGCGATCATGCAGAACGCCCCGGCGATGTTGAAGGGCCCGGTCAGGAGGTTGAGGTACGGTGGGACCGCCGTCGCCAGTGGCACGTGGGTGTGGGGATCCAGGGCATAGCCGCGGCCGGCCAGATGAGCGGTGATGGTCAAGCCAGCGGTCAGCACCGAGGCCGCGAGCAGGATGGCCATGGCGACGTGGGCGGCCACCTCGCGCCGGGCAGCCGTTGCCTCGACCACCGCCGCGCCAGCGAGGACTGCCACTAGGACGATCAGGACCACGGTTCGGGTGGCGGCCGGGTGACCCTGCTGGGTCAGTTCCAGCTGGCTCGGGAATGCGAACAGGCCGCCGATCGCGATCAGGACGCCCACCACGTAGCCGAAGCCGGTTCGCTGGAGCAGGTAGAAGGTGCCCATGCCCAGCCATGCGGCTACGTAGATGGCCCCGAACAGGAACCAGATGCGGTAGAGGGAGGCGCTCCAGCCCAGGGCGGAGCCCCAGGCCTCGGTCGCGGTGGAGATCCCATACCAGGTCAGTCCGGCGGTCCAGACCAGCTGGAAGCTACGTCGCCGATGCCACCACTGATCGGCGACCAGCGCTGCGAAGACCAGGCTGACGATGGTGGCGAGGAGGGACAGAGCGGTGTTCATCGGTCTCGGCGGCAAAGAAGACTACGCCCGTCGGCCCTGGGCACGGCGCGCAGCGAGCCACCCGCGGCCACCGCGGGAGGCCAGGTCCACCTGCGTACACTCACTGCGGCCATGGCTACCCTTCCCAACTCCGCTTGCCCTGCCCCGGCCGGCTGATGGCGACCGTCGGCAGCACCGCCCTCGACGAACTCCTGGCCACCCTCAACCCACCCCAGCGGGAGGCGGTCGAGCACCTGGATGGCCCGCTCCTGATCTTTGCCGGCGCCGGCAGCGGCAAGACTCGGGTGCTGACCGCCCGGGTCGCCAACCTGATCGCACAGCGTAAGGTCTGGCCCGACCGTCTGCTCGCCGTCACCTTCACCAACAAGGCGGCTCGCGAGATGCGGGAGCGGGTGGGGAGGCTGGTCGAGGGGGCAGACCGGATGTGGGTGGGCACATTCCACGCCATGGCGGTGCGGATGCTCCGCCGCGACGCCGAGCTGCTCGGCATCCCTCGCTCCTTCACGATCTTCGACGAGGACGACAGCCGTTCGGCCATGAACCGGGTCCTGAAGGATCTGGCCCTCGATCCCAAGCGCTTCCCTCCCCGTCGGCTGTTGGAGCACATCTCGCGGGCCAAGAACGAGCTCTTGGATCCGGAGACCATGCCGGTTGAGAGCCGCTCTGACGAGCTGGTGCGGCGCGCCTTCGCCCGCTACCAGGAGGTGCTCCGGACGTCGGGCGCGCTGGACTTCGACGACCTCCTGCTCCAGGCGGTGCGCCTGCTCCAATCGTCGCCGGAGGCCCTGGAGCGCTGGCGGGACCGTTTCCGCTATGTGCTGGTCGACGAGTACCAGGACACCAACCACGCCCAGTACGTCTTCGTCAACCTGCTTGCCGCCGAGCACCGGCAGCTGGCCGTGGTGGGTGACGACGACCAGTCGATCTACTCCTTCCGCGGTGCCGACGTCCGCAACATCCTCTCCTTCGAGAAGGACTACCCGGACGCCAAGGTGGTCAGGCTGGAGCAGAACTACCGCTCCACCCAGCCCATCCTCGATGCCGCCTATCGGGTCATCGTCCGCAACCCGGAACGGGCCGAGAAGCGGCTCTGGACGCCCCGGGCCGGTGGCGAGCGCGTGGTCGCGGCACAGCTCTACGACGAGGTCGAGGAGGCGGAGTACGTTGCCGACGAGATCGAGCGGCTGCGCCGCCAGGAGGGCCTCGGCTACCGTGATGTGGCCGTCCTCTACCGGATCAATGCCCAGTCGAGGGCCTTCGAGGACGTGTTCGGCCGACGCCGCATCCCCTACCGGCTGGTGGGTGGGATCCGGTTCTGGGAGCGGGCGGAGGTCAAGGACGTCCTTGCCTATTTGCGCCTCATCCAGAACCCGGCTGACCTGGTCAGCTTCGCCCGGATCGCCAACGTGCCCCGGCGCAAGATCGGGTCGGTGACCGTCGAGGCGGTGGTCACGGCCGCCCAGGCCCGTAGTCAGGACGTGGTCCAGGTGTTGGGCGATGCGGGTGCGATCGAAGCAGTGCCGCGGGCGGCGGCCCGACCCCTGGAGGTCCTCCGGCGCCAGCTGGAGTCGCTGCGGGCCATGGTCGGGGCGCTGACCGTGGCCGACCTGATTGGCCAGGTGATCGAGGTGATGGGCCTGGAGCACCACTACCGGGATGGCAGTCCCCAGGGCGATGCCCGGATGGAGAACCTGGACGAGCTGCGCGGTCTGGCCCGGGAGTACGACTTCTTGCAGGACCGGGCCCAGGCACTGGAACAGTTCCTGACCGAGATCGCACTCCGCTCGGACGTGGACTCCTACCAGGAGGACGACGAGGGCGTGACCCTGATCACCCTCCACATGGTCAAGGGGCTGGAGTTCCCGGTGGTCTTCATGGTGGGGATGGAGGACGGGCTGCTGCCCCACAGCCGGGCGATTTCGGATCCTGACCAGATGCCCGAGGAACGCCGGCTGTGCTACGTCGGCATCACCCGTGCCCAGAATCGTCTCTATCTGACCTGTGCCTTCCGCCGCCACCTCTACGGCGAGAGCCGGCCGTGCCAGCCCAGCCGCTTCCTCCAGGACATCCCCAAGTCGCTCCTCGCCCGGCCGACCCGCGGTGCCGCCCCTATCCCGCCGCCACGGCAGAGCCGGCGAGAGCAACTGTTCGAGTACCAGACCAGACCTGCATCGGTGGCACCCCCGGTCGCTCGCTTCCACGCTGGCCAGCAGGTCGAACACCCCATCTTCGGACGGGGGGTGGTGGTCAAGAGCACGCTCACCCGTGGCGACGAGGAGCTGGTGGTCCGCTTCGATTCCGGGGTCAAGATCTTGAGCGGGACCGTGGCCCCGCTCACGGTTCGATGAGCGAGGAGGTCCGTCGTCGGCTCCAGGAGCTGCGAGCCGAGGTGCGGCGGCACGAGTACCTCTACTACGTGCTCGATCGCCCGGAGATCTCCGACGCCCAGTTCGACGCGCTCTACCGAGAACTGGTGCGGCTGGAGCAGGAACACCCCGAGCTGATCACTCCCGACTCGCCCACCCAGCGGGTTGGAGGGGAGCCATCACCGGAGTTCAAGAAGGTTCGGCATCTCTCCCCGATGCTCAGCCTCCAGAACGCCTTCACCGAGGAGGAGGTCAGGGCCTGGGAGAAGCGGGTGAGGGCGGTGGTGGGCGAGGACGTCACCTACTGCTGCGAGCTCAAGATCGACGGGCTGGCGATGAGCCTGACCTACCGCCAGAGCGATGGCCGCGCACGCCTGGTGCGAGCCGCTACCCGCGGCGACGGGCTGGTCGGAGAGGACGTCACCCCCAACCTGCGCACGGTGCGCAGCGTGCCGCTCTCGGTGGAGGCGGCGCCGGGGCTGCCCGAGGTGTTCGAGGTTCGGGGCGAGGTGTACATGCCGATCGCCGCCTTCGAGCGCGTCAACCGGGAGCTGGAGGAGCAGGGGCACCAGCCCTTCATGAACCCTCGGAACGCGGCTGCCGGCAGCGTCCGACAGCTCGATCCGCGCATCACCGCCTCCCGCAACCTCCAGACCTACATGTACACCTTGGACCCGTCCGGGCTCGCACGCAGCCAGTGGGAGGTGCTGGAGGCCCTGGCCAGGATGGGCTTCCGGGTCAACCCCAACCGGATACGGGCCAGCTCGATCGACGAGGTGGTCTCGTTCCACCGGCACTGGCACGACCATCGCCAGGAGCTCGACCACGAGATCGATGGAGTGGTGGTCAAGGTCGACCGCCATGACCAGCAGCAGGAACTGGGGTTCGTCTCCCGCTCGCCCCGCTGGGCGATTGCGTTCAAGTACCCGGCCGAGCAGGCGGAGACGGTGGTCGAAGACATCGTCTGCTACGTCGGTCGGACCGGTGTGCTGACCCCGGTGGCGCAGCTCCGCCCGGTACTGGTCGGGGGCGTTACCGTCCGCAACGCCTCCCTCCACAACGAGCAGATGGTCAACGAGAAGGGGGTTTACCCGGGCGCCACCGTGACCGTGCAGCGGGCCGGAGACGTGATCCCCGAGGTGGTGTCGGTTCGCGACCCTCGGCCGGGCTGGCGGATGCCGGAGCGCTGCCCCGTCTGTGGCGGGCCGGTGGTGCGGGAGGAGCCCTACGTCGCTCACCGCTGCGTCAACCCGCTGTGTCCAGCCCAGCGCCAGGAGCGGCTGCGCCATTTCGCCGCTTGCCTGGAGATCGACGGACTGGGCCCGGCCACCGTTCAGCAGCTGCTGGATCGGGACCTGGTCAGGGAGCCGGCCGACCTCTTTCGCCTTGGGGTCGAGGATCTGAAAGGCCTGGAGCGCTACGCGGAGAAGTCAGCCCAGAACCTCTACGAGCACATCCAGGCGGCTCGCCAACCGCCTCTGGCCCGTTTCTTGCTCGCGCTCGGCATCCCGGAGGTAGGGGAGGCCACCGCCGAGCAGCTGGCCACCGAGTTCCGCACCCTGGACGCCTTTCGACGGGCGAGCGAGGAGCAGCTGCTGGCCGTGGAGGGGATCGGGCCGACCATGGCTAGGGAGATCCGCACCTTCCTGGATGGACCGGGGGCTCAGGTCATCGAGCACCTGCTGGAGGCGGGGGTGGTCCCGCAGGAGGCAGGACCCACCCCCGAGGGCCCGCTCAAAGGCAAGACCTTCTGCTTCACCGGTACCCTGGCACGGATGTCCAGAGGGGAGGCCGAGGAGCTGGTGCGCCGCCTGGGCGGCCGGGCCACCGGTAGCGTCAGCGCCCGCACCGACTACGTGGTGGCCGGGGCCAATCCGGGCAGCAAGCTGGATCGGGCTCAGCGGCTCAAGGTCACGGTCCTGGACGAGGCCGCCTTTTGGGACCTAGTCGGCGAGGGGCGGCCACGCTGACTCAGGTAGGAAGGCGGACAATGGGCGTGGGCTCAGCGTGAGGTGCCCGAGCTGCGCTCTTGAGTTGCCGGCGCAGGCTCGCTACTGCGCGGCCTGCGGCCGGGCGTTGCCATCCGCAAGGGCGGCGCCCCCGATCTGGGTGGTGGTGATGTTCTGGGCCGGGACGGCGCTGCTGCTCTGGGCCGGGCTCGTGTACGGTATGGTCGCCCTGGGCCTGGTGCCGGCCCGAGACGTCCCCTCTGGATACGATCCGCAGACCCTGCGTCAGGTGGCGGCGGTGGTGGCGATCGGGGCCATCAGCGTCTGCGCCTGCCAGGTTGCCAGCGCGATCGGGCTGCTCGGCGGCCAGCCCTGGGCCCGACCCCTGGCGACGCTGGTCTGCCTGGCCTGGTTCTTGACTCTGGTCGGGATCCCGCTGGGCCTGGCCGCCATCGTCTCACTCTGGCGGTCGCGACGACCCTCGCTCACCGAGCGTTGAGAGATCGGGGACAGTGGTTGGCGCGCGCCACCGCCCGGTGCGCGCGGGGAAGCAGATTGCCAGGGTCGGCGCAGGCCGTGATCCAGGGCTCGGAGGCGTCGGCCGCTTCGGGAGATGATGGTGGCCGACCAGGGGCCTGGCGCATCGCGTGGATGGCAACCTGGCCCACCGTACCGTGCTCGTGGGCTCGTGCTGCAAGCTGGCCTCCATGAAGTTGCGATTCCCCGGCTGGAGGTTGCCAAGACCGACGCTCCAGCAGCCACCGGTCCTGGCGCACCGGCGTCCGGCGTCCGGCGACGGCATCAAGGGCGCTAGAGCCGGTCGCCGGGAGAGTCGATGGGGTGCCCTGCTCCGACCCAAACCAGCAGGGTCCGGCACGGTGGCGAGACCGGTTTCGTCTCATGCCTGGGCCGACCGGTGGCGGTGGGGCCGCAGGCAACGGAACGAGGACCCGGCGCCGTGTGAACGGGCGGGGCCGCCGGGCAACTGGTGGTGGAACGGGTATCTCGCCGTGACGAGCGCGTGGTTGGTCTCCTCGAAGTTCGGCGGGGTCTCACCCGTTGGGGATCAGTGAGCATTAGCCAGCCGACCCGCAGTCACCGGTTGCCCAATGGCGGTCCCGGTCTTATCCGCTTGC
>CADDZO010000157.1 GCA_902812395.1 bacterium | reverse complement strand
GAGTACAAACCATACCAGTTGAAGGTGGCGGCCGAGAGCGGGCTACGGGTTCCACGCTCGCACATCACCAACGATCCCCGCTCGGCCAGGGCGTTCGCCGAGGCGGTCGGTGGGATGGTGGTCTACAAGCCGTTATCCGTCCACCGGTTCTGGGTTGAGGGCGACCGATCGTTCGTTCTGCTCACGAGCCCGATCCGGCTCGATCACATCTGCGATCCACGCATCGGCGTGACCGCCCACCTCTTCCAGGAGTGGGGTCCCCAAGCACCACGACGTCCGCCTCGCCGTGGTGGGCGAGCGGTTCTTCGCGGTCACGATCGATGTCGGCGACTCGATGGCGGCCCTGGTCGACTGGCGTGCCGACCAGGGTTGCCATCGCTACCTGGTGACCACGGTGCCCGACGAGGTCCGAGCCGGCGTCCGCGGACTGCTCGACCGGCTGGGTCTCGTCTTTGGCGCGCTCGATTTCTCCGTCACCGCGGAAGGGGAGTGGTTCTTCCTGGAACTCAACCCCAACGGCCAGTGGGGGTGGATCGAGGCGGCGACCGGCTTGCCGATCGCAAGCGCGATCGCCGACGTGCTCGAAGCCGATTCACGGAGATGAACGGGACACAGATGGATGAGAGCAGGGCCGTCCGGCTTCGGGAGGAGCTGGTGACGGAGCTGGTGGCCAAGAAGGCGATCCGCTCCGAGGCGTGGCGTCGTGCTTTCCTGGCGGTGCCACGCCACCGTTTCCTGGCGACGGTGTACCGGCGCAGCCTGGCCCGAGGTCAGGTCCACTATGAGATAGACCGGCCGTCACTCGAGGAGGCATACCGGGACGACTCCCTGGTCGTTCGCGTCGACCCTACCAGCCGGCGGGCGACCAGCTCGAGCACCACGCCGAGCCTGATGGCGAGCATGCTGGAGGCACTCGACGTCGACTGCGGCCATAGGGTCCTTGAGATCGGCACCGGGACCGGCTACAACGCGGCGCTGCTCTGCGAGCGCCTCGGCTCGGAGATGGTGGCCAGCATCGATATCCACCCGGAGCTGGTCGAGGCCGCCGGCAGGCACCTAACCGACCTTGGGTACCGACCCCGGCTTGCGGTCGCCGACGGTCGCCGACGGCCGCCGCGGCTACCCGCCGGCAGCCCCCTACGATCGCATCATCGCCACGTGCTCCGTACGTCGGATACCGGCGTCGTGGCTGGCACAGACACGCCCAGGCGGGATCATCGTCGCCAACCTTGGGGGCGATCACTCCTCGGCAACGGTGCGACTGGTGGTCGGAGGAGACGGCTCGGCCGAGGGCCGATTCTTGCCCGACGACGCGGCCTTCATCGAGATCGAAGGCGAGGAGGAACGCACCCGCCCTTCAATACAGGAACTGGCCGATCGCTGGATCCACGGCGAGGCACCGGTCCGGCCGGCCCGCGTCCCCGAGGCAATGGAGGACGTGCAATTCTGGTTTCTGGCCCAGCGCTTCCTGCCCCACGTGACGCTCTTCAGAGCGGAGGGAAGGCCCTGGTGCCTGGTCGATCACCTGGACCTGTCCTGGGCACGGGTCGAGGAATCCGACAACGGCCCCGTCGTCGCGCAGGGCGGTCCGCAGCGACTCTGGGACCGACTGGAGGAGGCAGACACACTGTGGACCGAGGGCGGCCGACCGGGCTTCGAGCGCTACGGTCTGACCATCGACGGCGAGGGCCGGCAGCGTCTCTGGCTCGATCCACCCGAAGGCCCTGGCTGGGACCTCTGACTGCGCGCCCACGCCGACGGGTGGGTTCGAGCCGCCGGTGGCGTCCGTCGAGCATCGCCGGGGCGTACTCGAGGCATGGGGATGAGCGCACGACCCTCGCCGGGCCGGCCGTCGAGGAGTTGCTCCGCCGCTTTTTCAATCGCCACGCCCCGGTCACGGCCCGGTGCCGGCTCGGCACCCTGCGCTCGCTAATGGGCTGCGCCCGGCTGTGCGAACGCCTGCGAACTCGAGATCGAGGGCCGCAACCTCTCCTCGTTCCGAAAGGCGTACAGTGGCGGGGCCCCGGTCTCGCCGGCCACGGTCGAGCGCTTCGCGCGCCTGACCGGGGCCTACATCCACAACGTCTACGGGCTGACCGAGACCACCTCTCCCTCCCACGCCGTCCCTCTAGTCAGCCACCTGCTGGGGTGAGCGACCCTAGGTGCGCCTGCAGAGCCGCCAGCGCCCCCTCCAGGTCGCCAGTGCGGAAGGCCTCGAAGATGATCAGGTGCTCCCGGTGGAGGCGAAAGCGGTCATCCGGCGCGGTTCCGGCGGCGATCTGGACCTGCAGCCAGACCTCGTGGACCAGTGCCTGGAGCCGGCGCAGCAACTCGTTGCCGCAGACCCGCCCCAGGGCGGCCTCGAACCCCAGGTCGAGCCCGGCTTCCTGCCCTTCGTCCTCGAGCCGTTCCGCCCGCTCGCGCAAGGTCTGCTCCAGCTCTACCAGCGCCTGCGCCGACCGGTGCCGGAAAGCCTGCCGCATCACCTCGCACTCGATCACCACCCGGGCGGGCAGCAGCTGCTGCAGCAGCTCCTGGTCCAGCTCCAGGCCGCGGACCAGCTCGGCCGCCGCCACCCGATGGCTGTGGTCGGCGACGAACGTACCCGCACCCTGGTGGGCGACCACCCGGCCCAGCCCCTCCAGCACCTTGAGCGCCTGGCGGACCAGCGGGCGGCTCACCCCCAGCGCTGCCGCCAGCTCCCGGTCGCTGGGCAGGCGTTCGCCTGGCTTCAACCCCCGCTCCTCGACGTAGCCGTCGATCCGGCGCAGCACCTCGCGGAAGAGGTCCATCCGCTGGATCGTGCTGAGCTCGGCCTGCCCCGTCCGGGCGGGCTCCTGTGAACGGTTTCCCGAGGTGGAGACTGGATTGTCCACTGTCCACCGCCATGGTACACTTGCTTTTGCCACCATGGCCCTGCGGATCGAGATCCTGGTCGCCGGCTTTCGATTCCTGGCCCGTCTCGAGTCGGCCGCCCCCCGCACCGCCGCCGCATTCTCTGCCCTCCTCCCGCTGCGCGCCACCCTGCTCCACGCCCGCTGGAGCGGAGAGGCCTGCTGGGTGCCGTTCGGCGACCTGGACCTGGGGCTGGGCCCGGAGAACGCCACCAGCCATCCCGCCCCGGGCCAGCTGCTCCTGTACCCGGGCGGGCTCTCCGAGGCAGAGTTGCTTCTCCCCTACGGGGCCACCCTCTTCGCCAGCCGTGTGGGCCAGCTGGCAGGCAACCACTTCGCCAGCATCGAGGACACTGCCAGGCTGGGCGAGCTGGGCCGGACGGTGCTCTGGGAAGGGGCCAAGCCGATCACGGTCGGCGCCGTCTGATGGCGCAGATTTCGGTGCCCCGCCTGCTGGCCGACCTGGACCGGCTGGCCGCGATCGGGGGCCGCCCCGATGGCGGGGTTGACCGGGTGGCTGGCTCCGCCGCTGATTGGGAGGCGCGCCGTTGGCTGGCCGCCCGGATCGAGGAGGTGGGGCTGGAGGCCGAGATCGACCCGGCCGGCAACGTGCTCGGTCGTGTCCCCAGATCCCGGGGACCCTGGTTGCTGCTCGGCTCCCACACCGACACCGTCCCGGCCGGCGGACGGCTGGACGGGGCGCTGGGGGTGGTTGCTGCCCTGGAGGTGTTGCGCGCCCTCCGGGAAGCGGGCGATCGGCGGGCCGAGCGCCTCCAGGTGGTCAGCTTCTTCGACGAGGAGGGGGTGTCGGGGACCGGTCTGACCGGCAGCCGGGCCCTGGCCGAGCGAGCAGGAGACCGGCTCCTTGGCTACCTCGAGCTGCACGTGGAGCAGGGACCGCGCCTGGAGCGGGAAGGGGCGGAGCTGGGGGTGGTGAGCGCCATCGTCGCCATCCGCCGTCTGGACGTGCTGATCGAGGGCCAGGCCAACCATGCCGGTACCACCCCGATGGCCGAACGCCGCGACGCCGGTCGGGCCGCCTTCCGGACCCTGGCCGGCCTACGGGAGCTGCTCTGGCAGGCCGACCCGGAGATGGTTGGCAACGTCGGCCAGCTGGAGCTGCGCCCCGGTTCTCCCAACGTGGTGCCGGGCGAGGCCGTTATCACTCTCGAGCTCCGGGCAACGGAGGAGGCGGCACTGGGACGGGCACAGGAGCTGTTCCGCCAGCGGCTGGAGCGCATCTGCGCCCAGGAGCGCTGCCAGCCCCGGATCGCGGCTCGGCCCGGCCTGCCCGCCACCCCGATGGACCCCAGGGTGGTGGCAGCGCTGGAGCGGGTCTGCCGCCGACTGGGGCGGCCCTGGCGGCGCCTGGCCAGCGGGGCCGGCCACGACGCGGTCTCGCTCGCCCCCCGGTGTCCGGTCGGGATGCTCTTCGTCCCCTCGTGCGGCGGCATCAGCCACTCCCCAGCCGAGCACACCCCGGAGCCGCTGCTGGCGCTGGGCGCCCGGGCCCTGCTGGAGGGTGCGCTGGAGACCCTGGCAGCGCTCGACCCGGTGGGATGGTTCAACGTCGCCCCCGAGGCGGAGGCCAGGGCCCTGCTGCTCGGCTGCTGCGCGTCGCGACGGTGGGCCGAGCAGGTGGCCGCGGGCCGGCCGTACCCGGACGCCGACTCACTGCTGGCCGCAGCCGACGCGACCTGGTGGGGGCTGGGACCGGACGACTGGCGAGAGGCCATCTTCGCCCACCCGCGCATCGGAGAACCGTCGGAGGCGCGGGAGCGGGAGGAGCAAGGCGGGATCGAGGGTGCCCCGCCCACAGTCCTGGCCGGGCTGGTCGAGGGCAACCGCCGCTACGAGCAGCGCTTCGGCTGGCGCTTTCTGGTCCGTGCCAGCGGGCGCAGCGCCGATGAGATGCTGGCCACGTTGAACCAGCGGCTGGGCAACGACCCCGAGCGCGAGCTGCAGGTCGCGGCCGGGGAGCAGGCCCAGATCACCCGGCTGCGGCTGGCACGCTGGCTCCAGGAGGGGACGTGAGCCAGGTCTCCACCCACGTGCTCGACCTGGCTCGGGGCCGGCCGGCAGCCCGGCTCCGGGTGGCCCTGGAACGTCGGCGAGAGGTCGGCTGGGAGCGGCTGGCCGAGGCCACCACCGACCCGTGGGGCCGGATCCAGGGATGGCGGGTCTCGCTCTCGCCTGGCATCTATCGGCTGCTCTTTGCTACCGCCGAGTACTGGGCCGCGGCCGGGATGGGATGCCTCCACCCCGAGGTGGCGGTGGCCTTCCGGATGGACGGGGACCATCTCCACCTGCCCCTTTTGCTCAGCCCCTTCGGCTACACGACCTACCAGGGGAGCCGGTGATGGAGCTCGGGTTCGCCCGCTACGGCAAGGCGGAGATCCGCTTGTTGCAGGTCACCGAGGAAGCGGGCCGGGAACGGCTCTGGGACCTCACCGTCTGGGTCGCCCTCGAGGGCGACTTCGACACCGCTTATCGCCTGGGAGACAACTCCCAGATCCTGCCCACCGACTCCCAGAAGAACGCGGTCTTGGCGCTCGCGAACGAGGGGGTGGGCGAGATCGAGGGGTTCGCGCTTCGGGTCGCCCGCCACTTCACCGCCAGCCTGGAGGGTGTCGGTGCCAGGGTGGCGGTGGAGGAGCGGCCCTGGGAGCCGCTCCAGGCCGCTCCCCACGCCTTCCGGCAGGCCGGCGAGGTTCGGCAGGCGGTGGCGGTCAGCCGGGACGCCGAGTGGGTGCTGTCGGGGATCTCTGGCCTGGAGCTGCTGAAGACCTCCGGCTCGGAGTTCCGCGGCTTCCGGCGCGACCGTTACACCACCCTGGAGGAGACCTCGGACCGGATCCTGGCCACCTCCCTCCAGGCTCGCTGGCTGCACGGCGGCACGGTCGGAGACTGGGCTTCGAGCCGTGAGTCGGTCCGGCACCTGCTGCTTGAGACCTTCGCCCGCCACCGCAGCCGCTCCCTCCAGCACACGCTCTTCGCCATGGGCCAGGCCGTGCTGGAGGCGAGACCGGAGGTGCTGGAGGTCCGCCTCTCGATGCCCAACCGCCACCACTTCCCCATCGACCTGGGCCCACTGGGCATCGAGAGCCGCGGACTCTACTTCCCCGACGATCGCCCCTACGGCCTGATCCAGGGCGGCGTGCGGCGGCCCGGTGCCGCCGCCGCTCCGGCCTGGGCCTGGGAGTAGACGGTGACCACTCCGCTCCGCAAACGGGGCGGTTTCTCAGGCAGCACAAAGGTGCCCCTGACGGTTCTGCCCGAGCCACGCTGGGCGCCTCGGCAACGCGCTGAGCGCCTCGGCATACCGTGCTCCCCGCTGCGCACTCCAACAGCGGAACCAGCCAACGATATCGGGGTTGCCGGAGGAGCAACTCCCAACCCAGAGCCGGTGGTCCCAACCTCGCGGCAGGAACGAGTGCACTCCGCGATCCGTTTCCTCTGCCGCCGAAGGGCGGCAGTCCCCTCGGAGATTTCTGATGGAGTTCTGGCAGCCGCAGAGCTTGACGGAAGCCCTGGAGATCCGCGAGCAGGGGGCTGAGCCGGTCGCGGGCGGGACCGACCTGATGGTCGACCTCAACTTCGACCGGCGGCGGCCCAAGGCCCTGCTCGACCTGAGCCAGCTGCCCGAGCTCCGAGAGTGGGACCGGGTGGACGGATGGCTGCGGCTGGGGGCGGCCCTCACCTACACTCGGGCGATCGCAGAGCTGGGCGGGCTCTTGCCCGGCCTGGTCCTCGCCTCCCGAACCGTAGGATCCCCCCAGATCCGCAACCGGGGCACCCTCGGCGGCAACCTGGCCACCGCCTCGCCGGCCGGGGATGCGCTGCCACCCCTGATGGCAGCCGGGGCCGAGGTGGAGCTGGTCTCACGGCGCGGCACCCGGCGGTTGCCGCTGCCCGCCTTCCTGCTCGGGCCTAAGCGGAGTGCGCTGGCGGACGACGAGCTGGTGGCGGCGGTCTGGGTCCCACCCGCCCGCGGTCCCCAGCAGTTCGCCAAGGTCGGTCCTCGCAACGCCATGGTGATCGCGGTCTGCTCGCTGGCCCTGGACCTCGATCCGGAGCGACGCCGGGTGGGCTGCGCCATCGGCTCGGTCGGGCCCACCGTGCTTCGGGCAACCGAGGCGGAGCGCTTCCTGGAGGGGACGCTCGAGGAGAGCGACTGGGCTGCGCTGCCGGCGGCGGCCCAGGGCCGGTTCGGCGAGCTGGTGGCCGCCGCCGCCCGCCCCATCGACGACCTCCGCGGCTCCGCCGCCTACCGTCGCCACGCGCTCTCGGTGCTGGCGCGCCGCTGCCTGGCCTGGGCCTGGACGGACGGGAGCTGGGCGTGAGGCTGGAGCTCCGGGTCAACGGGGAGATCCGCTCGGCGGAGGGCCTGTGGTCGGGCGAGAGCCTGCTCTACGTGCTCCGCGAGCGGCTGGGTTTGATGGGCGCCAAGAACGCCTGTGAACAGGGTGAGTGCGGCTCCTGTTCGGTGTTGCTCGACGGCGAGCTGGTGTGCGCCTGCCTGGTCCCCGCCCTGCAGGCCCAAGGGCGTGAGGTGCTGACGGTGGAGGGCCTGGCCCCCCAGGGACTCCACCCGATCCAGGAGGCATTCCTGGCCGCGGGAGCGGTCCAGTGCGGCTTCTGCACCCCGGGCCTGGTCATGGCGGCCTACGACCTGCTTCGGCGGCATCCCCGCCCCTCCGAGGCCGACGTCCGGGAAGCGCTGGCCGGCAACCTCTGCCGCTGCACCGGCTACACCAAGGTGGTCTCCGCGGTGCTGGCAGCGGCCGAGGGGGCGGTCCCATGAGTCGGCTGGTGATCGAGGGCTGCGCCATCGCCACCCAGGACCCCGCCGGGACCGAGTTCGCGCGCGGCCACCTGGTCCTGGAGGACGGCCGAATCGCCGCCATCGGTGAGGGCCCGGCCCAGGTTCCCGGTCCCCGGCTGGACGGACGCGGCTGCCTCCTCACCCCCGGCCTGATCTGCTGTCACCACCACCTCTGGCAGTGGGCGACCCGGGGCCTGGCCCCCGAGGCCAGCCTCTTCGAGTGGCTGCAGCAGCTCTACCCGCTCTGGAGCCGCCTCGACGCCGAGCTCCATCTCGACGCCTCCCAGGCGGCGCTGGCCGCCCTGGCCCTCTCCGGCTGCACGCTCGTCGCCGATCACCACTACCTGTTCCCGGCCGGATCGGGCGACCTGGTCGAGGCCGAGGCCGAGGCCGCCACCCGGGTGGGCCTGAGGCTCACCCTCTGCCGGGGCTCGATGGACCTGGGTCGCTCGCGGGGCGGACTCCCTCCGGACGAGGTGGTGGAGGCAACCGAGGCGGCCATCGCCGCCACCGAGGCGGCCATCGACCGACACCACGACCCCTCCCCGGAGTCCCGGCTCCAAGTCGCGGTCGCCCCTTGCTCCCCCTTCACGGTCACGCCCGAGCTGATGCGGGAGGCAGCTGGGCTCGCCCGGCGCCGCGGGGTGCGGCTCCACACCCACCTGGCCGAGACCGAGGACGAGGAGCGCTTCTGCCGCGAGCGCTTCGGGTATGGCCCGGCGGAGTACGCCGACCGGCTGGGCTGGCTGGGCGGCGACGTCTGGCTGGCGCACTGCGTCCACCTCGACCGGCCGGGGGCCCGGCGGCTGGGCGAGACCGGGACCGGGGTGGCCCACTGCCCCAGCTCCAACGGCCGCCTGGGCGCCGGCCTGGCCCCGG
>CADDZO010000156.1 GCA_902812395.1 bacterium | reverse complement strand
CCACGAAGCAGGCTTCGTGGGGACCCCAAGCAGGAACCCGGCACCGCGCAAGCGGGTAAGACCGGGACCGCCACCGGGCAACCGGTGACTGTGGATCGGCTGACTCATGCTCACTGATCCGCAACGGCCTCAATACCCATGACTTCGCCCGGGAGACCCTGTACGAGGTCTTTGAGCGTGAGCGTGAGTACGGTGTCCCCGCCAGTGCCACCGACGTCTACCATGTCCTGGTCGATGAGTCGGAGGCGGCGCTCGTGAAGGTTGCACCTGGCTCACCGGCCTTCCGGGTTGACCGCCCAACTGTGGATTCCAGCGGCCGGCACATCGAGCTGGTGGAGTCGGTCATCCGCGGCGATCGCTCCACGCTTGTGATGCGCCTGCACGCGGCCCGGCAGCTGCGCTGATGACCCCCCGGCTGCTGCTGCGTGGTCGGGTGCTGACCCCGTTCAGGGTGCTCAACCCTGGCTGTGTTCTGGTCGAGGACGGCCGCATCTCCTGGGTGCGTCCTGGCTGCGTCCAGGTGCCCGGCGTCGAGGCGCTGGGCGGGCTCGAGGACGTCGTCGTCCCCGGCTTCATCGATCTCCAGGTCAATGGCATGGGCGGGCGCGATGCCCTGGAGGGGACGGACGCCATACTTGCCATCTCCGCCCGCCTGCCCGAGTCGGGGGTGACAGGCTTCCTTCCGACTGCGATCTCACGGCCCCTGGACGAAATCGCGAGCTTCGGCGAGGCGATCCGGCGGGTGAAGGGCGAGCCCCCCGGGGCGAGGATCCTGGGCGCTCACGTCGAGGGACCATTCCTGAACCCGCGCTACGCCGGCGCGCATGACCGCCGTTTCCTGCTCGCACCCACCGAGGAACTGGTGACCCGACTCCTCGCCGTCCGCCCCCGCCTGGTCACCCTGGCTCCCGAGCTGCCAGGGGCCCTGGAGGCCGTCCGCCGATTGCTCCGCGCAGGGGTCCTTGTCTCGGCCGGCCACACGGGCGCCAGCTTCGAGGTGACCCAGGACGCATTCCGCGCCGGGGTGGGCTTCGTCACCCACCTCTTCAACGCCATGCCGCCCATGCACCATCGCCGCCCAGGAGCGGCAGGGGCGGCCCTGGCCGAGCCGGGGATCGGAGTCGGCCTGATCGCGGACGGGATCCACGTCCACCCTGCGCTGTGCGCGGTGGTCGTCCGCAGCCGCGGGCCAGCCGGGGTGGCGCTGACCACCGACCAGACCGCTGCCGCTGGCTGCCCCCCCGGCCGCTATCGCCTGGGCGACGTCGAGGTGATGAGCGATGGCCGGGTGACCCGGCGGGCGGATGGGACTCTGGCCGGAAGCGCGACCACCATGGAGTGTCTGGTCCGGCTGATGGCCGCCCGGGTCGGGCTGCGCCGAGCTGTGGTGATGGCCTCGGCCACCCCGGCCCGGCTGCTGGGACTGGCCGGGGGCAGGATCGCCGGGGGCCTGCCTGCGGACCTGGTGGTGCTCGACCCGGAGCTGCGGGTGCGGGCCACTCTGATCGGCGGCCGGCTTGCGTACCTGAGGGAGCCGTGAGCGCACCTGGCCGGCGCTTCCGGCAGGAGATCCACGAGCAGCCGGAGATGGCCGCCCGGGTGCTGGAGTCGGTGGCGGGCCCGGCTCGGCTGGTCGCGGCGGCCCTGCGCCGGCGGCGGCCAGCCGCGTTGGTGATCGCGGCCCGGGGCAGTTCCGACCATGCTGCCACCTACGCCAAGTATCTGTTCGAGATGAGGAACCGGCTGCCGGTGGCACTGGCCGCTCCCTCCGCCTTCACCGTCTATCGGCGTCCGCCTGACCTGGGCTCCTGTGCCGTGGTCGCCATCTCCCAGTCGGGGGGCTCCGAGGATGTGGTCGAGGTGGTGCGCGAGGCGCGCCGCCAGGGCGGCCTCACCGTGGCTCTGACCAACCGCGAGGGCTCTGACCTGGCCGCTGCGGCCGATCTCGTCCTGGATCTGGCCGCCGGAGAGGAGCGCAGCGTGCCGGCGTCCAAGACGTACACGACCAGTCTGCTGGCGCTGGCCCTGGTCTCCCAAGCCCTGGACCCGGACCCCACCTTCGCCGCGGGCCTGGCCTCGGTCCCGGAGGCCATCGAGCGGGCGCTCCGGCTCGGGTCGGAGCTCGAGCGGGCCGCCAGGCTCCTGGCCGGTCCGCGGATGGTAGTACTCGGCCGCGGCTTCAACCTGGCCACCGCCCAGGAGGTGGCTCTCAAGGTCATGGAAACCTGCTATGTGGTTGCCGAGAGCCACTCGGTGGCCGACTTCCTCCACGGCCCGATCGCGATGGTCGAGCCCGCCTTCCCCGTGCTGCTGATCGAAGCCTCCGGACCCACCCTGGGCGGGATGCGGGCCCTGGCCCGACGCCTGGTGGGCCTCCGCGCCCGGCTCGCGCTCCTCACCGATCGCGACGACGGGGTGGCGGAGGTGGTGGTCCGTCTGCGAGCGGGCCTCCCCGAGGAGCTGACCCCGGTCCCGTTCGCGGTGGCAGGCCAGCTCCTGGCCCTGAGCATGGCCCTCTATCTGGGCCACGATCCCGATCGTCCCCGCGGCCTCCGCAAGATCACGGTCACCCGCTGATGGTCCTGGGTCTGGACGTTGGCGGCTCCAAGACCCGTGCCCGGCTGGCCGGTCACGGCGACGTGCTCGATGTCGAGGGCGGCTCGGCCAGCCTCAGCGGTGTTGGGCCGGGACGGGCATGGTCGGTTCTGGACGGCCTGGTCCGGGAGCTTTTGGCCGCTCGCCCTGGACCGGTGGAGGCCGCCTGTGCGGGGATGGCCGGCGTGGACGGACCGCTTCAAGTGGCGCAGGCGCATGCACTGCTCCGACGCTTGCTGCCCGGGGTACCGGTGCTGGTGGTCAACGACGCCCGTCTGGTCCTGGCCGCCGCCGGGGTGGAGGAAGGGGTGGCCCTGGTCGCGGGTACCGGCTCCATCGCCTACGGCCTCCGCCGGGGGGCCGAGGCCAGGGCCGGCGGCTGGGGCCACCTGCTCGGGGATGAAGGCGGTGGCTACTGGCTAGTGCGCGAGGCCGTTCGGCACCTGCTCGAGCGCTGGGACCGAGGGCTGCCGCCCGGCCGCCTCCAGGGCTTGCTGGATGCGACGGGCTGTACCGATCCGAGCCAGCTCTTGCACGCCTTCCACCGGCGGCCAGAGGCCGGCACCTGGGCCAGGCACGCAAGCCTGGTCCTGAACGCCGTCCCGACTCTCGCCACTGCAGCTGGGGAGGAGCTCGCCGACCTTGCGGTGCGGGTCTGCACCCGGCTGGGTCTGGGCGGTCCGGTCGTGCTGGCCGGTGGCCTGCTGCTCAACCGGGCCGATGTGCGCCGAGCGACGGTACGTACGCTCCGGCGGCGGCTTGATGGGGTGGAGGTGCGCTGCCTTGAGGAGCCCCCGGTGGCGGGTGCTGTCATCCTGGCGGCGCGCCTCATCAGCAGCTGACAGGAGCTGGCTCCTCCACACTAGCTGTCCCAGGTTGACCGGATGTGAGGGCCATTGGGTGCACCCGTATCCTCCTGGTCGGGATCCTGGGTCGGTGAGCCTTCCCCAGTCGCTGTCTCGCCAGGCACCGTCGCACTCGATCTGGTCGAGCACCGACTGGGCCCGTGTCGTGAGCACAGGTGCTGAGCGCTTCTGCTCGATCCACTGGTCGGTTGCTGTCGATCGCTCCCTTGAGGGCTCCGACCGACGACAAGAACACCGAGACCGCATCCAGCCCTCACGATTGGCTCGATGCTCGTCCCTGGTGCATCGGGTCATCGCCTCCCTGGCCTCCCCGCTCGTCGGCTTCGTCGACTCGAGCGATCCGTGTCTAGCCGGCAGGCCGTTGCCTGGATTATCCAGGTTGTCTCGGGCATCAGGGTTACTGGATGATGGTCTCCAACTGCCTTCGCGAAGTGAGCGGTCCGAACACGGAGATGTTGACGGCGACGATCGCGATGAAGATCCAGATTACCCCATAGGTCGCCAGCAGGCCGTGCGGCAAGACGAACGCGGTGAGGAAAGCAACGATGATCGAGGTCGAGATTCTGCTCACGGAGTAGGTCGTCCCAGCAGCGGTCGACCGGACACGCGTCGGGAAGATCTCTGCCTGGTATGTGTGCAAAAAGTTGGAGAAGTTCCATAGCGTGAACGTAACCAAGAATCCCAGAACGATGGTGGCCACAACGTTCGCGGCCGCAACGAACAGCGTGCCAAGGATACCACTGAGTATGGCGGTGGTGACGATACCCCACTTGCGCTCAACCCGATCGATGATAAAGATGTTGCAGATGCTGCCAACAAAGAATCCGAGATAGATCAGCATCGAGAACCCCAACGAGTGCACCAGGCTGATCCCCTTGTGCAGTAGGAAGACCGGAGCCAGCGAGGTAAATCCATAGAAGATCCCGGACTGGAAGAACTGGAAGACGAGCATCATGACGGTGCGCCCTCTGAGATCTGGGGCCCAGATGTCGGTCCAGCTGGCTCGCCTCTCCTGCACCTCCGCTGTGTGGGAGGGTGGTGGCAGCTCCTGCAGGCCGTGTTGGCGGATAGCGTCCTGCTCCATCTGGTCGACGATCCGCCCGGCCTCATCCCGACGTCCTCGAATCTCGAGCCAACGGGGTGATTCGGGCAGAGCCAGGCGGACCAGCCAGACGATCAGCGCCAGCACACCGATGATCCAGAATAGGATTCGCCAGGAAAACGGTCCCGGCTTTGGATGGGAGAAGAGATAGGCGAGCCCGGCGATAATGGGTGCGGCGATGACCGCCAGGGTGTATAGAGTAGCCATCCGCCGTCCCCGCTGGTGGCCGGGGAAGACCTCACTCGTGTAGCTGTCCACCAGTGGGAACTCGCCCCCTACACCCAGACCGGCGATGAAGATAAAGATCGCGATGGGGATCGGGTTGGTGAAGAAGGCGGCGACGATCATTCCACCGCCGAAGACCAGCAAGTCGAACGCGAAAATTGTGCGCCGACCAAAGACGTCTGATAGGTAACCGAGTGTGATGCTGCCGGCGAACTCACCGGCGAAGAATGCGACTGGCACCACATAGCTGGCGACCACAGGAGAAAAGTGGAGCACGCTGGCGATCAGTGCCAGGAGTACTCCGTTGCCGAGCAGCATCATCGTCTCTACCCACTCTCCCGCGGCCACCATGAGGAGGAAGTTCCGGTGAAAGCGACTGAACGGGAGACGCTCAAGCCGGGCTGCCACGCTGGCCGGCCCGGGGACTCCGGCTGCTGGTCCTGCATCGCCCATCATGTCGCCTCCCTCCAAAGCTGGATGCTCAACCGAATGCTCAAGGCGATGGTAGCGCGATGGTGGCGGGAGCGGACAGCCTTTGTTGTGCCCTGAGGTCAAGGGAGCCCCAGGAATGGTGGCCATGATCGGCATCGTGGGGAACGGGAGGGGGCTCACTGGCGGGATCGCCCAATCTCACGACGACTTCAAAGAAATGGTGTCAACGAGCAACCATACCCGATGATCAGCCTGAGCGTAGAGCCAGTCTGGCGGACCAGGTCAAGTTCAGCCTCGGGGTGGGCGCCTAGGGGCTCAGGAGGGAGCCTGGGGTCGAAATCCCTGCGCGAAGATCGGGGTTAGAGCTGAGGAAGAACCGCTCGGCCATCAGCAACCGGCCGCCGCGCCAGACGGTCTTGTAGCCGAGCTGGTGCCACCAGGATCAGCCGGCCGGCGCGGCGCGCGGGAACTGGGAGTTTGCCTTCCCGAAACCAGCGGTAGGCAGTCATGGGATGAACGCCCTGCTGCTGCGCCCACTCCGTCAAGTTCAGCCCTACATACGATCATAGGTTCCAACGCTAACAGTTACCGATCCCTCGTCGGGGGCAGCTAGCGCGGCTCCTTCCTCGGCGGTTCACCTGCGAGGGCTGCGACTGCCGCCTCCAGCGCCAGCGGCTGTCCCAGCTGAGCCTGCCTCGCAGAGGAGGCTGCGTGACCCTTTGCGGAGCTGTGACGCCGACTGCTGACGGTCAGGACGAACCGACTTACTTCCGAGTCCGGGCCCGGGTGGGTGCTGATCGGGCGCCTCGACCAGGATGAGGCGCCCCCCGCCGGGCAGGGACGGGGAGCTTCCCTTGCCGGCGATAGGCGGTCACCGACGCGCTGGCGCTCCGCCTACTCTTTCAAGTTCACCAAATCGGATCATTGCGGCGTGATGAGGCAGCAGCCGTTCCCCGGTCGGGGCGTGACCTGGGAGGTCAGCGAATCAGGCGCCGAGCCGCTCCCGGGAGCAGGGTCAGAGCGGCAACGGAGGCGAGGGCCAGGTCCCCTGCGCACCAGAGCCCGAAGCCCCGCACCATGGGCACCGGGCTCAGGGCCAGGACACCGAAGGCCACCACCAAAGCCGCCGCGGCGGCCACGATGGCGGGCCCGATTCGGCTGCAGGCCGTCCCGGCTGCCTCGTCAGGCTCCTTCCCGGCCGATCGCTCTCCCCGGTAGCGGGCCAGCCAGAGGACCGAGAACTCGGTGGCGAAGGCCACGACCACGCCCGAGAGCAGAACCGTGATCGGGTTGGATGGTGTGTGGGTGAGGTAGGCGATTCCGCTGACCCAACCTGCCGCCACCGCTGCGGGGAGCGCCGCCAGCACCGCCACCATCGGCTTCCGGAAGGCGACGAGCAGCGTCGCCAGCACCAGCCCGAGCGCGAGCACGTTCAGCAGCACCTGGTCCTGGGTCAGGCGGCTCAACGCCGAGGCCGCGATCACTGCCAGCCCGGCCGGGTAGGCCCGGTAGCCCTTGGGCGGGTGGGCCGCAGCCGCCTGCAGCCGCCGTACCAGAGCCTGATCCTGCTCCACCGACGTGATCCGGGTCTGAGCGAAGGTGACCAGCCCGGTCCGGTGATCCGGGCTCACTACCGCTCGGGTGAAGTAGGCGGGCAGCCGGTCCAGGATCAGGGCGGTCGTCTTGGGATCCGGCGGCTTGCCGCCGTTGAACGCGAGCAGGAAGTCAGGCAACCCGCTCACCACCTCCAGGCCATGTCCCTCCACCCGCTGCTCGGTCACCCCCATCCAGGCCACGACCTGTGACTGGCTGACGTCGGGACCGACCACCACCAGATCCAGCTCCCCGGCGCTCCCCACTCCGCGATACACCTGCTCTGCCTGGCGGACTGCGGGCGAGTCGGGAGGGAGAAGGCGAGTTGGGTCGGTCTGGACCTGGATCCAGGGCAGCGCTGCCCAGCCAGCCAGTCCCAGTAGCGCCAGCGCCATCGTCAACGGCACCGGGATCCGGGCCGGGAGCGCGAGCAGCCGCCAGGACGGGAGGGTGCCCGGTGGCCGACGGGCCAGGAGTTGCAGGAGAGGGAAGCCGACCAGCAGTGCCGCCAGCCAGCTCATGGCTACGCCCAGGGCCAGGAAGAACCCGAACTGCCTTACCAGTGGAATCGGACAGACGGCAAAGGCGAGCACGCCGGCAGCCGTGGCAGCGGCCGCGGTGCTGGTGGCGGGCAGGATCGCTCGCGCGGTCGCTCGCACCCGCTCGGTGGCCGTGCCCTCCTCCTCCGCCAGGCGGTTGGCAGCCTGGAGCACATAGTCGGTGGTGAGCCCGAGCACCACCGGCAGTACGGCCAGTGTGGCCGGGGTCAGGGGCAGCCGAAGCAGGGCAGCCGCTCCGGCCGTCCAGGTCGCCGCCAGGACGGCCAGCGGGACGGCCAGCAGGCGGTGGGGGAGGCGGAACAGGATCAGGCCGGTCAGAACCAGCATGGCTGCCAGAGCTGCTGGCAGCAGCAGGCGCAGCGATGCCAGG
Source organism: bacterium (assembly GCA_902812395.1). Taxonomy (GTDB): domain Bacteria; phylum Chloroflexota; class Dormibacteria; order Dormibacterales; family Dormibacteraceae; genus CADDZO01. The sequence goes on along the minus strand of CADDZO010000156.1, from coordinate 876 downwards.
ACCGACTCGGCCAGGCTCGCCATCAGGACTGGCGTCCCCGAGACCGTCAGGCGCAATCCCGAGAGGTTGCCGGAGGTGGTCGGCACCTGCACCTTCTGTCCGTTGCTGGCGGTGACGGTCTCGGTCTTGGGCCCTCGGCCGACGGCGGCGATTCGGTGCTCTATCGCCTCCACGTCCGCCAACGAAGCGCTCGGGTCCATGCGGACGCTGATCAGGGCCCGGCTCGGGCTGGGCAACACCGACTGCCACCAGGGCCGCACCGCTCCGCTCGGCTCCAGCAACAGGTCGTCGTAGAAGGCCGGATTGTTGAGGGCGGGAACGCTCAGGTTCGGGTATTCCGCCGCCAGCTGCTGGGCGCAGGCCCGGACCGCGGCGTCGAAGGCGGACTGACCGGCAGACTGCTGCTGCGAGCCAGATTGGCCCTCTGCCCGGGCTGCCGCCTCGGCCTGCTGCTGGGCCTGCTTGCCTTCTGCCCCACAGAGATCGAGCGCCCGCTCGGTCACCACGGTGGCGAAGGTGTTGACAAGCGTCCCGGGGCCGTAGACGCGGTGCACGCCGGGCACGCGGGCGAGCTCGCCTTCGAGCTGGGCCATTCCCACCAGGTGGTCGGGGGTCAGGAGCTGCTGTCCCCGGGCCGGCTCCACCATCACCACCACCGGATCGGCGCCGAACGTGTCCGCGAAGTGGACCTGGTCGGCAGCTATCGGGGAGCTGGTGTCCATCAACTGGTCGGCCGAGGCGCTGGTCTGGAGTCGGGTGGTGGCGTAGCCCAGGCCCGCAGTCACCGCGGCCGCCAGTGCCAGCGCGGCCAGCGGACGACGCAGGGCGGGGAGGACGCCCTGCGCCGTCCGCGACGGCGCCTCCCGGGCACGGTTG
>CADDZO010000155.1 GCA_902812395.1 bacterium | reverse complement strand
CCCCACCGTGCAGATCGTAGCGACTTCGAGGCTAACTGCAAGAGATGGCTCGTCACCGGATGAGGGCGTCACTGCCAACCGTGCCTTGAGGGCCGCGGACCCGGCCAGGGCATGAAGCGCCGCCACCCACCGGGGTGCGGACCGGTCATCGCCCCAAGGGCACGGTCCCGGCTGGTGGGGGATCCGGATTCTCCTCGCCGGCGCCGGCGAGCCCCGGTGGCCGCTGCGCGGCAGTTCCGGGTCGGGAAGGCCAACTGCGGACCGGCGGCGACATGGGCCGGCTGTGGCAACGTGGCAATGTGGACGGACCGCGCCGCGGGCTGCGGCGTCTCGCCAGTACCTTCCCGGCCCGGGTCGGGTTGCGCTTCGTACAGGACAGCGGCGGCAGCCTGGCCGTGCTCATCGCCTGGAACGCCCTGACCGCTCTCTTCCCGATCGCGCTGGCCATGGCTGCGATCGCGGGCGAGGTGTTGTCGCGGGTGGGCGTCGCCCGAAGGCAGATCGTGGAAGCGGTCCTGACCCTGCTCCCCCCAGGGGCGGGCCGAGCCCAGGCCGCGGCGGCGATCGCCGGCGTTCAGCATGCCACCGGCGTGTTCGCGGTGGTAGCGGTCGTGAGCTTCCTCTGGGCCGCTTCCGGGCTGTTCGGGGCTATGGAGCAGGCGTTCTCGGTGGTCTTCCGGCTACGCGTACGTCCCTTCTTGCGCCAGAAGCTGATGTCGCTGGCGATGATGGCAACCTTCACCGTCCTGGCCCTACTGGGGGTGGGCAGTTCGGCCCTGGTGCCCTTGCTGGGCGACTTGACCCGTGCCGCCACCGTGCCGGCGTCCTTCACCCACGGGGTCCTGGCCCCAGCCCTCCAGGCTGTCATCGGATTCGTGGCCGGCTTCCTGCTCTACTTCGCCGTTTACCTGGTGGTTCCCAACCGTCCGATGCGGCCAGTCCAGGTCTGGCCGGGGGCGCTGCTCGCCGGCGCCGCCTTCGAGGGGCTGACCCAGTTCTTCCCCATCTACATCCGACTCGACCGTGGCATCAACCAATACGGCCGCAGCTTCGCGCTGCTGTTCGTGTTGCTCGCCTTCTTCTACTTCCTGGGCATGATCACGGTGGTCGGGGCGGAGCTGATCGCCGTGCTCCACCCACCCGAGGAGGCGACGGAACCGGGGGCAAGCCCCCGTCCCCCGCCCCGTGGCTGGCGGCGGCTGGGCTTCGGGCTGCTGGGGTCCGCGATCGGGGCCGTGATGCTCCGCCGCCGCCGTCCCTGATAGGGTGGGCACAGAGGGAAGGATGGCCGCCGCCGATGTCCTGATCGCCAACGGCCGCATCTGCGACGGGACCGGCAACCCCTGGAGGTACGGCGACCTGCTGCTCCGGGGCGATCGGATCCTGGAGGTGGCCCCTCCGGGTACGGTCTCGCCGGGTCGGGCGGGGGAGCTGGTGGATGCGTCCGGGCTGGTCGTGTGTCCCGGCTTCATCGACATCCAGAGCCACTCGATCCTCCCGCTGATGATCGACGGTCGTTCCGTCTCCAAGCTCCTCCAGGGGGTCACCACCGAGGTCATGGGTGAAGGATGGACCCCGGGGCCGACCGGTGGCCGGCTGGAGCGGGTGCTGGCGCGCCACCCGTATGGGGGGTTACTCGCGGACTGGGAGGAGATGGCCCAGACCTGGCGCAGCTTCGGCGACTGGCTGGACGCCCTGGCCGATCGCGGGGTCTCCCCCAACATCGCCTCCTTCGTCGCCGGGGGCACCCTCCGCGAGCACGTCATGGGGATGGAGACCGCGCCGGCCGACGCAGAGGCGCTGCGGGCCATGGTCCGGCTCGCCGACGACGCCATGCGGGACGGGGCGATGGGGGTCGCCTATGCCCTCATCTACCCGCCCGATGCCTTTGCCTCGACCGAGGAGATCGTGGCCGTCTGCCGGGCAGTGGCGGCGCGCGGGGGCCTCTACGTGACCCACATTCGCTCCGAGGGCGACCGTCTCTTGGAGGCGGTGGAGGAGGCGATCGCGATCGGCCGCCAGTCCCGATGTCGGGTCGAGATCTATCACCTCAAGGCCTCCGGACGGCGCAACTGGGGCGCCATGCCGGCCGTGATCGAGCGGATCGAGGAGGCCCGAGCGGCCGGCTGCGACGTCACCGCCGGCATGTACCCGTACACCGCTGCCGGCACCGGCCTGGCCTCGGTTCTCCCTCCTTGGCTGGCCTCTGGCGGGCTCTATCGCAACCTGCGCGATCCCGCCCTCCGCGCCCGTGCCCGCGAGGCGGCGTACCACCCCAATGGGAGCTGGGAGGCGCTGGCAGATCTGGCCGGGCCGGAGGGGGTGATGCCAATCGGTTTCCAGCTGCCCCAGCACCGCCAGCTGGCCGGGAAGCGGCTCTCCGAGATTGCCGCCGAGCGCGGCCAGGACTGGTTCGAGGCCGCCTGCGATTTGCTCGCGGCCGAGGAGCAGTCGATCCCGACCATCTACTTCGTCATGAGCGAGGAGAACCTCGAGCGCCAACTCCGCCTGCCCTGGATCAAGATCTCGACCGACGCCGGCGGTTTCGACCCGAGCTGGGCGGAGGCCTTTGGCCCGGTCCATCCTCGTGCCTATGGCACCTACCCGCGGGTGCTGGGGCACTACGTCCGCGAGCGCGGCGTGATCGGGCTCGAGGAGGCGATCCGGAAGATGAGCGGGGCGGTGGCTCAGCGGCTCGGCCTTTCCGACCGGGGTCTCATCGGGGCCGGCCAGCGGGCCGACGTGGTCCTCCTCGACCCGGAGCGGGTGGCGGAGGTGGCCACCTTCGAGCAACCGCACCGTCTTGCAGTCGGGGTGCGGGACGTGTGGGTCAACGGGGTCCGGGTAGTCGCCAACGGTGCCCACACCGGAGCCCGACCCGGTCGGGTGCTGTGGGGACCGGGACGGTCGTGAGTGCCTACGCGGAGCCGGTGCTCTCGGTCCGAAGCCGGACCGGCGTTCCGACCGCGGCCGGCTCCGGCGCCCGACGCACGCTGACGCGCAGGCAGAGATAGGCGAGGGGGACGAAGATCAGGCCGGTAACGGCGTCGTGGGCCAGCTCACCGAACAGGTCCCAGCGGGAGAGGACCAGGTAGGCCCCGGCCGCGCCCTGGGCGGCGACGGCGGCCAGCACGAGGATGCTGCCCACCGTGAGATCGCTCCGATCGGGAGCCCAGCGCCGGTATGCCAGGAGCAAGCCGCCGGCCAGGAAGAACGCCAGGGCAGCAGCGGAGCGATGGAGCAGGTTCACTGCCGTCGCACCTGGTGGCCAGCTCCCCGCCGAGGCACACAACGGCCATCCCGGACAGGCCGGGCCAAAGCCGGTGTGGTCGATGAAGGCACCGCTGTAGACGAGCAGGTAGAGATACGCGGTCATCCCCCAGGTCGCGGCCACCAGCCGCCCGGGCACCGCCGGCGCCGCCTCGATCTCGGCCGGGCGGGCGGCGTAGGCAGCGCCCAGCGCGGTGGAGGCGACCGCGATCAAGGAAATCCCGAAGTGCAGGGCCAGCACCGCCGCCGACTGCGGCTCCAGCACCGCCCAGGCGCCCATGCCGGCCTGGATCAAGAGGAAGCCGACCATCAGCGCCGCCAGGCCACGGGCGGTCCATCGCCGCCCATAGAGCAGGAGGAGGGCGGCCGCGAACACGACCACCAGCACGCTCTCGGCCGCCACCACCAGCCGGTGGCTGAACTCGATGAAGGTGGACACGGCCAACTGGGGGATGAACTGGCCGTGGCAGAGGGGCCAGGAGCGACCGCACCCGTGCTCCGAGCCGGTGGCGGTCACGGTCGCCCCCATGATGAGCACGATGAACATGCCCACCGCCGTCACCACTCCGAGCCAGAACGTCGCCCTGGCCAGGCGGGGTCTCACCAGCTCCGAGGTTATCAGCATCAGGTCCGGGGGTCGGCTCCAGGGCCGCCGATGAAGATCCCGGTCGCTATCAGCGCGGCAAGAGGAGCAGAGGAGCGGCTGCGTCCCTACCTAGTCGCTCTGGAGAAAGCCGGCGCTACCGCGGTCCTGGCTCGGCCAGGAGCAGATTCCATGGCGCACGTCTGGGGACTCCTGCTCCCGGGCGGTCCCGACGTCGCCCCCGAGCGCTACCGGCAGGCACCCCGTCCCTGGCTGGGGCAGGTGGATCCCGAGCTGGACGAGTTCGAATTCGCGCTCCTGGCCCGTGCCCGCGCCCGGGACCTGCCAGTGCTCGGGATTTGCCGCGGCCTGCAGGTGGTGAACGTGTTCCTGGGTGGGACGCTCTTCCAGGACCTGCGTGCCGAGGGGGCAACGGTGGAGAACCATGCCATGCCCCGCGAGCGGGGCCTGGGCCTGATCGCTCACCCCCTGGTGGTCGAGCCCGGGACGCGGCTGAACGAGATCACCGGTGGGGGGTGGATCCCGGCCAACAGCCGCCACCACCAGGCGGTCCGGGACGTGGCCCCGGAGCTCATGGTGTCGGCTCGCAGCCCGGACGGCGTGGTGGAGGCGCTGGAGTCGGCGGACGGGAGGCTTCTCGCCGTCCAGTGTCATCCCGAGGACCTGGTCGACGGGCACCTCTGGGCATGTCGCCTGTTCCACGCCTTCGTGGCGCTGGCAAGGGGCTCCTGACCGGCTCGCACCTTCGGCCCCGCCTCCGGTCATGGTGGGTGCAGCCGCCGGCCGGGCAACCGTCGCCATGAGACGATGCTCCAGCCATGTCGGAATGCACCCCACCCCCGCTCTCGTCCCCAGACGACAGTGGAACCCGTACGATCCCTGGCAGCAGACGTAGCCACACTGAGGATGGGAGGAGTGCCAAAATGTCGGCGTCCAGCGCGTGGCCGGAGATCGAGGTTCACTGAGTCATGTGTCGACCGATCTCGCTCGACCCAACCGATAGCGGGAACTTCCAATGACGGCGGAGGCAGAGCGGTTGCCCCTGGAGATGGCCGACGAGCCTGCCGTGGCGGAGGTCGGTGCTCGCCAGCCGCGGGAGCTGGGGGAAGGGCCCAGTCTGGAGGAGGCGCTGGTCGAACTCGATCGCAGCCTGGGAGTCACCCTCAAGGCGCAGGCCGCAGCCCAGCGCCAGCTGAAGCGGACGCTCGATGCAGCCAGGCAAGGCAGGCTCCGCGAGCTACCCGCAGCCCTGGACGCCCTGGTGGAGCATGCCCGGACCCTGACTCAGGCTGCGCTCAACGTCCGCACCTCCTGGTCGTTCGACGTCCCTGCCTACCTGGAGAGCGGTCGTTACCTGGCCGAGGTGGTTGAGCTGGCCGAGCGCACCGGCCTGCTCGGGGTCCGCGAGATCGATGGTCAGCTCTACAGCTTTCCGGTCGTGGTCAAGGTCAAGCCCCGGGAACTCGCGGTCGAGCTGAGCCGCAAGCAGGAGCGAGGGATGCGGCCGTCGTGGCTGGTGGGACGCCTGCGCAAGCTGCGTGAGTCCAAGTCATCGAACAACGTGTCCGCGCTGCTGGAGGCCTTCGAGCGCGCGTACCTGCTGTTGACCCATGGCCAGGACGGGCGCGCGGTCCGGCTGCGGGAGCTCTACAACGTGCTCGTGCTCCGGCCCGGGCAGAGCCGCGAGTACAGCCAGACCGAGTTCATGCTCGACGTGTACCGCCTGGACCGGGCCGCAGGCCAGGAGCCGTTGCGGACTAGGGCCGGGCGGGAACTCAGCTTCCCCGCCAGCACCGGTGCCAAGGCAGGCCAGGGGATCCGTCTAGTGACCGAGACCGGTGAGGAGCGGACCTACCACAGCATCCGCTTCGACTCACGCTGAAATGCCCGAGGCCAACCGGCGGCTGGATCCTGGGGATTGGCTGGGCGTGGTGCGCCGCGAGTACCTCGACACCTTCGTGGCGGGGGGCGGAGCGGCGGTCAAGGTGGCGGTGGTACCCGCCCCGGGCGTGGCCACGCTGACCCGGCGCCTGCTCGACCAGGCCCGTGCTGCCGGCTACGTCACCGCCGAGGTGGATGCCGCCACCTGCAAGCCGCACCTGGTCCAGCAGCTGTTCTGCGAGGTGGCACGTCAGGTCGAGTGGCATGCGCTCGCGGCCGATTTCCTGCGCCGCCACCTGCCCGGAAGCGGGTTCCTGCTGCCCGAGGATGGTCGCCTGGACGTGGAGTCGATCGCAGGGGCCGCCGACCAGGATTTGTCGCTCGTCCGCCAGGATGCCCGCTCCCTCCTCACCCAGCAGATCATGCGCGACCGCAGCATGGGCCGCCAGTTCCGGCTCGCCGCCGCCGCGCTCTGCCGTGCCCTGCTCGAGCCCGACGATCTCCGGCGGGAGCTGGCCGAGCACGTGGTGGCTTGGCTTCGCGGCGAGCTACCCCGGGTCGGCGCGGTCCGAGAGGCCTTCCTGTACCAGAAGGTCAACCGCCACACTGCCCGCAACCTGCTGCTCTCGACTGCCGCCTTTGTCCGTAAGGCCGGGCGTCCGGGGCTGGCGGTGGTCGCCGACCTGAGCCGCTACGCCTTGCCGGTGCCGAGGGAGGACGGCCTCAACCGCTACTCGAAGGTGGCCGCGCTGGACATGTGGGAGGTGCTGCGGCAGTTCGTGGACGGAACCGACGACATGGCCGGCTGCCTCTTCTGCTTCCTGGTCGGTCCCGAGTTCGTCGAGGACGACCATCGGGGTCTTCGCGGTTACCCGGCGCTCCACCTGCGGCTCACCGACGACGTGCGCGACCGCCGCCGGGCCAACCCGCTTGCTCCCATGGTCAGGATCGCGGAGGACGGTGCATGGTGACGCCGCAGCTGCAGGACCATGCGGTCGCGGCCCGGCGCTCGATCGAGGCGCTGCGGGCGGGCGTGCCCAACCGCTCCGCGGTGCGGGAGCTGGGGACCGACCAGAAGCAGATCGAGGCCAAGTTCGTGGATTTGCTCAGCCAGGTGGCCGCGGAGCGGGCGGCGGGCCGGGCCTTGGCCGGCTTCATGGTGCAGGGAGGCTTCGGGAGCGGCAAGTCCCACCTGCTGGAGTGGCTGGAGCACGTGGCCCTGGAGCAGGGCTTCGGTGTGAGCAGGGTGGTGGTGAGCAAGGAGACGCCGCTCGGGGACCCTCACAAGGTCTTCCGGGCCGCCATCGAGAACCTCACCCTGCCCAATCGGCTGGGCGGGCTGGCCGAGCTGGTGGAGGGCCTGAAGCCGGAGAGCGAAGCGTTCGCCGAACTCACCCGCGTGGTCGAGGAGTCGGCGCTGGGGTTCGACCCGCTGTTCCGGGCCACGCTGGCGGTGTATCGCCGTCTGCCCAGCGACGTCGACTTCCAGGACCGGATCGTGGCCTTCTGGGGCGGGGACCGGATCGCGATCCGGGACCTGAAGCGGCAGCTGCGGCTGGCCGGATACTCGGTGCCCGACCTGCGAGCCCGCAGGATCGCCGAGCTGGCGATACCCCGCTTCCGTTTCGTCGCCCGGTTGATCGCTGCCGCTGGCTACACCGGGTGGGTGGTGCTGCTGGACGAGGTGGAGCTGGTCGCCAGCCTCTCGCTGGTGGCCCGGGCGAGGTCCTATGCGGTCCTGGCCGCGCTCGGTGGCCAGCTGGAGGGGCGCTCCATCCCGGGCCTGCTCATGGTTGGCGCCGTGACCGACGACTTCGCCGACGAGGTCCTGCGCAAGCGTCGCGACGAGGAGAAGATCGAGCAGAAGTGGGGCAGCGGCGAGCCCGGCCTGGTGGCCGAGATGCAGGCCGGCATCGCCTTTCTGCGTCGCAACTGGGAGCGCATTCGGCGGCCGACCTCGGAGGAGTTGCGTCGCACCCACGACCGCATCCGCGAGATCTACGCCGCCGCCTACGGCGATTGCCCGGCTGAGGCCCCGCTGGGCGGGGCCGGTCCGCAGCGGAGCATGCGCCAGCACGTGCGCGACTGGATCACGCGCTGGGACCTGAACCGCCTCTACCCCGGCCATGAGGCCGAGATCGAGGTCCAGGAGCTGGAGCCGGACCTGAGCGAGCGGCCGGACCTGGAGGCGACTGAGGTTCCCGAGGAGGATGCCGCCGCAGCCGAGTGAGCATCCCCTACACCGACGCCACCCAGCAGGAAGCGGGCGGGACCGCGGGCTTCTTCCGCGTCGTCGCCCGGGGCGAGCACGAACGGCGAGGGGCGCTGTTCCAGGTCAACGCCAGGGGGGAGCCAGTGGAGCTGGCCTTCAACCGGCTGGATCTGCCGGCCAGCGGTCTCTGGCGCCCTCAGGATCTGGAGCGGCAGGCGCGACGGGTGCTGGCGATGAGCCTCTTCGAAGCCGCGCGCCGGACCCCGCTGGTCCTGGTCTGCCTCGCCGGGGAGGTCGACCCGCCCCTCTTCCAAGAGGAGCTGCACCTTCAGATTCCGGTCTGCCGGGTGGCCGACCAGGGCGAGGCACCCGCCCCGGGGCCGGCCGAGACGGCCGAGGGGGTGCACACCCAGGACCGCCTGGCCCACGTCTTCTGGCACCCTGCTCCCCCAGGTGCTGCCTCCCCCTCGCGCCGTTTGATCGACGCCCTGGCCGCGAGGGGGCTCCTCTTCGAGCCGTTCCAGCGACTGCTGCGGGGCCTGGACGAGGCCTTCGCCGACGGCGGCGGCTGAAAGTGCCCGGGGTGCCCTGGCTGCCCGGGCCTGCGTTCCGGCCCTCTCTGATCCGGGCCGGTGCCGCGGGATGGGCGGGAACGCCC
>CADDZO010000154.1 GCA_902812395.1 bacterium | reverse complement strand
GGGGTCGGTTGATCCGGTTCCCTGGTCCCAAGCCGCTTCGGGCTGCACTGCGGCGCCTCCGCCGAGCCTCGCGCGCCCATTCCCGCAAAAAGACCGGCTCTGCCAACCGCAGGAAGAGCGCGCGACGCCTGGCGCGCATCCATGCCCGGATCGCCAACTGCCGTCTCGATGCCGTGCACAAGGCCACGACCTGCTGGCTGCTCGATACGAGACGGTGGTGGTCGAGGACCTCAACGTGGCCGGGATGCTCCGTAACCGAAGACTGGCCCGGAGCCTGGCCGACCAGTCCTTGGGGACCGTGCGGCACCAGCTCGGCTCCAAGACCGTCTGGCGCGGCGGACGGCTGTTGGTTGCCGAGCGGTTCTTCCCCAGTTCCAAGACGTGCTCTGGCTGCGGGACAGTGAAAGCCAAGGCTGGCCGAGCGCATCTTCCGCTGCGAGGGCTGCGGCCTGGTCATCGACCGGGACGTGAACGCTGCGAAGAACCTACTCGCGCTCGCCGTCAGTGGCAGAGGGGCCTGTGGAGCCGAGGTAAGACCCAGCCGTGCTGGGCACACGGCGATGAAGCAGGAGGGGACCCCACGAAGCAGGCTTCGTGGGGTCCCCAAGCAGGAACCCGGCACCGCGCAAGCGGGTAAGACCGGGACCGCCACCGGGCAACCGGTGGCTGCGGGTCGGCTGGCTAATGCTCACTGACCCGCAACAGTCCAGGACGTCACCGACTGCGGCTCTCCCGGCCGCATTCCGGGCATCTGCCGGCGGCGCTTCAGCTGTGCCAGGCGATGGGCGAGCTGGCGTCGAAGTTCAGGTTGGTGGTGAGCAGAGTGGGGCGGGCAGGGGCCGGTGGCCTGGCCGGGGACGGCGAGGACCCCGGAGCAGGGGTGGGCTGGAGCAACGTCCTGGGGACCGGCTCCCACCAGAGCTGGAAGGCGCCCGAGGGGCCATACGGGGCGAAGAACACCAACCCGCTGCCGTCGGGGGCCCAGGTCGGCTGGGAGGCCTGCATGCCCGACACCACCGTGATCGGTGTCCCGAGCTGATTTCCCTCGAGCGACGCCACCTCGACCTTGGCGGTCTGACCGCCACCGGTGCAGATCATGGCCAGCTCGGTCCCGTCGGGCGAGACCGAGGGTTGGGAGCAATCGTCCTGTTCGGGGGTCAGCGGCGCCCCGACGTCGAAGGCGCCGAAGCTCATCTGGTTGGCGAGCCAGATCTGGGAGTAGATGGTCTGCTGGTCATAGAAGTAGCGCGTGAAGACGATGCCACCGGAGGCCAATGGCTGCGGCTGGACGTCCCCTCCAGAGTACCCGGCCGGGTAGGTCCACTGGTCCGCGATGGCCGGGTCCGAGACCCGCATCTCCCAGATCTTGAGCGTGACGTTGTAGGTCGCGGCCAGGTCCTTGGGGCGATCCCAGCTGAAGAAGACGTCTCGGTCGTTGGCCGTCCACTTCGGATAGAAGGCCCAGTCGTTGAACTCGTAGCTCCTGGACAGGTCGTGGGTCAGCTGCTCCTCCACCTGGCCGGTGTTGGCGTTGACCAGATAGAGGTCCGAGGTCTCGAACGCCCGCTGGACGACGATCAGCGACTGCCCATCGGCCGAAATGGCGGGCTGGGTCCAGCTGCTACCACCACCGGGCGCCCGCAGGACGGTGCTGAAGGTGCCGGCGTGGAGCCGATAGATGGCGCCGTTCGCGGCCAGGTACAGGGTGCCGGGCAGGTTGTCGATCGGCCCGGTCTGGTGCGACTTGGTCGGGTCGGTCAGCCGCGGCACCTGCAAGGTCAGCGTGCTGCGGTGACTGTCGAGGTAGCGGTAGACCTCGGTGCCGAAGGCAGCGCTGACCCCGAGGATCAGGAGGACGGCCAGCGCCCGCGACCCGGTCCAGCGCTTCATCCGAAGTACTGGTGCACGAGCGGCAGGATGAGCGACCAGTTGGGCTGCAAGGCATCCTGCCCGTCGACTACGATCCCGCTGGTGTAGTTGCCGTCAAGGATGATGTGTCTGATGTCGGCCGAGTTGCTGAAAACCTGCACCAGCGGCAGGAGCTGCTGGATCTGAGCCAGGGACATGCTGGTCTTGAACTGACCGTTGAGCTGGGCCACCAGCCCGGGGAGATCGCTCGGCTTCAAGTACTTGGCCTTGGCTTTGATGGCGAGCAGCAGCTGCTGCTGGCGAAGGGAGCGCCCGAAGTCCTCGTCCAGATCACCGTGACGGGAGCGCGCGTACTCCAGCGCCTGGATGCCGTCCAGGTGCTGCGGCCCAGGCAGGACCGCGATCCGCTGGTACCCATAGGCGTCCCTGGTCTGGATGTCGGCCGGATAGTAGTCGTCCAGCACCGGGTTGCTGGTGACCACGTCCACACCGCCCAGGTAGTTGATGATGTTGATGAGACCCTGGAGACCCACCCAGGCCCAGTCGTCCACGTGGATGCCGAAGTTCTCCTCCACCGCCGCCACCGCGGCAGTCAGCCCGCCGTACCCGCTGGCCTGGTCGATCTTGCCCATCGAGCCGTTGGGCAGCTGAACCCACAGGTCCCGGGGGATGGAGAGCATCACCGCCTGCCTGGTGGAGGGATCGACCCGCACGAGGATCATGGACTGGGTCAAAACTCCGTTCTTGAACTTGGAGTCGTTGTCCGAGCCCAACAGGAGAACTGTGAACGCCTGGGTGTCGCTCGCCTGGGCGACGCTGGCCGCGTTCTCAGCCTGCTGCTGCCGGGTGTGCGGGATCGTGACCTGCGGCGTCCCCTGACCGCTGGCCTTGACCAGCGTGACGACTGCGGGAGCGAAGTACGCAGCCACGCCGCCGATACCGGAGATCGTCATGCAGGTGAGGAAGAGCACGAACAGCGCACCCCATCCCACGACCCCCCGAGAACTCCGCGCTCGCCGTCGCTGGCTGTGTGTCGTCACGAAGGCCCCATCAGCTCTACCGGGCCGCGACAAGACCAACCTCTCCCTGCCGGTTGCGAGCTTCGGGTAAGCCCCGGCCCGATATCATGTGAGGGCCTTCTTTGCCGCCCGGTTCTCGCGGGCGAAGAGGTAGGGCCCCGTCGTCTAGTGGACTAGGACGCAGCCCTCTCAAGGCTGAGATCGCGGGTTCGAATCCCGCCGGGGCTACCAGCTGTGCTCCCGCTCGGTCAACGAGCGTCCGCTGTCCGGTTCGGGTCACCCGGCCTCCGCCGCCGCCCAGCGTGATGATCGTCTCCTCACCATCCTGGCACGCTCCGGGGTGGGGCCGTGGCCCCGATCTTGGCCCGGGGCCGCCGTGCCACGTCCCCATCATCAGGTAATACGTCCACAGCAAATCCCAGGTGTCGCACACGCGGACATCCAATTCCCCTCTGGTGACCGGCAGGGGCCAGCACCGCGAATGCCGCCGTCGAGACCGAGAAGCGCTCGCCCACCGACCAGGCGGGCGCGCCTGGACGCCAAGTCCCTCGCCCACGCCAGTGGAACGGAGCAGGGGATGAAAGGCGTACGCTGCCCGGTCGATCCGGAACCGGCACATCCCTGCGGCCGACAATGTGGGTGAGGGCGGCCGGTGTAGCTCAGCCCGGGAGAGCAAGGGCCTTTTAAGCCCGGGGTCCGGGGTTCGAATCCCCGCACCGGCATCACCTCGGGTCCACCGGCTGTCGCCGGTCGGCTGAAACTCGGGGGCGCCATCGTGACCGCGGCCCTCCGCAGCCGTGGCAGTGAGACGAAGAGGAACACCCCCGGCCCACCGGGCTGGCGAAGCTCGGACCACGGGGTCGCGGCCGGTGCATCCGACGGGTGCACCGCAGCCAGGAGAGGAGTCCTGGCCGTGCGTGGATCTGGTCAGGTGTCGCTGGCGACCGCTCCCTTGTTCGAGACAGGAGCTACGCTTGTCCCTGGCAGCTCAGGGCGACGCCAAGCCCTTCGAGACTGTCAATGGCCATCTGGAATGACGCGGTTGTGGCCAACTCAAAGTCCGCAGCGGCGGCCGCGCGCTCGCAATTGGAGCACCGGTGGGAGGCGCCGTTGGCCATTTTCCGACCATCGCCTCTCGGACCACGGCTCGGGGGCGCCTCCCCCTCCGGCGCCGGCTTGCCTCTTGGGTCTTGAGCTGCCGATCCACCCGATGCGTCAGCTCCTCCAGGACGCCGTCGCCACGGCGGTCCGGGGACCGCTGGTTATCGGCCATTGCCGCTGAAGGTGCTTCGGGAACCTCACGACCGACGCCCAGCTGGCCGCCTTCGCCATCGAGCCTCATCTCGATCCGCGCTCCCAGCGACGGGAACTGGCGGCTGGTGCCGCGGCCGCCACTGCGCCGATCCTTCGTTTGAACTCGAACTCCGCGCGGACAGGCGTGGCCTTCCCGGGCTCACCACCTCCCGCTTCGCCGGCCAGGCGCGGCCCAGGTCGAAGGCACCCCGCACCGCCGAACCGCCCTGGCTCTTCGAACGCGCCCCCCTGGAAGAAAGCGTTGCCCGTTCACGCCGGCCCCACCCCAACCGCCTCCACGAGAGCCTGCCAGGCCATGGCGGTGTTCAACCGGCCACCGAGATCGGGCAGTTCAGCCAGGTCCTCAGGCGGCACCGGCGGCGGTGCGCTGCCCAGGCCGTGGAGCTGGACGGTCACCCAGCACAACACCTCCAGGTTGACAGCCGTAACCATCGACTCTTCGACGCTGGCACCGGCGACGGTGATGCCATGGCCGCGAAGCAGACACACCCTCGACGAGCCCATAGCCCGGACCATCTCCTCGGCCAGCTCCGAGCGCGAAATCAGTACCGAGCGCGGATAGACTGGGACGCCCTCGAGCGCCAAAGAGAGCGCCGGGATGTTGTACGCGCCGAACACGGGCCGTGGTACCAGGCCCGCCAACCCGCACAACAGCGCCGCCGGGGGATGCGCGTGGACCACGGCCCTCACCTCTGGTCGACGGCGGTACAGCTCGGTGTGGATGGGCAGCTCCACCGGCGCCTGCCATCCGTCCATCGGCTCGCGGGGCGTGCCGTCAAGGCCGACGGCTCGCACGTCCCCGGCCACCGTCCGCGCCAGCCCTCGTTCCTCGGGGCCCCGGCAGCGAACGAGGACGTCGCCATCTGGCGTACGGGCCGAGACGTGCCCGACCACACCCTCGACCAGACCCCGTGCCGCCAGGATTCTGCAGGCCGTGGCCACCTGCTCCTTGAGCCCGTGATATGAGGTCATGCAAGCCTTCCTCCCACTCGCTCGGCCGACCGGTCCGCGATCCGAGCGGATGATGTGCTGGCTCCCACCGGTGTCCGAGGCCAGGGAAGCGTACTCGCCAATGCGGTCGGGGCCCCGTCGGGAACGGTGAGCAGGGATACAGCTCATCCTGAGCCCGAGCTGGTCATCGAAGGGAGCCGGGTCAACCAAACCGCTCCAGGGTCGGAACGGCATCGTTGGGGACGGCGCTGCTGCCAAGTCCCCCTGATGAAGATCATCGCGGGGGAGGCCCAACCAGACGCTGGCCGGGTGATTCTCAACGGAAGGAGTTCCGGGCTCCATCGACGGACGCCGGCCAGCCAGGCTCACCAGCACGGTGTCAGGTTCTGGCGGGGTAACCGACGATCTAGCTGGCTCACCACATCGCTTCCGCATTCGTCGGCCAGGATGCGGCCGGTTGAGCCGTGAGCGATCGAGAAGCATGCGGTGGCGCCGGTCCCTCGAAGCCTGACGAGGTAGGCCTCCCGGCCCGCCGGGACGGGATTCCCGCAGCCGCCGCCGGCGCCCGGGTTGACCCGCTCCGGCACCGCCGGTATCGTGGTTAAAAAGGTCTGAACTTAAGACCTATCCCATCCCGGAGGGCGATGTGACGGTTTCCGGCGCCAAGGCGCGGGGTTTCTTGCGCGACAGCTATCTGGAGTGGGTCGAGACCGAGGGCCTGCCCGTCACCAGCGGTCTGGGGGTGGAGGTGGCAACGGTGGAGACGGCGCCGTGGGCGCGGTTGGGAGGCGGTGCCCGGGCGGCGCTGGTCCACCTCGACGGGCGTGGCGACTTCGTGAACTGCTTTGTGCTGGAGCTGCCCCCCCGCGCTCGTACCGAGCCCCAGCGCCACCTCTACGAGGAGGTGTGCTACGTCCTGGCCGGCCACGGCGGGACCTCGATCGAGGGGCCGGACGGGCGCCAGCACACCTTCGAATGGGGCCCGGCCAGCCTCTTCGCCCTGCCCCTCAACGCGCGCTACCGGCACTTCAACGCTAGCGGCCGGGAAGCGGCCCGTCTGGCCTCGGTCACCGACCTACCCCTGGTCCTCAACGCCTTCCACGACCAGCGCTTCTGCTGGGAGAACCCTTTCTGGTTCCGCTCCCGCTTCGGGGCCGACGCCCACTTCCGCGGCCAGGGGGAGTTCATCCCGGTGCGGCCGGGCCGGCACATGTGGGAGACCAACTTCGTCCCGGACCTCCGCGCCTTCGAGCTCCAACCCTGGGAGCGCCGCGGGGTGGGCAGCGCCAACATCAAGTTTGTGCTCGCCGACGGCGCCATGCACGCCCACATGTCGGAGCTGGCTGCGGGCACCTACAAGAAGGCTCACCGCCACGGTCCCGACTTCCACATCTTCCCCGTCACCGGCCATGGCTACAGCCTGTTCTGGTTCGAAAGGGACCACGAGTACCGCCGCATCGACTGGGGACCGGGCTGGGTCTACGCACCGCCCGACCAGATGTTCCACCAGCACTTCAACACCTCCCCCACCCCCTCCCGCTATCTGGCTGTCGCCTTCGGCAGCATCCGGTATCCGGTCACCTCCGACAAGCGAGGGCTGTTCGGGAACGGCGTCGACGTGGACGTCAACCGGGGCGGTCGCCAGATCGAGTACGAGGCGGAGGATCCCCGGATCGCCGAGACCTACCGCCGGGAGCTGGCCCGCTGGGGGCTGGAGCCCGACGCCCGGATGCGGGAGATCTGGTCACACACCATCGCCAGGAGCCGCTGATGACCGAGAACGCCGAGCGATTCCTCCTTGACCCCCACTTGGACTTCATCCGGTCGGAGGGGATCCCGATCGTCGAGGACTTCGGCATCGACCTGCTGGCGGTCGAGGTGGCCCACTGGCCGCGCCTGGAGGCGGCGGGGGCCTACACGCTGCTCAAGGGCCGTGGGGACTTCATCGACGCCTACGTGCTGGAGCTGGCTCCGGGACGGGCGACCGCCCCCCAGCGCCACCTCTACGAGGAGGTGCTGTACGTTCTGGAGGGGCATGGCAGCACCTCGGTGGAGCTGCCGGGCGGCGCCCGCCGCTCCTTCGAGTGGGGCCCCAAGAGCCTCTTCGCCCTGCCCCTCAATGCCCGCTACCGGCACTTCAACGCCAGTGGCCGGGCCGCCGCCCGCCTGGCCGGGGTCACCAGCCTGCCGCTGGTGCTCAAGGTCTTCCACGACCTGGACTTCGTCTTCCAGAACCCCTGGGACTTCGCCCAGCGCTTCGGCTCTGATCGCTTCTTCGCCGGCGAGGGCGACTTCATCCCCGTCCGGCCCGGCCGACACATGTGGGAGACGAACTTCGTCCCCGACCTGGCCTCCTTCGAGCTCCGGCCCTGGGAGAGCAGAGGCGCGGGCGGGTCCAACATCATGTTCGTGCTCGCCGATGGCACCATGCACGCCCACGTCTCCGAGATGCCGGTGGGCACCTACAAGAAGGCCCACCGCCACGGGGCCGACTTTCACATCTTCCCGGTGACCGGCCATGGCTACAGCCTGCTCTGGTACGAGGGCGACCCCGACTTCACCCGGGTGGACTGGCGCCACGGCACCGTCTACGCGCCGCCGGACATGATGTTCCACCAGCACTTCAACACCAGCCCCCACCCTGCCCGCTACCTGGCGGTGGCCTTCGGCGGCCTGCGCTACCCGTTCACCGAGGACAAGCGGCAGACCTTCCTGGGCATGGACGTCAGCCTCAAGGCAGGCGGCCGTCAGATCGAGTACGCCGACCAGGACCCGCGTATCCACCAGATGTACCTGGACGAGGCCCGTCGGCACGGCTTCGAACCTCGCATGGAGCGCTTCATCGGCGAGCCGGTGCGGTGATCCACTTCCCCGACCACCACGGCGAGAGCCCCGAGGAGGACGAGGAGGGGCTGCCGCTCACCTGGGACCTGGACAACGTCGAGCTGACCACGGTCGGGATCGACGTCGGGTCCACCACCAGCCACCTGCTCTTCGCCCGCCTCCATCTGCAGCGCCTGGCCCAGGGGCTCTCCAGCCGCTTCCAGGTCGTCCACCGGGAGGTCCTGCACCGGTCCTCGATCTGGCTCACCCCCTACCGAGCGGAGGGCCTGATCGATGCCCAGGTCCTGCGCGAGCGAGTGGCCGAGGCCTATCGGGCAGCTGGGTTCGAAGCGGAGCAGGTCGACACCGGGGCGGTGATCCTCACCGGGGTGGCGCTGGAACGCCGGAACTCGCGGGCGGTGGCGGAGCAACTGGCGGCCGGCGGCCGCTTCGTCTGCGCCTCGGCCGGCCATCACCTGGAAGCGATCCTGGCCGCCAGGGGCTCCGGCGCGGCTGCCCGCTCCCGTTCGGTCGCCGGGAGCTGCCTCCACCTCGACGTAGGCGGCGGCACCACCAAGCTGGCCCTGCTCAAGGGCGGGGAGGTGCTGGAGACGGCGGCGGTGGCCGTGGGCGGCCGGCTGGTGGTGCTGGACCCGGCGGGCCGGGTGGTGC
>CADDZO010000153.1 GCA_902812395.1 bacterium | reverse complement strand
CCACTCCGATCGTGGTCGCCGAATTGTCGCGCAGGAGGGCCAAGAACGTGCGGCGCTTGCCGTTCAGTGCGGAGCCGACCTCGGTCACCACGCGGCCCACTGCCAAGCTCTGGGCTGCCGCCCATGCGGTCACCCGGGCGACCTGCCGGTCCAGGTCAGACCCCTGGTCGGCGGAGGACACGCGGGTATACACGGCCGTGATCCCCTGAACGGCACTGACCGGTGGCTGGTCCACCGGGATCAGCCGGCCGGCGGGGCGCGCGGGAACTGGGAGTTTGCCTTCCCGGAACCAGCGGTAGGCAGTCATGGGATGAACGCCTTGTTGCCGCGCCCAGTCCTTCAAGTTCATCCCTACATACCACCATAGGTTCAAACGCCAACAGTTACCAGCCCCCCAGCCATGGAGCGGGCCGGATCGCCGAGGTGCGGCTGGCGCAGCGCTCCGGTCCGGAGGCGTGTAGGCTCGAAGCACCCGATCCACCACCTGAGTGAGGAGACGCGACCTTGGTCCGAGTCGAAGGAGTAGACATCCGCGGTCCCGTCCAGGGCCGACACCAGGAGATCCTGACCCCGGAGGCAGTTGCTTTCGTCGCCGACCTGCATCGGCGCTTCGATCCCCGCCGCCAGGAGCTGCTGGTCGCTCGCCGCGAGCGACAGGCCCGCCTCTCGGCGGGCGAGCAGCCGGACTTCCTGCCCCAGACCAGAGAGATCCGGGAGCACGACTGGAAGGTGTCGCCGCCCCCGCCCGACCTGCTCGACCGCCGGGTCGAGATCACCGGGCCGGTGGACCGCAAGATGATGATCAACGCGCTCAACTCGGGTGCGAGGGTCTTCATGGCCGATTTCGAGGACGCCAATTCGCCGACCTGGACCAACAACCTCGACGGGCACGTCAATTTGATCGACGCGATCGAAGGGACGATCAGCTTCGAGAGCCCGGACGGCCGAGAGTACCGCCTCCAGGACCGGACCGCCTATCTCCTGGTCCGCCCGCGTGGCTGGCATTTGCCTGAGAAACACGTTCTGGTGGACGGCGAGCCGATCTCAGCCTCCCTCTTCGATTTCGGCCTCTATGCCTTCCACAACCTGCAGCGGCGCCGGCGGCGCGGCCTCGGCACCTACTTCTACCTGCCCAAGCTGGAGAGCCACCTGGAAGCTCGTCTGTGGGACCAGGTCTTCACCGCCACCGAGGAGAGGCTCCAGGCCCCCAGGGGGACGATCCGGGCCACCGTGCTGCTCGAGAACGTGCTCGCCGCCTTCGAGATGGACGAGATCCTGTACGAGCTACGCGAACACTCCCACGGGCTCAACGCCGGTCGCTGGGACTACATCTTTAGCGTGATCAAGAAGTTCAGGGATCGGCCCGACATGTTGCTCCCCGACCGCGCCCAGGTGACCATGACGGTCCCCTTCATGCGCGCCTACACGGAGCTGCTGGTCCGCACCTGCCATCGCCGCGGCACCTTCGCCATCGGGGGGATGGCGGCCTTCATCCCCTCCCGGCGCGACCCGGAGATCAACCGCGTCGCCCTGGAGAAGGTGAGGGAGGACAAGGTGCGGGAGGCCAACGACGGCTTCGACGGCACCTGGGTGGCCCATCCCGATCTGGTCGGCGTCGCCACCGAGTGCTTCGACGCCGTTCTGGGCGGCCGTCCCAACCAGCTCCACCGGCTGCGTGAGGAAGTGCGGGTGGACGCCTCCCAGCTGGTCGACGTCCACATCCCTGGCGGCCGAATCACCGAGGCCGGCCTGCGCAACAACGTCAGCGTCGGCATCCAGTACATCGAGTCCTGGCTTCGTGGGGTTGGTGCCGCCGCCATCTTCAACCTCATGGAGGATGCCGCCACCTCGGAGATCGCGCGCTCACAGGTGTGGCAGTGGGTCCGCCACCGCGCCCGTCTGGCCGAGGGGCCGGCGGTCACGCCCGAGCTGGTGGCCAGGATCGAGGAGGAGGAGCTGGCCAGGATCCGCGAGCTGATCGGCGCCGACGCTTATGCGCGAGGCCGCTTCACCGAGGCCCGGAAGATCTTCCACCAGGTGGCCACCTCGGAGGAGTTCGTCGACTTCCTGACCCTGCCCGCCTACGAGCTGATCGATTGAGCGCCGGGAGCTAGGCCGGCTTGGGCGGCTTGCCCGGCAGCCGCCGCCACTGGCGAGGGCCCACGCCCAGGTTGGGAGCGCCGGGGATGAAGGGGACGGCTTCCGCTTCCACCATGCAGAGTTCCTTGCGGACCACGCTGCGCTCGGTGTTCTCATGCTCCACGACCACCGTGCGCTCGAGCACGGCCCGGACCCTCACCGGCTCCCCGCCGACGACGGCGTCGAATCCTGCCGCTACCTCGTGATTGGCCGGGGGGACGATGCTGGCAAGGGGGACCAATCCTGTGGCCTGAGCCATTCCCTAACCTCCAACTGCTGAGGCGCGGCAAAGAAAAAGCGCCGGCCGCCAAGCCGGCGCGACCGATCTTACCAGGGATCGGGGGCAGCCTCAGGCGGCGCGGGGGCGGGTACCCTGCCCGCGGTTGCGACGGGCCGCCTCCCGGCCGCGCCGGGCAGCGTCGCGCTGGGCGACGTAGCCGTACCGGATGTCCTTCAGCGAGACCAGACAGTCGTGCCGGCTGACCAGCACCTTGGGCTCGCCCGGCGCCGGCTCGATCACCGCCGTTCGATCGAGCACCGCTGTCACCCAGACCTGCTTACCGTCGACCAGAGCGGGAAAGTCGGGCAGGATCACTACCTCGCTCTCCGTCGTGACCTGGTCGAGGGGAACCAGGCCCTCCCCATCGTTCTCCGACATGACAGGAATGATATCACATCTTACTCGATAGTGGACGGATTATTTTCTCGCTCGCCCCTGACGGCTAGCGCGGCAATGCCATGGGGAGGTTCGGCGCAGGTGGCTCCGGCTCGGCCCGGGGCAATGCGGCCAGCTGGGCGGCCTCTCCCCACCTCACCTGGACCCCGAAGGCGGCAGCGAAGTGCGCTGGGTAGCGGCCCGCGGCCTCGCTCACCGTGAGCTCCACCCCGCTCAGCTCGACCACCGAGGTGGCCCGTCGGCCCACCAGCCCGCAGGGCACGATCCCCTGGTTGAACACCTCGAGGTCGGTGGTCAGGTTGAGGGCGAAGCCGTGGCTGGTCACCTGCTGGGTGAGCTTGATGCCGATTGCCGCAACCTTGGCGCTACCGCTCCAGACTCCGGTCAGCCCTGTTCCTCCTGGCGCCGCCGCGATCCCGAGCTCGCCGAGGAACGACACCAGCGAGGCCTCTAGGCTGCGGATGAATCGGAGCACGTCGGTGTCCAGCCGGCCCAGGTCCACGATCGGGTAGCCAACCAGTTGGCCCGGGCCGTGGTAGGTGGCGTCTCCTCCCCGGTCGGTCCAGACCAGCTCCACTCCCCGCCGTCGGCACTCGTCCGGGCTCCAGATCAGGCTCGACCCGTCCCCCCGGCGGCCGATCGTGAACACGGGCGGATGCTCGAGGAGCAGCAGCGTGTCGGGCTGCTGGCCGTCCCGGACGGCAGCCACCAACGACCGCTGCAGCTCCCAGGCCTGACGGTATGGGACGCTCCCCAGCCAGTAGGCCACGACCGTGAGGGGACTGGTCTCGGCCACCACCGCCCAGTTTGACATCCTCCCCACGCAGGGTGGAGACCCCGGTTCCCAGGTGGTTGGGGATCGGCCGTCCCCAGGACCGGGCACGTGGCCTGGTGGCGACAGCGCCTGGGCGGATCGCGAATGAGGGCTCTGCTGGCAAGGTGCCGGGAGGGGTCGGTCCCAAGGACTCCGGACGGCGCCGCGAGCTTGCTCGGCGGCTACCCGAGCAGGGCCCGCAGGGGTGAACCGTCGACCCCGTCCACGCCCAAGCCCAGCCGCAAGAAGCCGGCGGTGTCTCCCCGCTCCACGGCCCGTAACGCTCGCTGCAGCTCGCCCCGAGAAGGGTAGAGGAGGACCACTCCCGGGGTATCCGAGCCGGCCAGCTCCAGCAGCGCGTCCACGGTGGGGCGATCGTCGAGTGACCAGCGCAGGGTGAGATGGAAGGGTCGAGGGCTGTCGAACTCGAGCGAGAGGTAGGCCGCACGGGCGTTCCGATCCACTTGCCAGGCACCGGTGCCCCGGGTGGCTGCGCTGCCTCGCTCCCGGCTCGCTCGGTAGGCGGCTCCAAGGTGAGGGTCGGCGGTCCCGGGCACGGTGACGAAGAGACCCCACCCTCGCGGGAGCTTGACCAGGAATGGCCGCGAGGCGGCGATGGGGCGCCGGGTACGCTCGCTCATGCTCGGCCCAGATCGGCGAGCATGCAGCGGGCGGCGTTGTGGCCGGCGGCACCGATCACGCCTCCGGCGGGCCAGCAGCCGGCCGACCCGGCGTAGAGGCCGGCGACCCCGGTCCGGTACGGCATCCGGCGATCGAACCCGATCGAGTTGTCGAGATGGAAGATGTGGCCCCCGCTCATACCGAAGTGGGCCTCGATCGCGGGCGGGGGCAGGGCGAACACGTCCTCGACCAGGGCCGAAGTCCCGGGGGCGAAGCGGTCGCAGATCTCCAGCAGGCGGGCCACGTAGCCGTCCAGCTCCGCTTGCCAGCTCGACCCCTGGATCTCATACGGCACCGACTGGACGAAGAGCGCCGAGGAGTGGTGGCCTTCGTCATCCTGCAGGGTGGGGTCGAGGGTGGTGTGGACGTACCACTCGATTGGGGGCTCGGGATAGAGGCGGCCGCGCGAGACCTCGTCCGCCATGCGGCGAAGCGACTGTAGGGGGTCGGGAGGGAGGAGATGCACCGTTGCCCCCCAGGGGCTGGGTGCGTCCTCGGGCAGGCAGGGAAAGCGGGGGAGGCCACGCAGGGCGAGGTTGACCTTGAGCGTGCTCCCGTAGCACCGGGCCGCCTCCAGCCGCCGAACCAGCTCGCGCGGGAGCCGATCGCCCGCCAGCGCCGCAAGCCGGAAGGGGTCGCAGGCGGCAAGCACGGTGGTGGCCCCCAGCTCCTCCTCGCCCACCACGACCGCGGCAACCTGGTCTCCGCTGAAGGTGAGACCGGTCACCTCGGCCCCGGTTACGATCGCCGCACCGGCCCGGTCGGCTGCCTCCGCCAGGCTTCGGGTGAGGGTCCCCATCCCGCCTCGGAGCAGCATCCAGGTGCCGTCGGCCCCAGGCAGCCGACAGAGATTGTGGACCAGAAAGTTGAGACCTGAGCCGGCGGAGTCGATGCCGCCGCTGAGCCCGGTCAGGCCGTCCGTGACCGCGTACATGGCCGGCAGGAGCGGGCTTCGGAAGCCGAAGCGGTCCAGGTAGGCGGCAACGGAGCCGAGGCAGAGCTCTCGAAAGGTGCTCCGGAGCGCGGGCCGCAGGTAGCGTTCAGCCGTCTCTTCCAGGGTGAGGGGCTCGGCCAGCAGCGCCGGGGCGAGGTCGTCCCGGAGCTGGGCCAGCTCGGCCTGGAGCGCCCGATTCGCCTCCCAGTCGTGCTCGCCCAGGAGCGCCACCACCTGGCGCCGGGCCAACTCGGGATCGGAGCCGAAGACCAAGGGCGGGCCCTCCAGCGTGGGCAGGAAGTAGTGGGGGTCGCGGCGGATCAGGGGTAGGTTGAGCTCCAGCTGCCGCAGTAGCTCCGGCGGCATCAGGCCGAGCAGGTAGGCGCCGGTCGAATGGGCCAGGCCGGGCGCCCGGGGGAAGGGGCGCTCAGTGCGGCAGGCACCACCCACCACTTGGGCCCGTTCCAGGACCACCACCCGCAGGCCGGACCTGGCCAGCAGCAGCGCCGCGACCAGGCCGTTGTGGCCGGCACCGATCACGGCCACGTCGCAACGACGGAGCGGGAGGCGAACGGACACGGTCCCACCAGGCTACTTGAGAAACCGGCGCCGAGGAGCCCGGAGGGGACTGGCCAGGTGATAGACGCGACTACGCTGGCGGACGGGGGAGCGGTCGCTGATCCAGAGAGCGGGCGGCGCGGCCCAGTAGTTGGCAAGCGCGGCGATGCGCCCGGCGTAGCGAGAACGCAGCTCCTGGAATGCCTCCCAGGCCTCCGGCTCGGGCCGCAGCCGGTAGCCGACCGTGCTCAGCCGGAGCCGCGCTGATCGGTACTCCTCCAACTCGACGCCGACCGCCCGCTGATCCGGCAGCCCGAACGACAATACGTGGTCCTCGATGCAGTGCCCGCCCACGAACTGGGCCATTCGCGCCCAGCCCGCCACCTCCGGGACCATAGGCGAGGACTGGCAGTCGATGGTGGTGAGCACCAGGGTGGCGGCATCCATCACCGCTCCCAGCGAACCGATCCACGAATCGTTGTCGTGGCTGGAGCGGAAGTACGCCAGCACCGGGAAGGCCAGGTGGGCGTCCAGCACCTCGGCGGCCCAGGTCTGCCAGCGGCGGAAGAGCTCGGAGAGATCGGGGACGATCCCTGCCGCAGCGCAGGCCTCGAGCAGGGCCACCCCCGATGGCGGCGCCCCCGCCTCTGCCTCCAGCGCCACCACCTCCACCTCCCGGCGCCGGAAAGCTCCGTAGAGGTTGAAGAGCGAGGCAACCGCCACCCCGAACAGGCCGATGCCGCTGGCGCCCATGATCAGGGCCACAATCTGGGCCGCCAGCCCCACCGGCACGTAGTCGCCGTAGCCGATGGTGAGCAGCGAAATCCCAGCGAAGTAGAAGGCCGTGTCGGGCCCGGGCCGGGGACGGATCTGGGTTGCCAGCCCGAGCGAGATCAGCCCGTAGCCGGCCAGAAGCAGCACCAGCCAGATAGCCAGCAGGACGAGAGCCAGGGCCGGGCCGAAGCTGCCCAGGATCCCTTCCCGCCAGCGCCAGGCCCATTCCCGCAGCGCCGTCCAGCGTGTCACTGCCCACAGCCAGCGCTGCACGTACCGACTGAGGCGCAGGCGGCCACCGCTGGGGCGGGGGGTGACCACGGCCTGGAACACGTCAAAGAAGGTGACGATCACGACCAGGACACCGGCCGCCACTTCCATCCCCGCGATCACTGGCTCACCTCTCCATGGTGGTCGGCCAACCCGCGACCCTCGTCCCTGCCGGACTCACCGTCAGCCACGCCGGTCGGGGATGCCTCTGCACCGGTCTCGGCGCGGATGCCCATGCCCTCCGGCAGACTGCCACTCATTCCCCATCAATGCTGCCGGCGGCTCCGGCTTCTGGCTCAGCCAGCCAGGGCCCGGAGCCGGGGCGGCACCTGCTCGTCGGCGTGATAGGAGGAGCGGACCAGCGGTCCCGACTCGACGTGGGCGAACCCCATCGCCAGCGCCTGCTCCTTCAGCTCCAGGAACTCCTCCGGCCGGTAGTACCGCTCGACCGGGGCGTGCCTGGGGCTAGGTCGCAGGTACTGGCCCACGGTCAGCACGTCGATCCCGTGTGCCCGCATGTCGCGGAAGACCTGGAGGAGTTCCGCCTTGTCCTCGCCCAGGCCCACCATGACCCCCGACTTGGTGACCATCCGGCGGTCCAGCTCCTTGACCAGGCGGAGCAGGCCGAGCGAGCGCTCGTACACGGCCTTGGGTCGGATGCGGCGATAGAGGCGAGGCACGGTCTCGGTGTTGTGGTTGAAGATGTCGGGACGCGCCTCGACAACCGTGCGGATGGCATCGGGGTCACCCTGGAAGTCGGGGGTCAGCACCTCGACCGTGCAGGTCGGGCTGCGCCGCCGAATCGCCCGAATCGTCCGGGCGAAGATCTCGGCGCCGCCGTCGCGGAGGTCATCGCGGTCAACCGAGGTGATCACGGCGTGGCGGAGTCCCAGCTCCGCCACCGACGCCGCCACCCGCAGCGGCTCCCCGATGTCGAGCTCGGTGGGTCGACCCGAGGTGACGGCGCAGAAGCGGCAGGCCCGGGTGCAGACGTCCCCGAGGATCATGAACGTCGCGGTGCGCCGGTTCCAACAGTCGAAGATGTTGGGGCAGTGCGCCTCCTCGCAGACGGTGTGGAGGCGCTGGCGGCGGACCAGATCCTTGAGCTCGCGGTAGTGCTCGCCCTCGTGCACCCGAACCCGGATCCAGTCCGGGATTCGGCGGGCTGGCTGGATCGGCTGGCTCACCGGCTCACAACCGAATCGAGGATGGGGTCCACGACTCCAGCCGTTCCTTGATGAAGGCCAGGAACCGACCGGCAGTCAACCCGTCGATGATGCGGTGGTCGAAGCTGAGACACACATTCATCATGTGCCGGATCGCAATCCCCTCGCCGACCACGACCGGGCGACGCAGGATCGACTCGGTGGTGAGGATCGCGGCCTGGGGCTGGTTGATGATCGGCTGGCTGGCAATGGAGCCAATGGCGCCGGTGTTGTTCAGGGTGAAGGTCCCGCCCTGAACGTCTTCTGGCCGAAGCCGGCGATCGCGGGCGCGGTCGACCAGGTCCTGGATCGCCCGTGCCAGGTCGGTGAAGCCAAGCCGATCGGCGTCCTGCACCACGGGGACGATCAGACCGTCGGGCAGGGCCACCGCGATACCGAGGTTGATGTAGCGCTTGAGAATGATCCCGTCGTCCGTCCAGGTGGAGTTGAGGAACGGGAACTGGTGGAGAGCGTCGCAAAGCACCTGGACGAAAAACGGCAGGTAGCTGAGCGGGATGCCGTGGCGCTGGCGGAAGGCCTCCTTTTCCGCTTCCCGGTACCGGACCAGCTCGGAGACGTCGACCTCCTGCAGGGTCCAGGCATGGGGCGAGGTCAAAACGCTGCGGGTCATGTGCTCGGCGATCGAACGGCGCATCGCGGTGAGCCGGACCAGCTCCTCGCGCTCGCCCACCGATAGGGGGGC
>CADDZO010000152.1 GCA_902812395.1 bacterium | reverse complement strand
GTCACCACGCGGCCGACTGGAAGTCCCTCGGCTGCTGCCCATGCGGTCACCCGGGCGACCTGCCGGTCCAGGTCGGATCTCTGGTCGGCGGAGGACACGCGGGCATCCACGGCCGTGATCCCTGGAACGGCACTGACCGTTGGCTGGTCCACCAGGATCAGCCGGCCGGCGCGGCGCGCGGGAACGGGGAGTTTGCCTTCCCGGAACCAGCGGTAGGCAGTCATGGGATGAACGCCTTGTTGCCGCGCCCAGTCCTTCAAGGTCACCCCTACACACTATCATAGGTTCAAACGCCAACAGTTTCAGCCCTCTCGCCGTCACGCGGGCACGGTAGGCCAGGCGAGTCCGTCCCAGGCTCGACCGGGGATTCGGTCGATCAGGAAGATCGCGACCTCGTACCCGAGCGCTCGCTGCAGCGCTGCGCGCAGGGCGCCGAGGTCCTTGGGAGGGGCATCCAGGATGAAGTCCAAACGGTGCAAGCCGTTGGCCGCCGGCCACAGGTGCACTCTCTGGACGCCGTGGCGGGTGGCGAGGGCCCGAACGGTCCTTTGCCATCCGGCCGGCAAGGACATCGCCTCGAGGGTTGCCATCTGCGCGTGCCTTCTGGGCCCGCCTCGTCGGTGCGCGGGCGTGAGCCGGCGGGCCGCCGCCGAGCAGGAGCTCCGCGAGTCGCCGTGGCTCGATGCAGAACACATGTCCGAAGCATACAGAACTGATGTTCCCGATCGCGGGTGATCGCTCCTCGGGGACGGCGATGGGCGTGCCCGCCGTCGATGCTTCGTGGCCAGCGTCCCCTACCCTTGGTCGTAATGATCCGGGTCGTGCTGGCCGGCTATCGGGGCCGCACCGGCCGGGCGTTGCTCCCGGCCCTGGAGGCGGCAGAGGACATCGAGCTGGTCGCCGGGGTCGGGCGAGGTGACGACCTGCGCGCTGTCCTGCGTGACCGGCGGCCGCAGGTTCTGGTCGACTTCACGCATCCGTCGGTGGCCCTGGCCAACGCCCTGCTCGGGGTCGAGGCCGGGGCGGCGCCGGTGGTGGGGACGAGCGGGCTGGCCGAAGCCGATGTGGATCGGCTGGAGGAGGCGTGCACCAGATCCGGCCTGGGCGGAATCGTCGCTCCCAACTTCGCCATCGGTGCGGTTCTGATGATGTGGCTGGCCGAGCAGGCTGCTCCCCATTGCGACGCGGCCGAGATCATCGAGCTCCATCACGAAGCCAAGGCCGATGCCCCCTCGGGGACAGCGCTGGCCACGGCCCGCCGGCTTGCCGCCGCCCGGTCGGTTCGGTTCCGCCACAGCCGCCCGGAGCGGGTGATGCTGTCTGGAACCCGGGGTGGGGAGGAGGGGGGAGTAGCGATCCACTCGGTGCGACTTCCAGGCGTGGTCGCCGATCAGGAGGTGATGTTCGGCCTGCCTGGCCAGACGCTGGTCATCGGCCACCGCACGATCGGCCGGGAATGCTACGCCCCCGGCGTGCTTCTAGCCATCCGGCGGGTGGTCGCCGAGCCTCGCTTCCACCGGGGCCTGGACAGCCTGCTGGAGCTCTGACCGGTCACCGCCGTCCGAGGTGGCGGCCCACCTCCTCCTGCGTCCGCGGCCCGGATGGATCGGCGGAACCCGCTGCTTGCTCCGGTGCCAGCCGGGGTGGCCGTCGACGCCGGATCGAGATCGCCGCTGCGCTCACCGATGCCGGGGAGCGAGACGGACGAGAGCATCCGCTCGTACCTGGGCGGCGGACACCGCCTGTACCCACCCCGAGGCCTGCCGAGGACCAGGTCGGTTCGGTGAGGAAGCACCGGCCGCGCCTGGGGCCGTGGCAGGCGACCGGCCCCCCGGAGCCCTCGCTGAAGCGGGCTGTCATGGGCGAGCCGGGAGAGCCCGAGGCCCGATGGCTAAACTGCTCTGGCGATGTCGCTTCCCGCTTTGCACGTCGCGGTCGTGGGCGCGACGGGTATGGTCGGGCGGGAGTTCTTCCGCGTTCTGGAGCAGCGGGAGTTCCCTGTGGCCTCGATCCGGGCGCTTGCGTCGGAACGCTCGGCCGGGAGCCGGTTGGTCTGGCGCGGGGCCTCACTGCTGGTGGAGGCGTTGAGGCCCGACGCATTCGCCGGGGTCGATGTGGCGCTGTTCAGCGCCGGTGCAGGCGTCTCCAGGGCACACGCTCCCACCGCGGTTTCCGCAGGTGCCCTGGTGGTGGACAACAGCTCGGCCTGGCGGATGGCCCAGGACGTGCCCCTGGTGGTGCCTGAGGTGAACCCGGACGACATTGGGCTCCACCACGGCATCGTCGCCAATCCCAACTGCTGCGCCATCCCACTGACGATGGTGCTCGAGCCCCTGCGGCGGCGAGCCGGGCTGGAGCGAGTGCTGGTGGCGACCTATCAGGCCGCCTCGGGGGCGGGCTGGCGGCTGGTCCGTGAGCTGGAGGAGCAGACGCAGGCCCTTGCCGAGGGCCGGCAGCCACAGGCCCGCCACTACCCCCGGGTTCTGGCCGGCAACGTCGTGCCCGGCGGCTGGCGGGAGGGGAGTAACGGGTACAACGAGGAAGAGGTCAAGATCGTCGAGGAGACTCGCAAGATCCTGCACCAGCCTGAGCTGCGGATCGCAGCCACCTGCGTGCGGGTACCGGTGGCGGTCGGGCACTCGCTGGCGGTGTTCGTGGAGACACAGCGTGCGCTGACCGCAGAGGAGGCGATCGCGGTTCTGAGCGCGGCACCCGGCGTGCTGGTGCGGGAGGGTGATGACTATCCAACCCCGGCCGAGGTAGCGGGCAGCGACAAGGTCTTCGTCGGCCGCGTCCGGCGCGACCTCTCCAGCCCGTGCGGGCTTGCCTGCTGGGTGGTAGCCGACAACTTGCGCAAGGGCGCCGCCCTCAACGCGGTCCAGATTGCCGAGCGGGCGATCCGCATGGGAGCGTTGACGAGATGACGGGAACCAATGCGAGGCCGGAGATCGGCCGCCTGGTGACGGCCATGGTCACCCCCTTCCGGGAGGACGGGTCGCTGGATTTGGACGCCGCCCAGCGACTGGCTCGGCAGCTCTGCCAGGATGGGTCGGACGGCCTGCTCGTGGCGGGGACCACCGGGGAGTCGCCGACGCTCAGCGACGACGAGAAGATCGAGCTGGTCCGGGCGGTCAAGGAGGCGGTCGGGGAGCGCTCGGTGGTGGCCGGGACCGGCACCAACGACACTCGGCACTCGCTGGAGCTCTCGGAGCGGGCGCTGCGGGCCGGCGCCGACGCTGTGCTGGCGGTCGTCCCCTACTACAACAAGCCCTCCCAGGAGGGCATCTACCGCCACTTCGCGGCGCTGGGCCGGATCGCGCCCACGGTCATGTACAACATCCAGAGCCGGACCGGGGTCAACATGACCGTCGAGACCACGCTCCGCTGCGCCGCCGAGCCGGGCATCGTCGGTGTCAAGGAGGCCAGCGGCAACATCGATCAGATGGGCTTGGTGTGCGCCGGTGCTCCGGCCGGCTTTCGGGTCTGGTCGGGGGACGACAGTTTCACCCTGCCCCTGCTGGCGGTGGGCGGCTACGGTGTGATCAGCGTCACGTCCCACCTGGCCGGCTCGGCGATGAGGAGGATGATCGAGGCCTACTGCCAGGGGCGGGTAGCCGAGGCGGCGGAACTCCACCAGCGCTTGCTCCCCCTGATCAAGGCGGTCATGACCAGCGCCGTCAACCCGCTGCCGATCAAGGGGGTGCTGAACGCCCTGGGTTTCCCGGCCGGTCCCTTCCGGCTACCGCTGGTCCCCATGCCCGAGGCCGAGCTGGCCCGGGTCCTGGAGGCGGTGCGGCGGGCCGGTGACCTGGTCACCTTCGGAGCTGCCGCCCACGTCCGCTGAGGTGCTACCCGAACTCGAGCAGCTGCACGCCCAGATCCGGGCCTGCACCCGCTGCGGCCTGCATGCGAGCCGGACCCATGCCGTCCCCGGCAGCGGCCCCGCTCCTGCCGACGTGATGATTGTGGGCGAGGCTCCCGGCTTCACCGAGGACGTGCAGGGGCTGCCGTTCGTGGGCCCTGCTGGCCGTCTGCTCGACACCCTGCTCAGGCAGGTCGGGCTCTCACGGGAGACGGTGTTCATCACCAACGTCCTCAAGTGTCGGCCCCCGCAGAACCGGGACCCGATGCCGCACGAGGCGGAGGCCTGCCTCCCCTACCTGCGGCTCCAGTTCAAGCTGGTGCAGCCCAAGGCGGTCCTGATCCTGGGTCGGCACTCACTGGAGCGAATGCTGCCCGGGGTCGGTCCCATCTCCAGGGTCCACGGCCAGGTGTTCCACCGGGGCGGGGTGGCCTTCGTGCCCTGCTACCATCCGGCTGCGGCCCTTCACAACGCAACCCTGCTCGACGAGCTGCAGCGCGACTTCGATCGAGCGCGGGAGTACCTCGACCGGCTACTCGCTCCCCAGGAGCCGGAGCCGCCGACGTCATCCCCGGCCCGGCCTGAGCCGCCGCCAGACGCTGAACAGCTCTCGCTGATCTGAAACCGATTGTCCATCCTGCGCTACATCCCGCTCGGAGGCCTGGGGGAGGTCGGCCTCAACATGTTCGCCCTGGAGTGGGAGGACCAGGTGCTGGTCATCGATGCCGGCCTGATGTTTCCCAAGGAGGAGATGCTGGGGGTGGACCTGGTCCTGCCCGATCCTTCCTATTTGCTCCAGGGCGGCCGTCGAGTGCTGGCTGTGTTCTTGACCCATGGCCACGAAGACCACGTGGGCGGGCTCCCTTTCCTCCTCCGGAGGCTGCAGGTGCCGGTGTACGGGACACCGCTCACCCTCGGCCTGGCCCGGCCCCGGCTCCGCGAGCAGCGGGTGCTAGCCGGGGCCGACCTGCGTGAGGTGCGGGTCGGGGACCGGGTCCAGCTGGGGCCGTTTCGCGTCCAGACCGTGGCCGTCTGCCACAGCATCCCGGACGCCGTGGCGCTGGCGATCGAGACCCCGGTCGGCCGGGTCGTGTACACCGGTGACTTCAAGCTCGACGCCGACCCGCCCTGGGGCCACGGCACCGACCTCCGGCGCTTCCGGCACTTGGGCGACGATGGTGTCCTGCTCATGCTCTGCGACTCCACCAACGCCGAGCGGCCCGGCCGGAGCGGCTCCGAGCGCGACCTGTTCGGGCGCTTCGCGGAGATCTTCCGCGACGCCCCGGGCCGGATCGTGGTCGCGACCTTCGCCTCCAACATCTACCGGATCCAGTTGGTGGTGCAGCTCGCCGCCGAGCACGGCCGCAGGGTGGCCCTGGCCGGGCGCAGCCTGCGGAACGCCTTCCGCACTGCTCGGGAGCTGGGTCACCTGCAGGTCCCCGAGGGGTTGGTTGAGCGCCTTGAGGACGCGGTCTCAGATCCCCGCCTGGTCCTGCTCACTGCCGGCAGCCAGGGCGAGCCGGTCTCCGCCCTGGCCCGCTTCGCTAGCCGCCGGCACCCGGTGGTCAACGTCCGCGGGGGTGACTGGGTGGTGATCTCCGCCCGGCCCATCCCCGGCAACGAGCGTCTGGTCAACCACACCGTGGACAACCTCTACCGTCATGGGGCCACCCGGGTCCTCTACGGCGAGTCCGATCGGGTCCACGTCTCCGGCCACGGCCACCGGGCGGAGCTCAAGGAGATGATCTCGGCCCTGCGCCCGCGTTTCTTCATCCCCGTGCACGGGGAGTACCGCCAGCTCTACCGGGGGGCAGAGCTGGCGCGGGAGGCAGGGCTGGAGCCCGGCCACGTCCTGATCGTCGAGGACGGCCGGGCGGTGGAGCTGTCCGAGGACTCGATTCGGGTGGGCGAGTATGCCGGCGGCGGCTACGTGTTCGTGGACGGGCTCGGGATCGGTGACGTCGAGCAGGTAGTGATGCGCGACCGCCGACAGCTGGCCAGCGACGGCATCGTGATCGCCACCCTGACCATCGACCACGACACCGGTGCTCTCCGCACCGGTCCCGAGCTCATCTCGCGCGGGTTCATCGACCCCGAGCTGTCCGGGGAGCTGATGGCCGAGGCCCGCGCGGCGGTGGTCGCTGCGGTCCGGGCCGGGGGACGGCGGGCCGACCTGAGCCTGCTCCAGGAGGCCGTGCACGATACCGTGTCACGGCTGCTCTGGAAGCGCACCCACCGGCGGCCCATGGTGATTCCGCTCCTCGCGGAGGTGTAGGCTTCACCCCAAGTCGGGGGTGGAACCTTGGCGCTGCTGGGCCGCAGGCACCTTGGTGGGAACGGCGCACACCCCCAGGAGGCTGAGATGTCGTCGGGAGCCCCTGGTCTACGCACGTGGAGCGGCACCGAGCGAGAGGCAAGCGTGGAGGTAATGAGTGCCCAGCGGGCGGGTCTGGGTGCTCCCACTCTGTGCCCCCGCTGCGACATGGCCACGCTGGGAGAGAGGGGTGAGCAGGTCGACCAGTGCCCCCACTGCTCGCTCCAGTTGCGCTGGTGCGGCAACTGCCGGGGCGTGGCGGGGCCCTTCGATCGGTTCTGCGGTTTCTGCGGCTTCGAGCTCATCCGGGGGCGGCGAACCGGCTCGATCCGCCGGGCCTGGGCGCTGGTAGCCGCGATCCCGCTCGCCGCCGGGCTGGTCTACGGCGTCTCGGTGGCCGTTGCCCGGCATCCCGAGCGTCCGCAGTCGGCGATCCCTGCCTCGCTGGCGCGCAGCTACCGCAGCCCGGCACTGGCCATCGCCTACGCTGTGCCCCAGGACTGGATGGTCGTCGACTACGCCAGCGACGGCGGGATCTCAACCCCCTACGTGGTCATCTCGCAGAGCTCCACCGACCAGGCCCTGGCCACCGATGCCCACGCCGATCTCACCCGGGTGGCGTCGCCTGACGGGGCCCTGGTGGCAATTGGTCGCTCGTCCTCGGATGCGCTCGCCGCCGAGGATGACCCGGTGGCGGCGCTCTCCTCCGAGCTGGCTCCCTTCGTCGCCCGACCCCCGGCCGGAGCCTCGGTCTCGGTAGTCCGGCCGGTGCATTCGGCCACGGTAGGCGGCCGGCCGGCGGCCGAGGCGGTGCTGAAGGTGCGTCGGGACCAGTTGACCTGGTACCTGGAGCGGGCCCTTGTGTACGCACCTCATCCCGGGCTGGGCGGCATGGTCCGCGTCGACGCCGCCGTGCCCGCCTCGGAGTGGGGAGCCGAGCAGGGGACGGTGGCCGCCGTCCTGAGCTCGCTTCGCTTCGGCTAGGGGCGCGCGGGCAGGGGCCGCAGCGCCCCCCGCTCTGGCCCAGGAAGGGGCCCCGACGAGAGACCTCAAGGCGCCGGAAGGGGCCGGGTTGATCTTGGCGACCTCCTCGCGGATGGCCGCGTTCAGCTCCGGCTGCGAGAAGGAGACCCGCTTCCGAGATCGGCCAGGCCATGGGCGACCTGGCGGCGCTGTCGATGTGGTGGCAGGAGCACGACACCTGGGCGACGCTGGAGGGCGGAGATTCCCGGTCGGCATAACCGCCGGGTGGTTGAGGTTCGGGCCGCTTGGTTCTCGCGGTCCTCCCAGTCCAGTCACCGGGTGCCCCCCGGCCTAGTAGTCCGTCACCGGACAGAACCGCCCCGACGTCAGCCACTGGGTCGCCAACCTCGTGAGCGCCGTGATCGCCGCTGCGGTGGTCCCGCCCGCGACACGTTGGGCGGCCAGGCAGCTCCGCTGAGCGCGAACTACCGCCGGTCGTCCTCCCGCTCCCCCGACGTACTCCATCGAGAGGTCGCCTCCGTACAAGAGGTAGCCGTAGTCCCGCCTGATCGCTGTCGTGCTTCAGGTAGAGGTTGGACGGACGGAGTCGAGGCCGCGGATTGCGCCCTGCGGAGGCCTTAGCGTCCGGTGGGGTGCCCACCCAGACTCCCGCCGCCCGGGGTCAACTGGTGACCCCCGGATAGCCAGTCGTCAGCCCGGTTCCACTCCAGCCGGGCGGTCAGTTGGTCCCTCTCCGGAAGTCCCGCTCATAGAGGTGGTCTCAAGGCAGCGCCGGCTCTGGCCGCGGCAGCGCCGCCCCGCACTGAGTGCAGAAGCTGTGACGGTGCAGGTTGGGATGGCCACAGGCAGGGCAGAGGAGGCGCCGCGGCGGCTCCGCCTCCTGCCATAGGTCCCTTTCCCGCCGGTACCAGCGCCCGTCAGAAGGTCCGAGGCTCCACTCGCGTCCCTCCGGGTCCCGGACCCGCAGCTCGCGGACCGCAGCCCGGAAAGCCCGCATGCCGAGCTCTCCTGTGCGTCGCCGGGCTACCAGCTCCCGGTAGCGCCGCTCGGCCTCACCGAAGGGGTCGATCGACATCGCCGCCCGTATAATCCACCAGGGCCGCACTCGAGTTCCAGCCTTGTCTCGCACGACGTCTCGCCGCTCTCGTACCGTCTCCACCCGTCATCGACGGAGGCATCGGCAGGCGCCAGCACCCTCGCCGCCGGTCCTGACCCCCACGCAGACCCGTGAGCTGGCCGGGATTCTCCTGGTTGGGGTGGGTGTAATGGGCACGATCGGGGTGGTAGGGGGTGGTGGCCCGGTGCTTCAGGGGCTGCACCAGGCGGTGCTGGGTCTGTTCGGAGCTGGCTGGGTGGTGCCGGTGGTGGTGGCGCTGGCGGGCGGAGGGATCCTGATCTGGCCGCGGCCGACGGCGTTGCGACGCTCCACGCTGGCCGTGGGGCTCATCAGCGCCGCTGCCCTGCTCGGCATCGCCGATCTCGCCGAGCAGGGGGCGGGAGGGCTGGTAGGTCAGATGGTGGCCGTACCCCTGGCCGCGGCCCTGGGTCCGGCGGGGGCGTTGCTGGTTCTGGTCTTGGTGCTACTCGGGGGGCTCGTGGTGGCGCTGCGTTTCAGCCTGGGC
>CADDZO010000151.1 GCA_902812395.1 bacterium | reverse complement strand
CCGCCGGGCTCGCCCTCGGGACGCTGGGTCTCGCGAGGTGCCTCCATGCGCTCCCGCTCCGGCTCCTCTACCGGTGCCACCGGCCGGGTGGCGACGTCGCCACGGTAGATCCAGACCTTGACCCCGATCGCCCCGAACGTGGTCCGGGCGGTGGCTCGGCCGAACAGGATGTCGGCACGCAGCGTGTGGAGGGGCACCCGGCCCTCGCGCCCCCACTCACGGCGGGCCATCTCGGCTCCGCGCAGGCGCCCCGAAAGCTGCACCCGAACCCCCTTGGCCCCCGCCCGCATAGTGCGCAGGATCGACTGCTTCATCGCCCGGCGGTGGCTGATCCGCCGCTCCAGCTGGGAGGCGATGTTCTCGGCCACCAGCTGAGCGTCGAGCTCCGGCTGCTTGATCTCCTGGATGGAGATCCGGACCCGGTTGCCGAAGCGCTTCTCGAGGTCCTCGCGGAGCTGGTCCACCGCCGTCCCACCCTTGCCGATCACGATCCCGGGCTTGGCGGTGTGGATGGTGATGGTGGTCTGGGCGTTGGAGGAACGCTCGGTCTCGATCCGGGCGATGCCGGCGTTGCGCAGCTGGCCGAGGATCAGGGCCCGCATCTCCAGGTCCTCGTGGAGCAGCTTGGCGTAGTCGCGGTCGGCATACCAGTTGGCCTCCCAGCCCCGGTAGATGCCGAGCCGAAACGCGTTCGGGTGGACCTTCTGTCCCACTGTCAGCCTTCTCCCTCGGCGTCATCCGCCTCCGCAACCGGCACCGGCTCGGGCTCGGTCTCGGGCTGGGGAGCGACCTGCGACACCGGCGGCGCCGCCCGCCCCGGCACCCGCCGCCGCACGGATCGATCCGGCTCCCGCTCCTCCACCACCACCGTGATGTGGCAGAGGCGGCGAAAGTAGTGGTGGGCGGCGCCCCGGCTGACCGGGCGGATCCGTTTGCGGATCGGCCCTCCGTCCACCCGCACCTCCTTGATCCAGAGCCGCTCCCGGTCCATGTCCTGGTTGTGCTCGGCGTTGGCCGCGGCCGACCGGATCACCTTGGCCAGGTCACGGGCGGCATGGCGGGGCGAGAACTGGAGCTGGGCCAGGGCGTCGGCCACCGACCTTCCCCGGATCAGGTCCGCCATCAGCCGCACCTTCCGCGGCGCCCGAGGCACGAACCGGGCCACGGCGTAAGGATCGGTCGGCTTCACCGCTTCACCCTCGTCTTGCGCTCGGTCTTGCCCCCATGGCCCCGGAAGTGCCGGGTGGGAGCGAACTCGCCCAGCTTGTGGCCCACCATGTTCTCGGAGATGTAGACAGGCACGTGCTTGCGGCCGTCGTGGACGGCCACCGTATGGCCCACCATCTCCGGGAAGATGGTCGAGGCCCGCGCCCACGTCCGCACGACCCGCTTCTCACGGCTGGCGTTGAGCCGGGCGATCTTCTCGGCCAGGTTCTGGTCGATGTAAGGGCCCTTCTTTAGCGACCTGGACATCCGTCACCTCGTGCTTCCGGCGGCGTCACCGCTTCTCCCTCCGCCGAATGATCAGCTTGCTCGAAGCCTTCTTCCGCTTGCGCGTGCGCATGCCCAGGGCAGGCTTGCCCCAGGGCGTCTTGGGATTGCCCCCGGGGCCGGTCTTCCCCTCGCCACCTCCATGGGGATGGTCGTTGGGGTTCATGGTCGACCCTCGCACCGATGGCCGCCGGCCCCGCCAGCGCGAGCGCCCGGCCTTGCCCCCGGACTCGTTCTCGTGCTCGAGGTTGCCCACCTGCCCGATGGTGGCGGTGCAGCGTACGTGGATGCGGCGGAGCTCGCCCGACGGCATCCGCACCACCGCGTAGTCGCCCTCCTTGGCCAGCACCTGAGCTGCCGTCCCCGCCGACCGCACCAGCTGACCTCCGCGGCCCAGGGTCAGCTCGATGTTGTGGATGGTCGAACCGACCGGGATCCGCGCCAGGGGGAGGGCGTTGCCCACTCGTACGGGTGCCTCGGGCCCACTCATCACCCGGTCCCCCACCTTCAGCCCCAGCGGAGCCAGGATGTAGCGCTTCTCGCCGTCGCGATAGTGCAGCAACGCGATCCGGGCGGTGCGGTTGGGATCGTACTCGATCGCGGCCACCCGGGCGGGCACCCCGATCTTGTCTCGCCGAAAGTCGATCCGGCGGTACATGCGGCGGCTTCCGCCCCCCCGGTGGCGGAGCGTGATGCGACCC
This sequence comes from bacterium, assembly GCA_902812395.1. Taxonomy (GTDB): domain Bacteria; phylum Chloroflexota; class Dormibacteria; order Dormibacterales; family Dormibacteraceae; genus CADDZO01. The sequence goes on along the minus strand of CADDZO010000151.1, from coordinate 6,656 downwards.
TGGTTGTTGCGCCCAGCCCGATTCCGGAGCGGCTCCAGCAGGCTCTTCTCGGGACGCTTCCGGGTGACCTCCTCGAAGCTGGGGGTGGCCCGGAAGCGGAGGCCCGGGCTGGTCGGCTTGTACTTGCGTACCGGCATCGCCTACACCCCTCCGAACAGGCCCTCGAGCCGGCCTTCCTTCAACGTCACCACTGCCTTCTTCCAGTCCGGGGTTCGACCAACCACCCCTCGGCGCAGGCTGCGCCGCACCCGACCCCGCACCCGGGCCGTGTTCACGCTCGCCACCTTGACGTTGCCATAGTGCTCCTCGATCGCCCGCGCGATCTCGGGCTTGGTGGCGTGCAGGGCGACCCGGAACGTGTACCGCCCTTCCTGCTGGAGCTGGTAGGCGCGCTCGGTGATCACCGGGCCCAGGATCACCTCGACCGGCGACCGGCTCATGCCGTCGCCTCCTGTGCAGCGAAGGTCTCCGCGATCAGCTCGACGGCGTCGCGGAGGATCACCAGCCGCTCGTGGGTGAAGATGTCGTGCAGGTTCAGGTTGTAGGCGAGCAGGGTCTTGGCCCAGGGTAGGTTGGCGACGCTGCGGGCGACCACATCGCTGGGCGCAGGCAGCACCAGCAGGGCGCTGTTGCCCTCACCCACCCGGTAGAGGAGCTCGGCCATGGTCCTGGTCCGCGGCTGCTCCAGGGCGATCCCCTCCAGCACCGCCACCTTGCCCTCGGCCGCCTTCACCGACAGCGCCGAACGCAGCGCCAGCCGCCGCATCTTGCGCGGCATCCGCTGCCGGTAGTCGCGAGGATGTGGACCCAGCGCCCGGGCCCCGCCCACCATCGAGGGGGCACGGGTGCTGCCGTGCCGGGCCCGGCCCAGCCCCTTCTGGCGGTACGGCTTGGCCCCGCCCCCCCGGACCGTGGACCGGGTCTTGGTCGAAGCGGTCCCCTGGCGGGCATTGGCCAGCTGGCGCACCAGGGCCTGATGCATCACCGCCAGGTGGGGGGTGACCCCGAACACGGAGACCGGGAGCTCCACCTCTCCGGTCAGCTCGCCATCCGCGTTGTAGCAGGGGGCCACCAGGCCTGTCGGCCCCGTCACCGGTGGCTCCGTCGTCTGCACCCCAGCGTCGTCGGCCATCGCTACTTCTTCGCCTTCTGCTTGACGGAACCGCGCACCATCACGATCCCTCCCCGGGGTCCGGGAACGCTGCCGTGGACCAGCAACAGGTTCCGTTCGGGGTCGACCTTCAGCACCCGGAGCGCCTGGACCGTGCGCCTGACCGCACCCATGTGGCCGGCCATGTGCAGACCCTTGAACACCCGGGCTGCGTCGGTCGCCCCGATCGAGCCCGGCTTGCGCACGTTCATGGAGCCATGGGTCTCCGGCCCCCGGCCAAACCCCCAGCGCCGGACCATGCCCTGGAAGCCCTTGCCCTTGGAGGTGCCGGCCACGTCCACCAGCTCACCCTCGCTGAAGATGGCGCAGGTGATCTCCTGGCCGACCTGGGCCTCGAAGTCGCGCACCTCGGCCACCTTCAGCCCGGGCTCGATCCCGGCCTTGCGGAACTCGCCCGCCCGGGGCTTGGTGAGGCGACGCCGCTGCGCAGTCCCGAAAACCAGACGGGCAGCCGCGTAGCCGTCCTTCTCCGGCGTCCGCAGGCCTAGCACGCGGCAGGGACCTGCCTCCAGCACGGTCACCGCGGCTGTCGTGCCGTCCGGGTTGAACACCTGGGTCATGCCCAGCTTGCGAGCCAGCAGTCCCTTCGCCATCGGCCTACAGCTTGATCTCGATGGCCACACCGGCAGGCAGGTTGAGCCGCATCAGCGAGTCCACCACCCGGGGATTGGGGTCCAGGATGTCCACGATGCGCTTGTGGGTCCGCATCTCGAACTGCTCGCGGGAATCCTTGTCGATGAACGGCGAGCGAATCACCGTCATCTTGTTGATTTCCGTGGGCAGCGGAATCGGGCCCGCCGTGCGCGCGTTGGCCCGGCGAGCGGTGTCCACGATCTTGTCCGCCGCCTGGTCCAAGACCTTGTGGTCGTATGCCTTGAGCCGTATCCGGATCCTCTGCGCCACCTGCGGGCCCCCTCTCGTGCTCCTACTTCACGACCTGGGTCACGACCCCGGCACCCACGGTCTTGCCCCCCTCGCGGATGGCGAAGCGGAGCCCCTCCTCGATAGCGATCGGCTGGATGAGCTCGACCGTCATCTCCACGTTGTCACCGGGCATGCACATCTCCACCCCCTCGGGGAGGGTGATGGTCCCGGTGACGTCCGTGGTCCGGAGATAGAACTGGGGCCGGTAGTTAGTGAAGAAGGCGGTATGGCGGCCGCCCTCTTCCCGGGTCAGCACGTACACGTTGGCCTTGAAAACGGTGTGGGGCGTGATCGAGCCCGGCTTGGCCAGGACCTGGCCCCGCTCGACCTCGTCGCGCTTGACCCCGCGAAGCAGGCAGCCAACGTTGTCCCCGGCCTGGGTCGAGCTCATGCTCTTGTGGAACATCTCGATGTCGGTGACGACCGTGTTGCGGGTGGGCCGGATGCCCACGATCTCGACCGGCTCGTTGACCTTGAGCAGGCCCCGCTCCACCCGGCCGGTCACCACGGTGCCCCGACCCTCGATCGTGAACACGTCCTCGATCGGCATCAGGAAGGGCTTGTCGGTCTCCCGGACCGGCTCCGGGATGTAGGTGTCGACCGCGTCCAGCAGGTTCCAGATCTTGCCGCACCACTCGCATTCGCGCTTCCCACATCCGCACTCGAGCGCCTTCAGCGCCGAGACCCGGACGATGGGAACGTCGTCGCCGGGGTACTCGTAGCGGCTGAGCAGCTCGCGCAGGTCGAGCTCGACCAGGTCGATGAACTCCTCGTCGTCGACCATGTCGATCTTGTTCAGCGCCACCACCAGCGAGGGCACCTGGACCTGGCGGGCCAGGATCACGTGCTCCCGGGTCTGGGGCATGGCCCCGTCGTTGGCGGCAACGACCAGGATCGCGCCGTCCATCTGGGCTGCGCCGGTGATCATGTTCTTGATGTAGTCGGCGTGCCCCGGGCAGTCGACGTGGGCGTAGTGCCGCTTCTCGGTCTCGTACTCGACGTGCGAGATCGCGATCGTGATGCCCCGCTGCCGCTCCTCGGCCGCGTTGTCGATGGTCTCGAAGGCGCGGTACTGGGCCAGCCCGTTGGCAGCCAGGACCCTGGTCATGGCAGCCGTCAGCGTCGTCTTGCCATGGTCGATGTGACCGATGGTCCCGACGTTCATGTGGGGCTTGGTCCGCTCGAACTTCTTCTTACCCACTGGTGCCTCCTGCGACTTCCTGCGTTGGTCGTATTCGCTTCTGGCGGAATCGCTATCTCCCGCCCCGCCGGCCGACGGTCTCGGCCAGGCCCGAGGGCAGCTCCTCGTAGTGGTCGAACTGCATCGTGTAGGTGGCGCGCCCCGAGGTCAGGGAGCGCAGGTCGGTAGCGTACCCGAACATCTCGGCCAGCGGCACATAGGCCTGCACCGACTGTGAGGTGCCCTTGCCCTCCATGCCCAGGATGTGGCCCCGCCGGGCGGAAAGATCGCCCATCACGTCTCCCAGGCATTCCTGGGGCATGACCACGTCCACCTTCATGATCGGCTCGAGCAAATAGGGATCCGCCTTGCGCAGGGCGTCCTTGACCGCCAGAGAACCGGCGATCTCGAAGGCCTGCTCGCTCGAGTCGACCGTGTGGTAGGAGCCGTCCACCAGCCGGACCCGCACGTCCAGGACCGGGTAGCCCGCCACCACGCCGCTGCCCAGGGCCTCCCTGATCCCCTTCTCAGCGGCGGGGACGAACTCGTGCGGTATCCGGCCCTGGGTGATCTCGTCGACGAAGGCGTAGCCGGTGCCCCGAGGGGCGGGCTCGACCTCGATCTCGACGTGACCATACTGGCCTCGACCGCCGGTCTGACGGACGAAGCGCCCGGTCCCGTGCGCCGACCGCCGGATCGCCTCCCGGTAGGCCACCTGGGGCTTGCCCACGTTGGCGTCCACCTTGAACTCGCGCATCAGGCGGTCGACGATGATCTCCAGGTGGAGCTCGCCCATCCCGGCGATGATGTTCTGGCCCGATTCCTCGTCGGTCGAGACCCGGAAGGTCGGGTCCTCCTCGCTCAGCCGCTGCAGCGCCAGGGCCAGCCGGTCCTGGTCGGCCTTGGTCCTGGGCTCGATCGCCACCGAGATCACCGGCTCGGGGAACTCGATCGCCTCCAACAGGATCGGGTGCTGCTCGTCACAGAGCGTGTCCCCAGTGGTGGTGCCCCTGAGACCCACCGCGGCCGCGATGTCTCCGGTCATGACCTCGGTCACCTCTTCCCGGCGCATGGCATGCATGCGCAGGATGCGGCCGACCCGCTCTCGCCGCCCGGTGCTGGCGTTGAGCACCACCGAGCCGGCCTGGAGGCGGCCCGAGTACACCCGGAAGAAGGTCAGCTTGCCCACCCCCTGGGGGTCGATCTGGATCTTGAAGGCGAGGGCGCTGAACGGCTCCTCGTCGTCCACCCGCCGAACCTCGAGGGAGTGGTCGATCGGGTTCACACCCTCCACCGCCGGTTTGTCGGCCGGCGAGGGCAAATAGTCGACCACCGCATCCAGCAGCGGCTGCACCCCCTTGTTGCGCAGCGCCGCCCCACAAAGGACCGGCACCAGCTGACCCGAGACCGTGCCCCGGCGCAGACCCCGGACCAGCGCCGAGGGGTCGATCTCGCGCTCCTCCAGGTACGAGTGCATGACCTCGTCGTCGTAGTCGGCGGCGGCCTCCACCAGCTCCCGGCGGAAGCTCACCACCCGGTCCGCGAGCTCGGGCGGGATCTCCGAGGTCTCGAAGTTCTTGCCGAGGTCGTCGGTGTAGATGATCGCCCGCTGGGCGATCAGGTCGACCACGCCCTTGAACGAGTCCTCGGCCCCGATCGGGAGCTGCACCGGCACCGCTCGTGCCCCCAGACGCTGGCGGATCGAGTCAACCGCAGCGTAGAAGTCGGCCCCCATCCGGTCCATCTTGTTGATGAAGGCAATCCGGGGCACGCCGTACCGGTCGGCTTGCCGCCAGACCGTCTCCGACTGCGGCTCGACCCCCGCCACGGCGTCGAAGATCGCGATCGCACCGTCCAGGACCCGCAGGCTGCGCTCCACCTCGACGGTGAAGTCCACGTGTCCGGGCGTGTCTATGAGGTTGACCACGTGGTCCCGCCAGTGGTAGGTGGTGGCGGCGGAGGTGATCGTGATCCCCCGCTCCTTCTCCTGGACCATCCAGTCCATGGTGGCAGCGCCCTCGTGGACCTCGCCCATGCGATGGAGGCGGCCGGCGTAGAAGAGGATGCGCTCCGTGGTCGTGGTCTTTCCGGCGTCGATGTGCGCCATGATCCCGATGTTCCGGAGCCTCTCCAGCCGCGTGCTCCGCTCCAGCTGCCTCACTGCCACCACTGCGATCTCGACCGAACCTCCAACCGTCAGTACCGGAAGTGGCTGAATGCCTTGTTGGACTCGGCCATCCGGTGCGTCTCCTCTCGCCGCCTCACCGCGCCACCGGTGTTGTTGGCCGCGTCCACCAGCTCCGCGGCCAGCTTCTCGCCCATGCTCCTGCCCCGGCGCTGACGGGCATAGCGCACAAGCCACCGCCGGGCCAAAGCCAGCCGCCGGTCTGGCCGGATCTCCACCGGCACCTGATAGGTCGCCCCCCCTACCCGTCGGGGCTTGACCTCCAGAACAGGCGTCACGTTTCGGATCGCCTGGTCGAAGACCTCGAGCGGCTCCCGGCGGGCGATCCTCCCGGCACGGCGAAGAGCATCTTGTACAACTCGCTCGGCCACCGACTTCTTCCCGTTGCGCATCACGATGTTGGTGAACTTGGCGACGGCTTCCGAGCCGTACAGCGGGTCGGGTGCCACCGAGCGACGGGGCGGCCGATAACGTCGCGGCATCTTCTTACTTCTGTCCGGTCTTCTCGCGCTTGGCGCCGTACTTGCTGCGGCCCTGCTTGCGGTTCTTGGTGGCGGCGGTGTCGAGGGCACCCCGAATCACGTGGTAGCGCACCCCGGGAAGGTCCTTGACCCGTCCACCTCGGATCAGCACCACCGAGTGCTCCTGCAGGTTGTGCCCGATGCCAGGGATGTAGGCCGTCACCTCGACTCCGTGGGTCAGGCGGACCCTGGCCACCTTGCGCAGCGCCGAGTTCGGCTTCTTGGGCGTATGGGTATAGACGCGCACACACACACCTCGGCGCTGCGGTGAGCCTCGCAGCGCAGGCGACTTCGACTTCTTGGCGGCCGGCTTGCGGCCGAAACGAATCAGCTGCTGGGTGGTCGGCACCGAGTTCTCCTGGCTTGGGATGTGGTGGGGAATCCCACGGGCACGCACGCGCCGCCGGGGACGAAGCGTGAGTATACCCAAACACGCCGGGACGCGTGGGATCCAGGGGATGGGATGAGAAGGAGCGCCCCGGGCGGGGCGCCCCTTCGGAGTGGAGGGACGAGAAAGTCGTGGGTGGGTTGCTGTCGTGCTTGCCAGGTCCCGCGATCGGGATTGCCGGTTCGCTCTCGCGACCCGGTTCTGCAAGCTGCTACGAAGCCCAGACCGGAGCGGATCAGCCCGGCCCTTCAGGGAGTGGGAGTCGCGGTCGGGGTGGCGGTTGGGGT
>CADDZO010000150.1 GCA_902812395.1 bacterium | reverse complement strand
CTAGGACTGATTTCCTTTCGCTAGACGAACGCGGGGAGCACCTCGCGAGTGACCCTCTCCAACTGCCCTTGCTGATCGTAGCTTGCAAGCCGTAGCGTGATCGTGGTTGCGCCAGCGTCGATAAAGGCCTGGATCTGCTGTATGCACTCCCGCGGTGAGCCGAGTGCCACCCAGCGCTCTACCAGGGCAGGGTCGTAGTCGACGCCGTAGTAGGCATCCAGGTAGCGCTTGGCTTCCTGGAAGGCTGCCTTCCGATCGTCATTGACGTTGACGTTGTAGTAGAGGCAAGCTTCGAAGTCCGGCGGCAACTCGCGACCTGCTTCGGCTGCATACTGGCGGATGGCCTGGAGGTTGGTCGCAAACGACTCGGGCGTGTCCATCGTGCTCATCCAGCCGTTGCCGAGCCGGGCCACACGGCGGAGTGCACGCTCCCGCATCCTTGGCTTGTCGCCTGGAGGATTGGCGGTGACCCAGATGGGGATCGGCTGCTGCACCGGGCGCGGGAGGATCGTGACATTGTCGAAGCGGTTGTACTCGCCGTGGTAGCTGACGTTCTCCTGGCTGCTGGTGAGGCGCAGGATCTCGATCGCCTCCTCCATGCGCCGCATTCGGCTGGATGGATCGATACGGAAGGTCGCGAACTCATCCTCGAACTGGCCGCCGCCCGGCCCTGGCTGTCCCTGGCAAGCCACGAAGATGCTCCGACCCTTCGACAGGAAGTCCAAGCTGGCCCACTGGTATGCGAGCAAGAGCGCATCTCGTAGCGGGGTGCTGGCCATGCAGGCCGGGCCGAGCTTGACCCGCTCGGTGATCGCTGCCAGCGCGCCCAGCAGCACGAGCGCGTCCAGCCGCGGCTTGGCGAGGACCGAGTCGCCGACCCAGACCGAGTCCCACACGACCTCGCGGTCGGCCACCCGCGCCAAACTGTACAAGTCCTCCAACGTTGCCGCCCCGGTGATGACACCGCGATTCGAGAGCGTCAGGCCGAAGCGTACCCTCGGTCGTGCCATCGGATGATCCCCTTTCGCCTGCTACACGGACTCTCCTGTGGATGGTTGACGTGCCCAGGACTGGCCGAGCGGGGGCGGGTGCCAAAGTTGCGCTCGGGCATCTCGGAGCTGGCAGCCAGGCCCCCGCGCCGCTCATTGCGATCCGAGGCCAGCTCCTTCTGCGGGCGTTCATGGAAGGTGAGGTGAGGACAGAGCAGTGATTGTTGTTCGTCCTGGGCCGGAGCATCGGCCCAGAATGCTCCCCTCTCTGGCCTTGTTCTCCTCATCGGTTCTCGGATCGTTGCTTCGCTCCCATCCTCGGATGACGAATACCTATGCGCATGCCATCTCACGTCACCAGCCGTCACTGCAACATAGCATAGAGCGAGAGCGCGAGGCAGTGCAGTCCCGTTCTCCGACCCCTCAGGGACTGCCCTGCTGGGCCCTCACCGCCTCGCGGTCGGGGGATGAGAATACCATCTGAGAGAAGTGAAGACGGGAGAATCCTCCGAACAATGACGATGCCTGTCCTGAATCGACGTCAGCTCAATCGCGCCACGTTGGCTCGTCAGTGGCTCCTGGAGCGGGCAGCTGTTTCGCCGTTGGAAGCCAGTGAGCACCTGGTTGGCCTCCAGGCTCAGCTGCCTGCGGCGCCGTTTATAGCGCTCTGGACACGTCTGCGCCATTTCCATCATCAAGAGCTGCTTCAGCTTCTTCAGCAGCGGAAGATGGTTCGTGCCACCCTGATGCGCGCCACTCTGCATCTGGTGAGCGCTGCCGATTATTTGCACTACCGTCTGGCCCTCCAGCCGGCTCTCACTCGCTCACTCCAGTCGTTCTTTCGTCGCGGAGGAGATCCTGCCATCCAGGCTGCTATCGTGGAGGAGGCGCGAAGCTTCCTGCAGGAAGGTCCTACTACCTTCGCATCCCTCCGTCAGCGTCTGGCCGAGCGTTTCCCTGAGCTGGAGCCGGCCTACATCGCCTATCTCGTGCGTATGCAGCTTCCCCTGGTCCAGGTCCCCGATCAAAGCGCCTGGGGGTTCAGCAACAATCCACGCTATGCTGCTGGCTTCGACTGGCTTCGTGAAGAAGGAGAGCCGTGGTTGCCCGAAGAGGGCCTACGCCTACTTGTCCGCCGCTACCTGACCGCTTTTGGCCCGGCCAGTCTCAGGGATCTGCAGAGCTGGTCGGGCCTGACAGGCCTGGCCCCGGTGGTCCGCTCACTGCGCGCTGATCTCTGCGTCTACCGGGATGAGCAGGGGCAGGAACTCTTCGATCTCGCAGATCAACCATTGCTGCCGGAGGACTGTCCCGCCCCAATCCGCTTCTTGCCAGATTTCGACAATCTGCTGCTTGGTCATGCCAATCGCGAGCGTATCCTGCCCGCTGCCTATCGCCAGGCTGTTCTCTTACCGCCCGGTCGCGTGCTGCCCACCATTCTCGTGGACGGCTTCGTCGCCGGTACCTGGACCATCCGGCGTCGGCGCAGACGCAGCCAGCTGCTCATGATGCCATTCTCCACACTGTCGCCTGAGCAGCGCGATGAACTCGTCGCCGAAGGGCAGCAGCAGCTGGCCTTCGTTGTCCCGGAAGAAGAGACGAGGCAATCGGATGTCGAGATCCTGAGTCAACTGAGGTGAGCCGTGGACGGGGACTTGTCCAGCTGTCGTGACAATCGCTGATATGGAGTCCATGGACGTGGTTCATCGGAGGGAGCGCCAGGTCGTCTGTCGGGGGCCTGTGCGCTGCAAAGCAGAAGGCCACCTGTCGTCCTCTTCGTCAGTCAACGCCAATTATCGGTCTTGTAGTGGAAACTACAGAATACTCGGTGTTTCACATGACCTCCCTCGTATCAAATCCCGAGCCCCATCGACGCCAGGGCCCGGTGCAGTCCGGCCGGTTCCGCCAGCCGCTCGCTGGGAAGTCGGTAGCACGGCACCCCGGCCGCGGCCAGGGCACGCATCAGCGCCAGCTGCCGTCGCCACTCGGCCGCGTCGTCGAGCCAGCGCTCCACGTCCACCGGCAGGATCACCGCAGGCGGGTCGCGGCGCACCGCCAGCGCCTCCTGGACCATGGCGTCAACCGCCACCTTTCCCCGGCCCGCGAAGCCGTCGGCCGTAAGCTCCTCCAGCTCTCTGGGCAGCGGCCCTTCCACACTCACCAGCGCCTGCCCGGTCGGTCCCTCGGCGGCACGGAGGGGTGCGCCGTCGACGAACTCGACCTCCTTGTAGCTGGCGTCCAGCGCCCCCCTGATCTCTTCCGCCACCTGCTCCAGGCGGTGCAGAACCTCCCAGCCGGTGAACTCCAGCAGGCGCTCGCCGGCGGCGATGGCTCGGTTGCGCTTGTCCTGGTCGGCCAGCACCTGGTCGACGGTGGTGGCGTGGAACTCCCGGCCATCGATCAGCACCGCCAGCTCCCGGTCGGGCCAGCACAGGTCCATCTGCAGGATGCCCTGGCCGTTGGGGTCGCGGAGCACCTCCCGCACCCGGGGACGGGGCAGACCCGCCCCCCGCAGATGCTGGAAGAGCATCGCCTCCACCGTGGAGTCGAAGCGCTCTCGCTGGGAGACGGAGGGGGCAGGGGTCGTGCTCGTGCCCTGGGCGAGCAGGGCCAGCGTGGGCAGCACCAGCCGCTTGTCGAGCAGGCCGTGGTCGCGCTGGTTCCAGAACTGCATCAGGCAGCGGTAGCAGGCCCGCTCGCAGCTGCAGGTGGCGAGGTGATGATGCGCCACCGCCGCCACCTCGCCGAACCGCTCGAAGAGCCGACCCAGGTAGCCGCTGCCGCCGGGCAAGGTGTCGTAGAAGGCCAGGGACAGCTCGGGCCCGGTGGGGGGCTGGCGCAGGATCGTGAAGTGCCCGATCTCGCGCTGCTCGACGTACATGTCCAGCTCCATGCCCAGCTTCAAGGCATGGGCCAGGGTGACCACCCAGGCTGCCTGGCCGCGGACGTGCTCCTCCGCCACCGGTGGAGGCAGGGCGATCTCGACCAGGTCCCCCTCCAGCTCCACCCGCAGATGGAGGTGGGGCTCGACCTCGGGCAGGTCGCCGTGGCTCTCCTTGCGGTCCCGGCCGGAGGAGGGCCAGCCCGCCACCGGGCAGAAGAGGGCGTGGCCGGTGCCCAGCTCCAGGGGGCGACCGCGCTCGTCACGACGCTGCTCGGCAGGGCTGTGGTAGGTGCCGCAGACCAGGCAGACCATGAACCCGTGGGCGGGGGTATCGGCGGTCTCGGCCAGTCCGCGGTTGAAGATCTGGATCTGGCGTCGGCGGGTGTAGGTCACCTCCAGCGGACCCACGGAGCGGGCCAGGTGCTCATGCCGCTCGTGGTCGGCGGGCGTCTCCAGGGGGGCGACGTAGGTGGCCAGGTCGTAGGACTCGTGGGAGCGGTACTCGTCCTCGTCGGTGATGAACTCGCTTGAGAGGGCCTGGCCGTACCGGTAGTCGATGTACTCGCCGGTGCGCAGGAGGCGATCGCCACCGTCGCTGTCGCAGTACGGGCAGGTGGTGGCGAACGGGTTCTCGGTGGCGTAGGTGCAGCGCTCACAGTAGCGGTAGGTCCGGGTCTGGTCGCGGGGGTTCTCCTTGGCCCCGTCGACGAAGCGCACCCGGCGCACGTTGAGCTTGCGCCCGGCCACGTAGACCCGGTTGCCGGGGGCGTACTCGGTGAGGCCGAAGGCAGCCCGCTGGCTGATCTGCTGGCCGCGGTCGTCCACCACCGTCACCATGTCGCCGGGGAAGCCGTAGCGGGGGAGCACCCCGACGCTGGTCAGGAAGGCGAGCGGATTGTGGTCGCGGTCCTGGCTCAGCACCCCCATGCGGCGCTCCAGCTGCTCCATCTGGCGCCTCTCCAGGGGCGTGTTGACCTTGCTCCGGTACTTGATCTTCTGGTGCTCTTCGAGCAGCTCGGCGTACTCCTGGCACCAGATCTGGAGCCCCCGCTCCACCTCGTCAGGGAAGCGCTCCACAGCCTCTTCGATGAAGCCCGGGTCGAGCCAGCGCAGCTTGGCGTCGGAGAAGGCTCGGGTCACGGCCGCGACGATGGCCGCACGGGTGGCGGGAAGGGCCAGCTCCTCGCGGAGGCGAGCCCCGAGGTCAGCCCGGTAGCGGCCGGTCTCCAGGTCGGCGATCTCATCCCAGCGGCCCGGGATCTCGGTTTGGAGCCGCTCCAGGATCAGGGAGTTGAGATGACGTCGGACCACGTCCCGGTTGTCGAGCAGCAGTACCGGGGCCCGGATCTCGCCCGCGATCATCTCCGCCGGCTTCCGGAAGAAGTAGGCGTCGTGTGGCCTCTGGCCGGCATGGCTGACCACCAGGGCGATGCGCCGCTCCCGGCCGGCCCGGCCGGCGCGCTGGGCGTAGTTGGCCGGGGTGGGCGGGATGTTGCGCAGCAGCAGCGCCACCAAATCGGGCAGGTCCACGCCCAGCTCCAGGGTGGGGGTGCAGACCAGGACGTTGACCCGCTGGGCGTTGAACTGGCGCTCGATCTCCTGCCGGCGCTGGCTCGGAAGCTGCCCGGAGTGCTCCAGGGCGTGGAGGGCGTGGGGCGGCCGCTCGGCATAGAGACGGACGTAGTAGCTCTGAGAGGGATCGAGGGCAGAGGGCTGGAGCTGGCCGCCGCAGCCGTAGGTGAGGCAGACCGCCTTTGCCGCACCCCGCCGGGGCCGGGCGGTGGCCCGATGGCAGCGGTCGCAGCGAAAGGCTTGGGTCGCGGCCTCGACCTGGATCCGCTCCGGCCGCAGCTGCAGCCCGGTGGCCACCCTGCGGCCGGCGCCGTGCGTGCGCCCGATCTCGACCGCGGCCAGGAAGTCATGGGCGCACAGCTCCTGGACCAACAGGTCGATCAGGCGGTGACGCTGATCGGTGGTGAGGCCCGGATAGAGCCGGGCGACCAGGTCGTCCACGGCCGTCCGCCGTCCCCTGGCGCCGTACCAGGCACGCAGCTCGTAGACGGTTTTCCGTTGCCGCTGCGGGCCGAAGGCCACCGGCAACCGCAGGTAGCGGGCGGGCACCGCCTCCTGGTCCTCCACCGCCCGCGAGCGCTCGGTCAGGTACTCGGCAAAGGGCGGGTAGGCGACCGCCTTGTTGAAGCGGACGAGGTCGAGCAGGGCGGCCATCAGGTCCGCCACCCGCTCCCGGGAGCCGAGGCCGGGGAAGGTGGCGAGCTGGGGCAGCAGCCGCTCGGCCAGGTCCTCCAGGCGGTCGTAGCGAACGCCGATCAGGCCCTCGCGCTCCAGCGAGTTGCGCTGGTTGGCGACCGCGGTCACCTCCAGGTGGCAGTGCCAGCGCAGCCGGCGCCGCGCGATCTCCACCTCTCGTTGCGTGGGCAGGGCGTCGGGGGCGAAGAAGCCCTGCTCGGTGACCTCTCGGCTCTCGGTGGGCAGGAGCACGTTGAGCGCCTCCGCCTCCCCCTCCCGGTCGACGGCGTAGCGGTAGACGTGGGTGGCCAGCTCGGGCAGGGCCACCGGCTTGCCCCCCTCGCGCAGGGCCTGGTAGAGCAGCTGGCGGCGGACGAAGACCTGGTGGCGCTCGCGCAGGAAGCCGGCCTGGTGGGCGGTGTCCTGGCGCGAGTCGGCGAAGATCAGGGTGCGCCGCTCCTCGTCGCCTAGCTGGTCGAAGAGCTCGGTGGTGAGCACGCTGACCGAGCTGCTGGCCCCGGCCTGGAGCGGGGTGATGATAGGCCGGCCGGTGCCGTAGCCCAGGCAGTGCGGGCAGCGGGTGCCGCCCACGAAGGCGCCCACGGCCAGGGCCGGGGCGCCGGTCGAGCAGCGGGGGCAGGTCTCCTGCTCCGGCGGGCGCAGGGTGGCGCAGGCCGAGCAGACGAGGAGGGAAAGGGTGAAGACGCGCTCCCCGTCGGCCGGCGGCGCCTCGGCCTCCTCGGCCCCCTCGGCCTCCTCGACATCCTCCACCTCCTCGCCCGGCTCCGCCCCCCCCTCCTCGACGGGCATCAGGAAGACCTCGGCCCCGCCGGCCGGGACCAGGGTGGCACCGATCAGGGCCTGGACCCGCTCCGAGGCCTGTCGCCGCTTCTTCCTGGCCTCCTGGTCGCGACGCCGGAGCGACTCGGGCAGCGCGGCTATCCAGTAGTCCTGGCCGCAGGTGCGGCACACACCCAGGGGCAGGGCCAGGCGGAGGTGGTCGGGGTGAGCCGCGCCCCGGCACTCCAGGCGGCCGTCGGTGAGCAGCGCCCCGCAGTCGGGGTCGAGGCAGCGGGCCAGGGGCGAGAGCGAGCGCACCACCAGGTGGACCTTGGGCCGGAAGCGGGGCTCCGACTCCTCGCCCTCGGGGGCGGGGGAGAGCGCGCTGGCCCCGACCAGGAGGGCGGCCGTGGCCTCGCGCCGCAGCTCCTCGTCGTGCAGCCGCTCCCGGCCGGGCAGACGCCGGAGGTGGCCGACCAGGCTGGCCACCGGCCGGGGCTTCTCCAGGTGGCGCTCCAGCTCGACGAAGAGGGGGTGGAGCCGGGTCCGCTCGTAGAGCGCGGCCGGAAGCTCCGGGTCGGGAACGGCGCCCAGGTCCTCGCCCAGCAGGACCTCGGCCAGGGCCCGCAGGTTGGCCGGCTCGGTGACGTCGGCGGTGAGCAGCTCCTCGGGGATGGGCCCGGCCGGGGGCGGCACCGGCGCCGTCTCGGGCAGGGGCAGGGGCTCCTCAGTCACCACCGCCTCGGCGTCGAACTCCTCCCCGAAGAGGTCGCGGGCGAACCGGAGCAGGAGGTCGGGGTCGCCGCCCTGCTGCAGGGTGGCGCTGGTGCCGATGCAGATCAGCTGGCCGCGCTCCAGCCCCACGTGCTCCTTGAGCCGCCGGATCAGGCAGGCCACCTCGGTGCCCCGCACCCCCTGGAAGGTGTGGACCTCGTCCACTACCAGGTAGCGCAGGGGCGCTCCTCCCAGCAGCCGCTCCCGGTCCTCGCGCCGGGTCAGGAGCAGCTCCAGCATGACGTAGTTGGTCAGCAGCAGGTCGGGCGGCGACTCCAGGATCTCGGTCCGGTAGTAGCGCTCCGAGCGCGGGCTCTCGGGCGGGCGCTGGGGCAGGTTCTCCTGAGGGGCGGTGGCCTCGCTGTAGGGGGTGTCGCCCGTGTAGCGGGCGAAGCTGACCCGCTCGGTTCGGGCCAGCAGCCGGCGCAGCCGCTTCAGCTGGTCGTTGGCCAGGGCGTTCATGGGGTAGAGGACGATGGCCTTCACCCCTGGGCCGGGCTGGCGCAGGCAGTGGTCGAGGATGGGGACGAGGAAGGACTCGGTCTTGCCCGAGCCGGTGCCGGTGGCCACGATCGTGCTCCGGCCCCCGCGGCGGGTGGAGAGCCGCTCCACCGCCCGGCTCTGGTGGTCGTGGAGACGCTCGAAGCCGAGGTCGACCTCCCGGCGCAGCTCGGGCCCGATCGTCCCAGCCGCCTCCAGCTCGGCCAGGCTGCGGCCGGGGCGGGGGCTGCGGGCCAACGAGACGAAGGGGTCCTGCCAGAGCAGTCGCTCTTTGTCCACCAGCCGCTCGAAGCGCTCCCGCAGCTCCTGGCGCCGGAGGGGAAAGCTGGCGGCGATGTAGCTGCGGTAGGCCTGCTTGAGGCGCTCGGCGGCCAGGAAGGGCTGCAGGCGCTGGCCGGTCATTCGTCGTCCACCTCCTCCACCTCTTCGTCGGCCCACTCCGAGAAGTGCTGGCCCTGGGGCGGGGCCAGGTAGGGTATGGCCCCGAGCCGCAGGGCGGCCTCGGCCCGCTCCCTGGCCCGACCAGCCCCGGCGGTGGGGCCGAAGAGCCGGGCCACCTCCGGATCGGGCTGCTCGTAGCCGGCAGCGGTCTCGGCCAGGACCAGGTCCCGGGTGACGGTGCTCCGCTCCTCACCGGGGAGCGGGGGCTGCCGGCGGTCGAGGAGCGGGAAGCCGGCCAGCACGTGGGCCACCTCCTCCAGCCCGAGCCCGTAGATCCGGAAGAGGGCCGCGTCCAGCCGGGCCCGGGCCCGCCACCACTCGAGAGGGGCCGGAGCCGCCCCG
>CADDZO010000149.1 GCA_902812395.1 bacterium | reverse complement strand
GAATGGAATAGAGGCGGCGTTGCCAGGTCTCGGCCCCCTGGTCGGATAAGCCCGAACCGCCCGGTCGGATTCGACCGAACCAGGTGGTCGGATTCAGCCGGAATGCCTGGTCGGATTCGCCGGAATCCGCACCACCACGATCGCGGTCGCCGACTCATCACGCGGCAGAGCCAGGAGCTTTGGGCGCTTGCCGTTCAGCGCGGACCCAAATCTCGGCAACCACGCGGCCAACCGCCAATCCCTCATTCGCCGCCCACGCAGTCACCCGGGCAACCTGCCGGTCCAAGTCGGATCTCTGGTCAGCGGCCGACACGCGGGTGTACACGGCTACGGTCCCCGGAGCGGCGCGGGTTGGCAGTGGGTGCACCAGGATCAGCCGGCCGGCGCGGTGTGCGGGAAACCGGGACCTTGTCTTCCCGGAACCAGCGGTACGCGGTCATAGGATGGACGCCCTGCTGCCGCGCCAACTGCTTCAAGTTCAACCATTCATACTATAATAGGCTCGAACGGCAACAGTTCATCACCCCTGCCTTCCGCCGCCCCCACAGGCTGAGCACATATTGTCGATGGGCCAGTCACCCGGAACCCTGACCCTGCTTCTATTCTTTCAAGTTGACCACAGCAGACTACAGTATCTTGGACGCAACAGCATTCCTCCGAGACCACGTCCACGCTGAGCCACGAGGCCGCGGTCCCGGGGATGCCTCCTCATTGGGCGCCGCCGCGACCTCAGCGGCAGGCTTCGGCCAGATAGCGCGCGATCTCGCGCACGAAGGGTGTGTCGGGTCCGGAGCG
The DNA here is from genome assembly GCA_902812395.1 of bacterium. GTDB lineage: Bacteria > Chloroflexota > Dormibacteria > Dormibacterales > Dormibacteraceae > CADDZO01. Next base: position 8,251 of record CADDZO010000149.1, on the reverse strand, counting down.
TTCCTCGATGGCTCGCTTGGCCCGCTCGTAGAGGTGACAGGCGACGTCACGGTTGCCGAGCCGTGCCTGGCACCAGCCCTGCTTGGCTAGGATCTCGCCCAACCTGACACCTGAGCCCTGCCGGAGCATCCATGCCTCGACCGCCTCGTAGACGGAAGCGGCTTCGTCGACGTGACCCGCCTCCTTGAGCAGGTCCCCGATCTCCTCAAGCGATGGTTCGAGCTCGTGCAGGCCGGGGGGCACCCACTCCGAGCGGACGTACGAGCGCCAGTCCTGCTGCTCGGTGCGGTCGGCCCCGGGATGCTCGGTCAGGAACCGCTCCAGATCCCCCACCACCACAGTGGCCGCAGCGGCTTCCGGCCGCAGCTCGAGCAGCTTTCGATAGAGGCGGTAGGCCCGTCCCATCTGCCCCAGTTCTTCTGCACAGTAGCCACGCAGCGCCAGCGCTCGGAGCGTGTAGGGGTGGCGAGGTCCGAGCTGTGCCTCGGCCCAACGGTGATAGGCATCGAAGGCGACCTGGGCGTCCCCGACCCGCCCGCTCCGCCCCAGCCACTCCCCCACTCCGTACAGCCAGCGCGAGGGGATGGCCGGGCACTGGGCCTCCAGGCGCCGGGTGAGCTGCTCGATATAGGGGTTGCCCGGGTACGCGTCGATCAGGATGCGCCGACTGCGCTCGTAGAGCTCGCAGACCCGGGCGGTGTCGGCGAGCAGGCGGTAGCAGTAGGCGAGCTGGTTCAGGGCCTGGAGCACGCCGTCATGGGTGGGGCCGCGCTCACGAGCCACCCAGCGCTCGTACTCGGCGAAGGCTGCCGCGGCCGCCTGGTATTCGCCCGCCTCCCGCAACAGGGTCCCGAAGAGGTAGCCGCTGGCCCCCCGATTGCCGGGCGGACCCAGGCGCAGCGGCAGGCCGAGGACGGTTGCGGCGGCCTCCACCTCGCGAGCGACCTCGTCCAGCCCCCGCCCCTCCGCTCCCTCTGGGCCGAGCGGGTTGAAGGGTCGGATCCCCTCCAGGGTGTGAGGCGGCCACTCCGACGTCCCGGTCTCGCCCTCGCAGGCGGCGGCAAGGTAAGCGCTCACCCGGCGAGCCGCGGGATGGCCGGCACCGACCGTGGCTTCAAGGATGTGGAGCGACCGCCGGTAGGCCTCGCACGCGTTTCGATGGTCTCCAAGGCGAGCCCGGCACCAGCCCTGCCGTGCCAGTACCAGGGCCACCACCGGATGCTCCGGTCCGAGCTGGTCCGCGGCCCAGCGCTCGAAGAGCTGAAAGTTGGTCAGAGCCAGGTCCTGGTTGGACTCCATGTACACGCCGCCGACGGCGTACGCCCAGCGCTCGGTCGTCATCTCCATCGTCGCCCTCGGATCCGGGTGGAACGGATCGTGCCCAACAGTGTGACGGTTTGAAGGACCGGTTGTACTCCGGCCCTGCTCCCCACCGACAGCCCGGATCTCGTATTCGGAGGTCGGCACCGGCAGGGTCTCCGACCGCCGCCCGACCGGTCGCTGACGCCAATTTTGACGCCAACCGGGTCAGCCAGCGGGCTTCGGCGGGGCCATCCGTCAGGTCTCCCCGGCGCTCAGCGTCGCCGTCGTCGCCGGCCCCAGCCCCGGGTGGCCGAGTCAACCCCGTAAGCCCCGGAGCCACAGCTTCGAGCTGAGGCCGCTGACCACAAGGGGGCCGGATGGCTGCGAAGCAGCAGGGCCGTCGCCTGCTCCCAGCTGCTGGGCGCCGGCCAGGCGCCGGCCCGCTGCGGGGCAGCGATCAACGCGTCGAGCATCTCCTGCCGCGTCCACCAGGGGCCAGGCGGTTCGGCGAAGGAAGCGCCCGAGCCCCGGCCAGCTCATCGAGGTCACCCCGTCGCTGCCCGCGGGCGGCTCAGCAGGTCGCCGCACTCGTTTCGCCGACGCTTCGATCGTGCCTGCAAAGGGACCCTATGCGGCATCTCCTCCAGCGGAGGAGATCGCGGCGATCGAGGCGATCGCCGACCCGCTGGAGCAGTACACGCTCGCCACGGAGGCCCAGACGCGCCATGAGGCAGCCGCCCGGCGGCTGGGGGAGGTCCGCGCCCTGGCCACGCTGCGCATCCACGAGCTGGGCGCCTCCTACGCCACCATCGCCCACGTCACCGGGCTCTCGCGGGCCCGGGCCCAGCAGCTGGTGGAGGCTGGTAGGCGGTTGAAGGCAGGACGAGCTGTTTAGGGTCTCTATGCGGGCTCGAGGGCACAGGTCAAGACCCCGGCGAGATGATCCCGAACTGAGGGGACGCGGTGCCATCCCGCCCTGGCGAGCGCTCCAGCCGTCCAGACTCCGTGTCCGCGTCGATGCTGCGCGCAGTAGAATGCGCGCCGCGCTTGATCCCGGACGCCCCCTCCGCTGACCTCGCCGCCCGGGCCCGGAACCGCCAGCTCACCATCCCGGGCCACTTCTCGGCCCCGGTCCGGGTCGACGACGTCGAGGTCATCGGCCAGGAGCACTACCTGTTGCGGGTGCGCCAGGCCAACGGCAGCCCGGCCGAGACGGTGGTGACCGCCGCCGACCTGGAGGCGGCCCTGGCCACGGCCGTCGCCCGGGCGGCGGTCACCGATCCCCGGTGCCTCTTCCGCTGGGTGGAGGCGCACCGCATCCAGCTGGCCTACGCCCACGACCCCCTGTTCGCGGTCTCGCTGAGCGGGGTGCGTGGGCTGCCCCACCAGATCGAGGCCGTCTACCGGCGCTTGCTCCCCCAACCCCGGCTGCGCTTCGTGCTGGCCGACGACCCCGGGGCGGGCAAGACCATCATGGCCGGGCTCTTGATCAAGGAGCTGAAGCTGCGAGGGGTGGTGGACCGGGTGCTGGTGGTGGTGCCGGCGCCGCTGACCGCGCAGTGGCAGGACGAGCTCCTGAGCCGCTTCGACGAGGAGTTCGAGGTGGTGGGGGCGCAGGAGGTGCGCTGGCGGCTGGGGGCCAACCCCTGGCAGCAGCACGATCGCGTCATCACCTCGCTCGACTTCGCCAAGCAGGACGACGTGCGTCCCGACCTGCTGCGGGCGGAATGGGACCTGGTGGTGATCGACGAGGCCCACAAGTGCTCGGCGGTGACCTACGGCGAGGAGGTCAAGCGCACCAAGCGCTACCTGCTGGCCGAGGAGCTGTCCCGGCGCACCGCCCGGCTGCTGCTGCTCACCGCCACCCCCCACAGCGGCGACCAGGACCGCTTCCGGCACTTCCTGGCCCTGCTCGACCCGGACCAGTTCGCCACCGTGGAGCTGGTCCGGCGCCAGCTCGGGGCCGAGGACAGCCCCTACTTCCTGCGCCGGCAGAAGGAGGACCTGCGCGACGAGCGGGGGCGCAAGCTCTTCGTCGAGCGCCACGTCCGGACCCAGCCCTTCGAGCTGAGCGTGCCCGAGCTGCGGCTCTACGAGCAGGTGACCGAGTACATCAACCGCTTCTTGGGCGGCAGCGGGCTGGGTGGGGGCCGGAGCCACGCCGTGGCCCTGGCCCGGACCGTGCTCCAGCGGCGGCTGGCCTCCAGCCTGGGGGCCATTCACTCCTCGCTGCGCAAGCGGGCCGAGCGGCTGGCCCAGCGCATCGAGGAGCTGGAGCGGATGAGCCCCGCCGAGCGGGCCCGGCGGCTGGCCGAGCTGGGCCTGATGCCGGCCAGCACGGACCTCGAGGCCGGCTACGAGGACGCCACCGAGGAGACCGAGGACGCCGTCGCCGATGAGGTGACGGCGGCGGCCCAGGTCGAGGACCTGCGTCGGGAGGTCGAGGAGCTGCGCCGGCTGGTGGCCGAGGCGGCCCGGGTGATGGGGCTGGGCGAGGAGCGCAAGCTCAGGGCACTGCAGGAGTGCCTGGACCGCGCCGAGCTGGCCGAGCTGCGGGACGGCCGGGGCAAGCTGCTGATCTTCACCGAGCACCGCGACACCCTGGAGCACCTGGTCCGGCACCTGGAGGCCTGGGGCTACTCGACCTGCGCCATCCACGGCGGCCAGCCGCCGGTGGAGCGCAAGCGCATCCAGCAGGAGTTCCACCAGTCGCGGCAGATCTGCGTGGCCACCGAGGCCGCGGGGGAGGGCATCAACCTCCAGTTCTGCCACCTGATGATCAACTACGACCTGCCTTGGAACCCGGTCCGGCTGGAGCAGCGCATGGGCCGCATCCACCGCATCGGCCAGGAGTCGGACGTCTACGTCTTCAACTTCTGCGCCACCAACACCATCGAGGGCCAGCTGCTGGAGCGGCTGACCCACAAGCTGGAGGAGATGCGCGCGGCCCTCCAGGGCCGGGTCTACGACGTGATCGGGGACATGCTGGCCAGCAACGGGCTGGACTTCGAGCGCCTGGTCAAGGAGACGCTGGCCAACCCCCAGCGGCGCCAGGCCTCGCTGGAGCGCATCGACGCGCTCTCGGTCGAGGAGCTGAAGCGCTACGAGGAGGCGGTGGGGATGGCCCAGGCCACCCGCAGCGTCGACCTGAGCTGGGTGCGCCGCCACGACTGGGAGTCGGAGGAGCGGCGGCTGATGCCGGAGTACGTGGAGTCCTTCTTCCGCGACGCGGCAGAGCAGGTGCAGCTGCGGCTGGAGCGGCGGGCGGACGGGCTGTATCGGGTCGAGCACGTGCCGGCGGCGCTGCGCGCCGAGAACCTGGAGGCGGTGCGGCGGCTGGGGCGGCCCCAGGTCGAGTACCGCAAGCTGACCTTCCGCAAGGAGGACCGGGAGCGGGCCGAGCACGAGGACGCGGTCCTGCTCTCCCCCGGCCATCCCCTCTTCGCCGCGGTGAGCGAGCGGCTGCAGCGGCAGCTCCAGGCGAAGGGGGTACCGGAGTCCACGGCGTCGTTCGTGGACCCCAACACCAGCCAGGCCTACCGCATCCACCTCCTCACCTACGAGGTGCTGGCCGAGGACGAGGCCGGGGGTGTCCAGCCCGCCTTCGGCGAGCTGGTGGCGGTGATCGAGGAGGCGGACGGGAGCCTGCGTCGAGCGCCCAACGACGTGCTCCACGACCTGACCCAGGCCCCCGACCGGGAGGCCGAGCCGCCCGACGACGGGCGGGTGCGGGCGGTCACCAACTGGGTCCGGGCCGAGATCCAGAGCCAGGTCACGGAGCGGGAGCGGGCGGAGCGGCTGCGCCAGGCGGAGGTGCGCTCGGCCTACCTGAAGGAGGCGATGGCAGCCCAGCGCCAGCATCTGGAGGCGCGCTGGTTGGAGTACGACGAGCGGGTCTACCAGGGCGAGGAGCAGTACCGGCTGCAGCGCGACGAGATGCTGCGGCGGATCGAGGAGCTGAAGCGCCGTCAGCAGACCAAACTGGAGGCCTTCCGCCGCCTGGGGGTGGTGCGGCCGGGCCCGGTGGCCTACCTGGGCTGTGCCCTGGTCCACCCGCCCCAGCGACCGGACCATCCCGAGGTGGGGGCGCTGCGCCAGGACCCGGAGGTGGAGCGGGCGGCCATGGCCTTCGTCATGCGCTTCGAGCGCGAGCGGGGCCGGGAGCCGGAGGACGTCTCGGCCCGGCACGACGGCTCCGGCTTCGACATCCGCTCGGTGGAGCCGACCCCGGAGGGGGAGCGGGTGCGTCGGATCGAGGTCAAGGGCCGCTCGGCGTCGAGCGGGGACGTGGGCCTCTACCGGACCGAGTGGTACGCCGCCCAGCGCTTCCGCGAGGGCTACTGGCTGTACGTGGTCTACGGGGCGCTGGGACCCTCGCCGCGCCTAGTCACGGTCCAGGACCCCTGGGGCCGGCTGCAGGGCGTGCGCGAGATCGCCGAGGTGACCGGCTACCAGGTGCCGGGGGCCAGCATCGAGGAGGCGGCGACGCGATGAGGGAGATGGCGGCGCAGGAGCGCGGCCGGCGGCTGATCGAGGACTACCTGCCCATCGCGAAGATCAACGAGGTGGCCCAGCGGGAGAAGATCGGCCACATCGCCGCCCACCCCCGGAAGCTCCACCTCTGGTGGGCACGGCGCCCCCTGGCCGCGGCCCGGGCCGCCGTCTACGCGGCGCTGGTCCCCGCCGACGGTCGCGATCCCAAAGCGGACGCCGGCTTCTTCGAGGAGCTGTGCCGCTGGGACGCCTCCGAGAGGGCGCTGCGACAGGCGCGAGCGGAGATCCTGGCCGCCAACGGAGGGCAGCCACCCAGGGTGCTGGACATGTTCGCCGGCGGGGGTGCGATCCCGCTGGAGGCGGCCCGCCTGGGCTGCGAGGCGACGGCCATCGAGCTGAACCCGGTGGCTCATCTGATCGAGCGCTGCATGCTCGAGTACCCGCAACCCTTCCCGGGCCTGGCCGACGACGTGCGCAGCTGGGGCCATCGCTGGGTGGAGCGGGCCTGGGAGCGGCTCGCCGACCTCTACCCGCCCGTCGAGCCCGGTCCCGAACAGCAGGGGCTCTTCGATCGGCAGGACAAAGGACGGAGGCCCCTGGCCTACCTGTGGACCCGGACCGTGCGCTGCCCCAACCCGGCCCTGCCCGAGCATCGGGTGCCGCTGGTGCGCCAGACCTGGCTGGCGCGAAAGAAAGGCCGCTGCATCGCACTGCGCCCGCTGATCGATCGCCGCCGGCTCGAGGTCGGCTGGGAGGTGGTCGAGGCCGACTCCCCGGATGGCCTCGGCTTCGATCCGGCAGGGTGGTCGAAGCGCGGGGAGGCGAGCTGCTTGATCTGCGGCACCATGGTCTCCGGCGGCCACGTGAAGGCGGAGGGGATGGCTGGCCGCATGGGCATCGCCCCCCTGGCGGCGGTGGTGCTCAAACCTTTAGGACGAGGGCGCGACTACCTGGCCGCTGGCAGCTACCCGCTCCCCGACGATGACGAGTGCCGGCGTCGGCTGGAGCAGCTCGATGTTCAGCCCCCGGAGGAGCCAATCACCCCTGGAAACAGCAGCGGAATCCGAGTGCCGCTCTACGGCCTGAGCCGCTTCCACGACCTCTTCACCCCGCGCCAGCTGCTCACGCTCTGCACCCTCGCCCAGGGCGTGCGCGAGGTGCACCAGGAGATGCTGGCCGACGGCATGGAGGCGGAGCGGGCGAAGGCGGTGGCGACCTACCTGGGGCTATGCCTGGATCGCATCGCAGACATCAACTCGACGCTCACCCATTGGCATAACACACACGAGAAATTGAATAACACTTTCGCTCGCCAGGCTCTCCCGATGGTTTGGGACTTCGGTGAGATCAACCCCTTCGGTGGCTCCGGTGGAGATGTTGGCGAGTACGTCGACAACATGGGCGAGATCATCTCGCGGCTGTCAAACGTCAGGCCTGGACGTGTCGTTCGCTCCTCCGCCGATGCGCTTCCCCTGGAATCCGAGTCGCAGGATGCCGTCGTCACCGACCCGCCCTACTACGACAACATCAGCTACGCCGACCTCTCCGACTTCTTCTACGTCTGGCTCAAGCGCTCCATCGGCCATCTCTACCCGGAGGACCTGGGCGGTGAGCTGACCCCGAAGCGGAAGGAAGTCGTGATGATGGCGCACCGACATGGTGGCTCCCATGAGGCTGCCCGCCGCTTCTACGAGGCCGCGATGGCGCAGAGCTTCGCCGAGGCCCACCGGGTCCTCAAGCCCGGTGGCCCCCTGGTCTGCATCTACGCCCACAAGACCACCCTGGGCTGGTCCACCCTGGTCGAGGCCCTGCGCCGGGCCGGCTTCACCATCACCGAGGCCTGGCCCCTGGACACCGAGATGCCGCAGCGCAGCCGGGGCCAGAACAGCGCTGCCCTCGCCTCCTCGATCTTCCTCGTCGCCCGCAAGCGCAAGGAGGAGGCTGGGGTGGGCCGCGAGGCCCAGGTGATGCGCGAGCTGGACGGCCTCATCGCCGAGCGCCTGGGGCGCCTGCGCAGGGCCGGGGTCAGCGGCTCCGACCTGGTCATCGCCGTGCTCGGCGCCGCCCTGAGCGCCTTCACCCGCTTCGAGCGGGTGGAGCGGGACAACGGCGAGCCGCTGGCAGCGGAGCAGTTCCTGATGCGGGCCCAGCGTCAGGTGCTGGATGCCATCTTCGGCGACCTGGGCGGCGCCGACGCCATCACCCGCTTCTATCTGGCCAGCCAGTTCAGCTACGGCTACGGCCAGGTCGCCTTCGACGAGATGAACAACCTGGCCCGAGCCACCGGGGTAGAGCTGGACGGCCCCCGGGGCCTGACCGCCGGCCCCAACCCCCTGGTCCGCAAGCAGGGCTCCACGATCCAGCTGCGCGACTTCGAGGCTCGCGGCCAGGACCCAGGGCTGGGGCTGCCATCGGACTCGGGCATGGGGCCGGCGGCCCTGATCGACGTGGCCCA
>CADDZO010000148.1 GCA_902812395.1 bacterium | reverse complement strand
ACCTCCCCCAGGTTCCCCCGGAGCATCAGGGCCCGCCGGACGAGGGAGACGGGGACGGTTGCCGCCCTGGCCACCGCCTCCACCATCACCCCCTCGAGCGCTCCCTGCCGAAGCTCGCCCACCAGAAGGCGGGCCAGGAACGCCTGCTCTGGAGCCGTGGCCCGCGCCATGAGCTCCGCCAGTGTCCGTCGCCGCTCCACCTGGGAGCCGGAGCCGGACAGCCCGGCAAGGCGCTCCAGCGCTCGATCTACCTCGAGCAAGGTCAGCGTCGGCCCCGCCGCCGGGGGCGGCAGCCCGCGCAGGGCGGCATAGCCCACCCCGATCGTGCGTTGCCGGGGTTCGCCGGAGAGGAAAGTGGTACCGACCTGTACCTCGGCCAGCTGCATCCGTCGCAGACAGCCGGCCAGGAGCGCCACCTTGACCGTCCGGGCCGGATCCGCCGCCACTGCCTCCGAGGTGCCGGCCAGCTCGGAGAGAAGCACGTGATCGATTGTGAGGCCAGGTGCCTGCGCCAGCCGGGGACCCAACCGGCAGAGCCGGGCGAGGGCCGTGGCTGCCCTCGATGCCGCACAGCCGGCGGGGCGCCGTCGCCGGGAGGCGAGGCCACTGGCGCGGTCCCACCGGTGCCTCCACCCGGCCACCGCTGCCGGCCGGGCTTGAGCCCGACGCCGGTCGATGGGGTCGGCTTCAGCCCAGCTCGGCCAGCACTCCGTCCTCGAGCAGCAGCACCCGGTCGGCCTCTGTGGCCTCGGCCTCGTCGTGGGTGGCGAGCAACACCGCCACGTCGGTGTCGGCAGCGTCCCGGAGCAGCCCCATCAGCTCCCGAGAGGTGCGGGGGTCGAGCTGCGCGGTCGGCTCGTCGGCGACCAGGAGCATCGGGGTCTTGGCCAGAGCCCGGGCCAGCGCCACCCGTTGCTGCTCGCCCAGGGAGAGGTGGACGGCCCGACGGTGGGCGCGGTGGAGGAGGCCAACCGCCTCCAGCGCCGCCTCGGTCACGGCCGGGATCTCGGCCTCGGGCTCGCCTGCGATCCGCAGCGCCAGGGCTACGTTCTCGGCTGCGGTGAGCAGGGGCACCAGCAGCGAGCTCTGGAAGACCCAGCCCACGATCCGCTGCAGGAACCGCTCCCGCTCGGCCTGGTCGAGGCGGGCGAGGTCCTGCCCGGCCACCACCACCCGACCGCGGTCGGGACGATCGAGGCCGCCGCACAGTGCCAGCAGCGAGGACTTGCCCGAGCCCGACCGCCCCAGGATCGCCACCAGCTCTCCTCGGTGCACCCGCAGGCTGGCCTCCCGCAGCGGTGTGATCGGTCTCGGCGCACGAGTGAAGGTTCTTGCCAGCCGCTCCGCCTCCAGCACCACCTCGCGCCTCACCATGCCGTTTCCCCTGCCAGCGCCACCCCGTCCCGGATCACCACTACCCGGTGGACGTAGCGCTGGGCCCGCGCCTCGTGGCCGACCAGCAGAGCGGCCGTCCCCAGGTCGTCCAGGAGCCGGCAAAGGTCCTCCAGGAGCTGCCGGCCGGCTGCCCACTCGAGGCCGGCGGTCACCTCGTCGGCGAGCAACAGCGGAGGCCGGTTGGCCAGGGCCACCGCCAGCGCCAGCCGCCGGAGCTGCGCAGGAGTCATTCGCTCTGGCGGCGTGGCCAGCTCGTCGCCCAGCCCCAGCGCCTCCAGCAGCTGGGCGGCGATGCCGGGCCGCTCCCGGCTGCCGCCCGTAGCCAACATCGGCACCTGGACGTTGTCCAGCGCGCTCACCCCGGCCAGCAGCCCGGCCGAGGGACGTTGCCACACATAGCCCACCACCTCTCGGCGGTATGCGTCGCGTTCCCGGCGGCCGATGCGGGTGAGATCGATGCCTCCCACCACCACCCGGCCCCCGCTCGGGACCTCGCGCCCGGCCAGGATGCGCAGCAGCGTGGTCTTGCCGCTGCCGCTGGGGCCGGTGATGGCCACCCGCTCGGCCGGCGCGACGTCCAGGTCGACCGAGCGCAGCACGGCTACCGCATCCTCGCCCCGGCCATAGGTGTGGGCCACCTGCCGCGCCTGGACCAGGGAGGCAGTGGGCATCAGCCGGGTCCGTCCTCGCGGTAGGGCACGTACGGGCCGGGAAGCCGGCGGACCAGCCGGCCGACTGCCAGCTCGGCTGCCAACAGCAGCCCCGCCACCGCCAGCACGCTCACCGTTCCCATCTCCGAGCCACGGGCGGTAGGCATGGGCAGAGGAAGGGACGCCACGGCCAGGGCCAGCCCCAGCAGCCCGCCCAGAAACAGGCTTGAACGAGCGGTGACCAGTTGCTCGGCCCGGAGGCTGCGGGCAGCCTGGGCCGCCGAGAGCCCGTGGGCGAAGAGGCCGGCATACTCGCGCAGACGGCGGCCGGCCGCGGCCAGGAAGTGCAGCCCGAATCCGCCCAAGACCAGGATGGCGGTGCCGACCAGGCTCACCGCCAGCCCCGCGGAGAGCCCCCGCCGCAGGATCGGCTCCCCCGCCATCGGGCCCGAGGCCAGGGTGGCGGCCAGCCCCAGCGCGGCGCTGACCACGATCGCGGCCGCCAGCACTAGGCAGAGGACGGCAGAGGCGTGCTGATCCGGCCGGCGCTCGATCTGCCAGCCGGCAAGGGCGCCGGCGACGCTGGCCCGGCGGGGCATCCAGGCCGCCAGGGGACGCAGGCAGAGAGCGCCGGCGAGCAGTGCCATGCCCAGAGCAGGCACGACCGGCAGGTCGGCCTGGAGGCTCAGAGGGATCGCGGGCAGTCCGCCGATGAGGTGCGGGACCAGGAGCGCCAGGACACCAAGCGGGGCCAGCACCGCGGCTGCCGCCGACCGCCGCCACCAGGGGGCAGACGGCTCCTGGAGCTGCTCCCCCACCCGCCACACCGCGCGGCTGGCCAGCCAGACCTGGAGCCCCAGCAGCGCCAACACCTCGACTGCCAGGGCGACAAGGTCGCCGGTCAGGTTCTGGGGCTGAAGGGACGGAGGCGCGAAACCGCCGGTCAACCCGACGGCGGCTGTGGCCAGCCCGCAGACGGCGATCCCGGTGGGGATGGCGCAGGCCAGCAGCAGCCCCAGGCCGAAGAAGGCGAGCTGTCCGGTCCGCCAGCGCGACCAGCCTCGGGCGCGGAGGAGGTTGAGCTCCGGGCCGAGGCCGTCCAGGAAGCGGGCCCCGACCAGGCCGGCGACGCAGAGTGCGAGCAGGGTGAGGGCGGTGTCGAGCACGAGCAAAGTGGAGGTGAGGGGCCGTTGCTCTGCCTGGAAGCCGAGCAGCGCCGCTCCCAGATTGGTGGACAGCTGGCCACGGTCGATGCGCCCGGGCAGCGCGGCCAGCTGCCTGGATAGCTCGGGGATTGCCCCCGACGTCACCCTGGTGGGGTCAGCCCAGTAGCGCACGGTCGCCACCGGGTCATGCAGCTGGCCCGCGGCCACGAGCTGGAAGAGGTCGTAGCGGCCCATGGCCAGGAGCGGGCCGGAGGCACCCTTCCAGTAGGGAGAGCCGCCGTCCGACGGCTGCCAGAGCCCGACCAGACGCCCGCACCAGGCTGGCCCCCCGGCTGCTTGGGCCAGGCAGAAGCGGTCGCTCAGATGCAGGCCCAGCCGGTCGGCCTGCGCCTGGGAGAGGGTCACCGCGGTGGCGCCACCGCCCAGGCCCTCGGGGGGAAGCTCGCCGGCGGTGACGGTGACCTGGGCCGCCAGGTTCTCGAGGTAGGCGGCAAAGACGGTTCGCGAGGCCAGCCGGGAGGAGGTGGGGATGCCGTTCACGCTGACCAGGTGCAGAGGCCCGGAGCTGACCGTCACTCCCAGCGGCACCAGCACGCCGCCGCCGACCGCTGCCAGCCGGTGGTCGGCTGCTGCCTCCAGGCCGTCCAGGTCGCTGGAGCCGGCCACCCGGCGCTCGACGGTGACCTGGCCGGACCGAGCCAGGGTGGTGGCCAGGCCACCCTCGACCGCCATCGCCCTGATCAAGGGGAGCAACGCCGGGAGCGCCAGCACCACCGCCAGGCAGAGCCAGAGCGCCACCGCCCAGGCCGGGCGGCGAACGGCCAGCACCCAGGCCAGACGGGTCCACGTCAGCCGGGGCAGGCGCCCACTACCCCCGGCGCCGAGGCTCACCGCCTCCTCCGCCCGGGGTGGCACCACTCACCCACGCAGCTCCCGGCCCGCGTCGGGAACATGCTGCCCTCCCAGGACGATCCCCGTCCCCAGTCGACCATTCTGAGGGATGGTGCCGGGGGCGCGCAGCCGCGGTCGGGGCGCTTGGCGGGCGGCGGCCCGGATTGTTAGGCTGGGGCGTCGGTGATCGCTCACCGAGACTTTCGTCCGGCGGCGCTGCCGCTGGCGGCGTGTCTGGCCCTGCTGGTCCTGGCCGGCTGTGGGGGCGGTGCGGTTGCCCACCGGCCGTCCCCTCGGCCCAGCCCGACCATGGACCCAGCCGAGTCCAAGCTCCTGGCCGAGGCCAGGGCCATCGCCGGCCCGGCCGCCCCACCGGTGCGGCTGGTCATCCCGACCATCGGAGTCGACGCGGCAGTCGAGGCGGTGGGTGTGGACTCCCAGGGCCGGATCGCGGCCCCGGCCAGGACCACCGACGTGGGCTGGTACGAGCTGGGGCCGGCGCCGGGCGACGCCGGCGACGCTGTCATCGACGGGCACCTGGACTGGTACAACGGCCCGGCCGTCTTCTGGCGTCTGGCCGATTTGCGGCCGGGCGACCCGGTGACCGTGGTCCGCTCCGACGGCAGCCAGGTCCGCTTCCTGGTCGCCTCCGTCACCGAGATCCCGTACGACGCCTCGATCGCCTCGCTCTTCACCACCGTGGGAGTGCCCTCGCTGACCTTGATCACGTGCGCCGGCACCTGGGACCAGGCCCGTCAGACGTACCTCCAGCGCCTGATCGTCCGCACCACCCTGGACCCCTCGCCTTCCAACAGCCCTGCCCAGGCGGCAGGGTCGGGCTAGCCGTGCGGCTTGGGGCGGCGGCGCTGCTGGCGGTGGTGGCGGTTTCCGGCTGCGGCCTGGCCGCTCCCTCGTTCCGGCTTCAGCGCATTGTCCAGGTGGCGCTGGTGAGCGACTTCAGCGGCCCGGGGGCGGTGTTGGGACAAGAGGTCGAGAACAGCCTTGAGCTCGAGGCACGGCGGATCGACGCCTCCGGTGGCCTGCTCGGGACCGAGGTCGAGGTGGAGGCGGCTGACGACCAGGGCGACCCCGCCCGTGCCGCCCAGATGGTCCAGGACCAGCTTCTCCGGGACGAAGTTGGCCTCCTGGTCGGGCCGACCTCGACCGCCACCTTCGTCGCCGCTCAACCGGCCATTGCCCGTTCCCAGATACCCGCCTGCACGGTGCAGGTGGCGGACGCGGTCCTGCAGCAGACCGCCTTCAGCCCGTCCCCGGCCGACGCCGATCGGTTGGCGGCGCTGCTCGGCTACCTACGCGCGCGCCACAGCGGAGCGGCGGTGGGCCTGATCGACCAGGGCGACGCCGCCGGGCAGGCCGACGATCGCCTGCTGGTGGCCGACGCTCCCCGATTCGGCCTGCGCTATTTGGGCGCGCAAGCGGTCCCCGGCGGCGATCCCACCCCGGCAGTCCAGCAGCTGCAGCAGCGAGGGGCGGCGGCGGTGGTGGTGGCCGGGGACCCTGAGCTGGCGGCCGCGGTCGCCGCTGCCGTCCGCCAGCTTGGGCTGGAGGGCAAGCTGGTCCTGCTGGGACTGGACGGCATGGCCGGATACGACTTCCTCCTCGCTGCCGGGCCGGCCGCGGTGGGGGCAGTGTTCGCCTCCACCAACCAGGCCTACCTGACCGACACTCCGGCGTCGAGCTGGCCGGCCGGCTACCGAGACTTCGTCACTGCGGTGGAGAACCAGTTCGGCCGGGCACCCAATGGGGTGGAGATCATGGGCCTGCCTGAGGCCGCCGACTGCCTGCTGCAGTGGGCGCTAGCGGTGAGGCGAGCCGGAACCTTCGCTGGTGGCCCGGTCACCAGGGCCTGGGAAGGGCTCGAGATCCCCGCGGACTACACCGCCGAGGGCGTGCCCGAGCGCCTCTCGGCCGGCGACCGAGTCTCGGTGGCTGCGGACGGCGTCTTCCTCTACGCCTGGGAGAACTCGGGCGGGACCTACCGCCTGCGCCCGCTGTCCTGATGCTCAGCGTCGGATGAGCCGCCGTCCAGTAGCCGTGCCGGTGGGGCGGTAGTCGAGCGCGAACTGCTGGAAGATGGCGGGCTCGTCCTCCACCCTGAGCTCCGCATCCAGGTCCAGGCGGGGGGCTGCGTCCACCTCCTCCTTGGGCCGCCGGATCTGGATCTGGCGCTTGCCCACACGGGCCCCTTCGGCGGGGACCAGCACCAGACGGGGGCGCAGGCGCCCGACCCGGAGGCCCAAGAAGAGCGGCTCGTCGCTCTCGGCGTCGTAGTAGACGTGGGCCAGGGTGCCTACTTTCTCACCGTTAACGTCGACCACGTCATCGCCGCGCCACTGGGCGATGTCCTGGACCTGGATCGCAGTCATGTCATGACCATCAAAGCACCCTCGCTGGAGCGCGGTCAATCGTTGGTCCGGGACGGCATCGCATGATAGACAGGAAAGCTCGAGCCGGTGTCGTGGATCGACGTGGAGTGGTGCAGGACGAAGTCAGGGTTCTCGGCGCGGCGCCTCGGGCAGCGGTGCCGGAGGAGTGGGTGGCGCGTGCCCTCTACAACCAGGCGGTGGCGCTGGGCCAGCGGGGGCGGCCGGAGGCGGAGCTGCGGACCTATGACGAGGTGGTGCGGCGCTTCGGCTCCAGCCCCGAACCCGGGCTCCTGGAGGCGGTGGCGATGGCGCTCTGCAACCGCGGGATGGCGCTCTCCCGGCTCGGCCGGCGGGAGGAGGAGCTGGCCACCTACGACGAGGTCCGGGCCCGCTTCGGGGCCCGTTCCGAACCGGCCCTTCGCCGCTGGGTGGCCACTGCGCTCTACAACCGGACCTTCGCCCTGGCCGCCCTGGGGCGCGAGCGCGAGGAGCTCGAGTCTTGCGATGAGATCGCCGCCCGCTTCGGCGCCGAGGCCGATCCGGAGCTGCGGGAATGGGTGGCACGTGCCCTCTACCGCAAGGGCGTGAGGCTGGGGGAGATGGGTCGTTTCGAGGAGGAGA
This sequence comes from bacterium, assembly GCA_902812395.1. Lineage (GTDB taxonomy): Bacteria > Chloroflexota > Dormibacteria > Dormibacterales > Dormibacteraceae > CADDZO01. The sequence continues at coordinate 1,977 of CADDZO010000148.1, read as the reverse complement.
TCGAAGCCTACGACGCCGTCGTGCGACGCCTGGAGGGGGCCGCCGACCTCGCCTCCCAGACCTGGCTGGCTGCGGCCCTCTACAGCCGCGGCGCCAGGCAGGCTCGGATGGGGGAGCACGAGCAGGCCCTGGCCAGCTACTTGGAGCTGGAACGGCGCTTCCAGGACAGGTCCGAGCCCAGGCTGCTCCAGTGGGTGGCACGGGGGATGGTGGCCCGCGGCATCTCGCTGGGCGAGCTGGGCCGAGGGGAGGAGGAGCGGAGCGCCTATGAGCAGGTGGTGGCCCGCTTCGGTGAGGAGTCGGACCCTGCCCTCCAGGAAGCGGTGGCAATGGCGCTGCTCGACCAGGGCATCCGACTCGGCCGGGAAGGACGGGCGGTGGAGGAGGCGCAAGCCTACGAGGCGGTGGTCGAACGCTTCGGGTCCAGTCCCCATCCCCAGCTCCGGCACCAGGTGGCGATGGCCCTCTACAACCGTGCCTTGGCCCTGGCCCGCCAGGACCGCCACCTGGAGGAGGTGGCCTGCTACGACGAGATGCTGGAACGGTTCGGTGAGACCGACGACGTCGCCGTGACCGAGTGGGTGGCCAGGGGGCTGGTCAGCCGGGGGGTGACGCTCGGCCAGCTCGGGCGCTACGAGGAGGAAATCGCCAGCTATGACGAGGTGGCACGGCGGTTCGGGCACCTCCGGACCCGCTCGATCCGCGAGCTGGTGGCGATGGCGCTCTACAACAAGGGGGTGCGGCTCGGACGCCTGGGTCGGGCGGAGGAGGAGATCGCTGCCTACCAGGAGGTCGTAGCTCGCTCTCGCGGCGCCGGCGGGCGCGGCCGCGGCAAGGACTCGCCGGCGCGCTGGCTCCGGCGGCTGTGGGCCTACCTGCTCTACCGTGTCCGATCCTAGGCCATCGCGCTGCTCCACTACCAGCGACTTCGCTGCCGGGTCACGAGGGAAGCACCAAGAGCCGGTGGCGGCACCCGATCCGCTCCGCGAATGAGGATGCCTCTGCTGAAGGCCCTGCTTGCTCCGACGAGCGTTGCCTCCGGGCACTACCTCACGCGGGTGAAGCAGCGCCGCTGGCAGTTCGGCAGCCAACGGTAGCCGGCGGCTGGTTCGCCCCCGCTGCAGGTGATGATGTAGGACAGCGCCGAGCTGGTGGCCAACAACGCGGTTCATGGCCTCCGTCGCTCACTGCGAGGAGAAGGGCAGCAATGTGAACGTCGCTCTCATCTGCTGCTGGATGTCCTGCGCGGCCGCGCCGGCGCAGCGCTGGCGACCTCCAATGATTCAAATTGCGGTTCCCGGTTGGGGAGGGACGCAAGCTAGCTCTGGTCGGGCTGGTGAACCTCTCACCAGACCGCAGGCGCACTGCGTGGACTGCCCACGGTGGGTCGGGCGCCACTGCTGACGCCAGTTGAGCGAGCGGGATGTCCGACATCACCAGTTCCCGGACCCGGTGGGCGGCTACCCGATACGGCCGGTCCGGTGATAGGCAAATTTTTGTTCGTGTAGGCGCGTTCCGGATCCGTGGGGATCCGGAACGATCCCTGTCGGCCCTAAACTGATCCTGCACATCGCTGGGTTACGTCGCTCCTGCTCAGAGCCCTATCCTGGGATCGGTCCGCGGCTCGGGACCTGGCCTGGTGGCCATGCTCCGCTACCTGGCCGGTCAGACGCGACGGTCGATGGTGTTTGCCGCCGAGGAACCGGAAGCATTCGTTCGCCCCGGCGCTCGGGATGCGTTGCGGGACGAGCTGGAGAAGCTCGGGGAGCGCCCGGATGCCACAGTGCTGATCACCACCCACTCACCGTTCGTCATCTCACGGGAACCCAGGGCTCGGGTGGTCGCACTAACTACTTCACCCGGAAAAATCCCGGGCGTCGTTTCGGGCGCTGACCGGTGCGTCCAGGGACGAAGAAAAGCCCCGCCACAGGACCAAAGACCTGCGACGGGGCTTGGGTGCCACCACCCTTCGCTGGG
>CADDZO010000147.1 GCA_902812395.1 bacterium | reverse complement strand
TAGGGATGGCGGGGGTGGGCGAAGAGGCCCTGGGTGGGGCCGATCTCCACGATCTTGCCGGCGTACATCACCGCCACCCGGTCGGCCAGCCCGGCGACCACGCTCAGGTCGTGGCTGATGATCAGGAGCGAGGTTCCCCGCTCCGCGGTCATGGCCCGTAACAGCTCCAGGATCTGGGCCTGGACGCTGACGTCGAGGGCGGTGGTGGGCTCGTCCGCGATCACCAGCCGGGGCTGGCAGGAGATCGCCATCGCGATCATGACCCGCTGGCGCATGCCTCCCGAGAGCTGGTGGGGATAGGCGCGCAACTGCCGCGGCGGGTCGGGGATCCCGACCTGGGCGAGCAGCTCCTCGGCCCGGATGCGGGCCTCGTGCCGACCCATCCCCAGGTGGAGCCGGATCCCCTCCTCCAGCTGTCCCCCGATCGTGCGCACCGGGTTGAGCGAGGACATCGGGTCCTGGAAGACCATCCCGATCCGGCCTCCCCGGATGCGGCGAAGCTCGTCCGGCTCCAGGGTGAGCAGGTCCTGGCCCTCGAAGCGCACTCGGCCGGAGACGATGGCGCCGGGCGGGAGCAGGCGCAGGATCGCGAGCGCGGTGGCGCTCTTGCCGCAGCCGGACTCCCCGACCAGCGCCACCGTTTCCCCCTGGCCCACCTCCAGGCTCACGCTGTCGACCGCTCGCAGCCGGCCGCGGGGGGTGGGGAAGGTGACCCTCAGGTCCTCCAGGGCCAGCACCGGCGAGATCATGCCGCGGGAGCTGCCAGCTCGTTCCGGTAGATGCGGCCCGCGCGCATGACCAGCCGGGGTTGGGACAGCACCCCGATGTCAGTCAGAGGATCGCCGGCGACCAGGAGCAGGTCGGCTTGCTTTCCCACCTCCAGGCTGCCAACACGGTCGGCGACCCCGAGCAGGCGGGCGGCCGCGGAGGTGGCCGCCACCACTGCCGCGCTCGGGGGCAAGCCGAACTCGACCATCTTGGCCAGCTCCAGGGCTAGGTCGCCGTGGGGGTTGAAGGGCGTACCGGCGTCGGTACCGGCAGCGATCCGCATCCCCGAGCGGACCGCGGCCACGAAGCTCTCCCGGTGGTGGCCTGATTCGGAGACGGCCTTGCGTACCACCCAGTCCGGGATGCCGCCCTGAGGACCGTTGCGGACGATCTGGTCGACCGCGATCAGGGTAGGGACCATGGTCGCGTTCTGCTTCAGGGCCAGCTCGATCGCCTCTTCGTCCAGATAGAAGCCGTGCTCGATCGAGTCGATCCCGGCCCGGAGCGCGTTCTTGATCCCCTGGTTGCCGATGGCGTGGGCCGCGATCACGCGGCCCGACTTGTGCGCCTCCTCGGCCGCCGCCCGCAGCTCCTCTTCCTGGAAGGCGGTCTGGCTGGGATCGACTCCGGGGGTCAGGACCCCGCCGGTGGCCATCACCTTGATGAAGTGGGCGCCTCCTTTGATCTCGGCCCGCACCGCCTTGCGGACCTCGTCCGGCCCGTCCGCCTCGCGGCCGATGAAGTGGCCGTGGCCGCCGGTCATGGTCACCACCCGGCCCGCGGCCAGGATTCGGGGCCCTTCGATCAGGCCGGTGTCGACCGCTTTGGCCAGCTCGATGGCGATCTGGTTGGCGGCGCCGCAGTCGCGGACGGTGGTGACCCCCGCCTCCAGGGCCAGGCGCAGGTTGCGCACCGCCCGGACGGTGGCGATGGGGACGCTGTCCTCGAGAACCTGGCCGAAGAGGTCGGCAGCACCGTCGTTGCAGAGGTGGACGTGGCAGTTGATCAGGCCGGGCAGCAGCCAGTGGCCGCTGGCGTCGAGGACGTGGCCCCCTTCAGAGCTGGGGGCTGCGGCGGAGGGCCCGATCCAGGCGATCCGCTCCTCGTCCACCAGGACGGCGGCGTCGGGCAGCGGCTCCCCTCCCCGTCCGTCGAGCAGGGTGGCGTGTCGGATCAGGGTCACCATGGTTCGGTCACGAGTAATAGGCTGGCGACTTGCGCAGCGTCCGCCACTGGTCGGGGTCGTGGCCGTAGAGCAGGGTGGCGTCCCGCTCCTCGGCCAGGTGCAGCAGCTTCTCGGCGCTGCGCTTGGCCTCCTCGGGGTCCATCTGGCCGCCCCAGGCGTCGTGGTCGAGGTTGTCCTGACAGTAGATGGCGTCGGCGCAGATGACCATGTCGCCGTCGTGACGCAAGCTGATCAGGAGCGACTGGTGCCAGGGGGCGTGGCCCGGGGTCAGGACCGAATGCACCCCGGGCAAGATCTCGGGCTCGCCCTCGATCAGCTGATACCGGAGGTGAGGGAGGTCGAAGTACTGGTTGGGAAAGCTGGGATGCTCCTTCGCCACCTCGAAGTGCTGGCGCTGGACCACGATGGTGGCGTCCTTGAAGAGCTCGTTGTTGCCGCAGTGGTCGAAGTGGAGATGGGTGTTGATGACCAGGTCGATGTCCTGGGGCGAGAGGTCGAGCTCGGCCAGCCGGCGCACGATCGAGTCCTCGGGGCGCATCACCGGGAGCAGGACCTTGGAGATCTCCTGGCCCCGGAACGTGTACTCGGGGTCGGTGATGTGCTTGCGATGCATCCCGGTGTCGATCAGGACGTTGCGGCCGTCGTCGGTCTGGAGCAGGTAGACCGGGATCGGGATGTGGACCCGCTTGCCGTCGTCCACGCCGGGGGAGATCACTGCCCCCTTGTCGATGCAGGCTTCGCCGACGGGAAGGATGTACAGCCTCATGCCTCCTCCTGGGTGAGCAGTGCGTCGCGCCAGTGGCTGGTCGGGTCGAGGTGCGCTGCCAGCTGGTCGCCGAGATAGTTGGACGCCATGATGACCGCCGTGATTGCGGCGCCGGGGAAGGTGGAGGTCCACCAGGCGACCTGGAGCCAGTCCTTGCCCGCAGCCAGGTCTGCCCCCCACTCCGGGGTGGGCAGCTTGACCCCAAAGCCTAAGAAGTTGAGCGTGGTGGCGGTGAGGATGGCCCAGCCGATCGCGCTGGAGGCGATGACCACGATCTGGGTGGCCACGTTGGGCAGGATGTGGGCGGCCATGATCCGGGCCGGCCGACAACCGACCGCCCGCGCTGCCAGCACGTAGTCCTGGGCCCGCGCCGCCAGGGTCGAGCCGTGGACCACCCGGGCGAACACGGGCACGAACGAGATCCCGATCGCCACCATCACGTTGACGATCCCGCTGCCGATGATGGTGACCACGATCAGCGCCAGCAGGATGCCGGGGAAGGCCAGCAGCACGTCCATGGCCCGCATGATCAGGCCCCCCAGCCAGCGCGGACCGTAGCCCGCGAGCAGCCCCAGCGGCACCCCGAGCAGGGTCGAGATGGCGATCCCCACCACCGAGGCGGCCAGGGTCAGGCGCGCTCCCCAGATGATGCGGCTCAGGACGTCCCGACCGAACTGGTCGGTGCCGAAGAGGTGGTGGAGGCTGGGTGGCTGCAAGGTGGCGGTGGTGGTCTGGATCGGGTCGTAGGGCGAGATCAGCGGCGCCAGCACCGCCACCAGCGCGATCAGGACCAGGAACCCGCCCGAGGCGATCAGGACTGGGTCCGCAGCGAGACGCCGCACCCGCCGGCGGGCAGCTCGGGCCGGGGCGACGGCGGCGGCCATGCTCAGGAGCGCACCCAGCCCAGCCGGATCCTGGGGTCGAGCAGACCGTAGACGAGGTCGACCACCAGGTTGACGGCTACGTACATGACCGCGATCAACAGAACCACGCTCTGTACGACCGGGATGTCCTTGGCCTGGATGGCCTGGACCAGGTAGCTGCCGATCCCAGGCCGGCCAAAGATGACCTCGACTGCGATCGCGCCGGTGAGCACGTTGCCGAACTGGAGCCCGAGGATCGTCACCACCGGGATGAGCGCGTTCTTCAGCGCGTGCCCCAGCAGCATCGCCGTCTCCGAGAGACCCTTGGCCCTCGCCACCTGCATGTAGGGCTGGCGGTAGATCTCGACCAGGTTGTTGCGGAGCAAGCGAGCGATGATCGCGGCCAGACCCCATCCCAGTGACGCCGCCGGGAGCACGATCGCCTGGGGGGAGCCGGTACCCAGTGAGGGCAGCCAGCGCAGCTCGACCGCGAAGACCAGGACCAGGATCAGCGCGAACCAGAAGTAGGGCACCGCCACCCCCAGGATCACGAAGCCCCGGGCCAGCCGATCCAGCCAGCCGTCAGGCCGCACCCCGCCGATCACCCCCACCGGCATCCCGATCAGGACCGCGATCAGCATCGCCGCCAGGGTGAGCTCCAGGGTGTCGGGCAACCTGGCGGCCAGCTCGGCAGCTACCGGGCGGCCGGTGATGTAGGACTGGCCCAGATCCCCGTGGACCAGGTTGCCCATGTAGATGAGGTACTGGACCGGCAGGGGGCGGTCGAGGCCCAGCTCCCGCTCCAGCTGGGCGATCTGGGCAGGGGTCGGGTTGGAGCCGAAGAGCAGGATCTGGGCCGGGTTGCCCGGGATCAGATGGAGGATGGCGAAGACCAGGACGGTGACCCCGAACAGGGTCGGCACCGCAACTGCCAGCCGTCGGGCGACGAGGTGGGCCATGGCTCAGTAGCTGGCGCCGTGCAGCAGGGGGAACGCGTTCACGGTGAAGTGGAGGCCCTTGAGGTGGGAGCTGGCCACGAACAGCCCGTCCGAGTTGTAGATGGGGATGATGACCGCCGCCTGCTGGATGATCTTGCTCGCCTCTTGGTACATGGCGTCGCGCTTGGAGCTGTCCACAGTGGCGTTGGCCTGGTCCACCAGCGAGTCCAGCTCGGGGTTGCAGTAGTGCTCCCAGTTGAAACCGTGAGCGATCTGGTCGCAGCCGTAGATGGAGCGGACGAAGTAGGGCGAGACGTCGTAGTAGAAGAAGTCGGCAAGGTGCTGAGCGCCGCTGTTGTAGGTGTCGGCCACGGCTGGGAACGACTGGTCGGAGATGGAGACCTGGATCCCCACCTGCCGGAACTGTGACTGCATCAGCTCGGAGATGCCGTCGAAGCCGTAACCGGCGATGTTGATGAAGTTGAGCTGGAGCGGCTGGCCGTTCTTGGTCCGGATACCGCCCGAGCCCATGGTCCAGCCGGCGGCGTCGAGCAGCTGGCCCGCCTTCTGCGGGTCGTGGGGGTACATGTTCTTGATCGCTGGGTTGTACCCGGGCGTGGTCGGGGTAAAGGTCTGGTCGGCCGCAGTGTGGAGGCCGAAGTAGAGCGTCTTGATGATGGCTTCCTTGTCAGTCGCGTACTCCAGCGCCCGGCGCACGTTCAGGTCGTCGGTGGGCGGCTTCTGGGCGTTGACCATGATCACCCAGGGCATGCCGGTGGAGGAGATCTTGTAGAGGGAGTATTGCGGGTTTCCTCGCAGCTTGGCGATGTCCTGCGGGTTGAGGTTGGGGGCGATCTGGATCTCACCCGTCTGGAGGGCGTCGAAGCGGGCGCCCGGGTCGGAGAGGATGCGGAAGGTGACCTGGCTCAGCAGCGGAGGCCCGCTCCGGATCGGGGCCGGACCCCAGCGGTACTCAGGGTTTCGCTCGACGGTCACGTGCTGGCCGACGACGTACTCCTTGAAACGGAAGGGACCGGTCCCGACCGGGTGGTGGCCGTAGTCCGAACCGTACCGGGCCAGCGCCGTCGGCGAGGAGATCCCGAAGTCGATGCTGGCCACCTCGTCCAGGAAGGAGGCGTTGGGCTGCTTGAACACGATCTGGGCGGTGTGGGGGTCCAGCACCCGGGTCTCCTGGTAGGGGCCCAGGTCCCCGGCCGCCGAGCGCGACTTGGTGGCCGGGTTGGCGATGTGGTCGAACGTCGCCTTCACCGCCGAGGCGTCGAGCGGGGTGCCGTCGTGGAATTTCACGTCGGAGCGCAGCTTGAAGGTGTACGTTGTGGCGTCGGGCGACACTTGCCAGCTGCTGGCCAGGCCCGGGTAGAAGCGGGTGGTGCCGTTGATCGAGAGCCGCCAGATGAGCGGGTCGAAGATGCACAGGTCGATCATCCCCACCGTGATCAACCCGGTCGCGCCCGGATCCAGTGTGTCCGGCTCCTGGTAGACGGCCATGGTGATGGCAGCGCTGGTGGAGGACGCCGGGTGGCTGCTGCTAGCGCCACAGGCGGCCAGGATCGAGGCCAGCGTGGAGCCGCCGGCCGCAATCCCGCCGGCGGCTGCGGCCCCGCTCAGGAACTGCCGCCGGGAGAGCTGGCGGGGGCGTGTGCGATCGCTGCTCATGCTCGACTCCCTCGTGGGGACCGTGGCCAGACGGGGGACGGGACGCCGGCAGGGGGGACCCAGCCGGCCGAAGGGCTCCGCTGGCGGGCGTATCCCATTTACCCAGTTCAGGATATCGTGAGGAAGCCTCGATGGCAATACCACCTGGTGAAAGAAAGAGCGACAAGCCAAGGAGCTTGACGAACGCTTCTGGAGAGGTTAGGCCCCACGGGGACCGGCCCGCGCTCGACCACGTGGATCTGGCGGTGCTCGAGAGCCTGGTTCGCGACGCCCGCTTGTCCCAGCGCCGGATCGCCCGTGAGGTGGGGATGTCGGCCCCCGCGGTAGCGGAGCGGATCGCGCGGCTGGAGCGGGCCGGCATCATCCGCGGCTACCGAGCGGACATCGACCGCGCTCGGCTCGGCTTCCCGGTGGTGGCCTACGTCAGCGTGACCGCGGTCAATGCGCTCAAGGAGCCGGAGGTGATCCTGGCCGCCCTCCAGGACCTGCCCGAGGTCGAGGAGGTCTCGGTCGTCACCGGCCCCATGGACTTGATCCTGCGGCTGCGGGTCCGCGACCACGAGCACCTCCGCGACTGTCTGATACAGATCTGGAAGCTGGCCGACGTCAACCGAACCGAGACCTTCCTGACGCTGGTCACCCGAGACGAGAAGTGCTTCGACCTCGACCTGATCCGGATGCTGCGGGACCGCTCGCTTGCCGCCCCGGATCGGTGAGCCCGGCTCCTGACCGGGTCACCGGGCCCCGAACGTTCCCGTCGCCCACCGCCGCCCTGGCCGTGGCCAGCGCCGGGGATCCCCGGCCAGCAGCTGGCGCCCGTTCCCAGGGTCACCGCCCGGCGGCGCTGACCGCAGAGCGAGCAGCTGACTGCGGCGTCGGACTCGAGCGGCTGCCGGCTGAAGCTCTCGACGCAGCCCTTGGAGATAAAGGCTCCCCAGGGTGCCGCGATCAGCTTGTGGACCGCGGGCCGGCCTGTTGCAGAACGAGCGCCTGAGATCGGCGGCACACGGCCGTGAGTTGGGATGGGATTCCCAACATGTACACCCATGAGGAGCTCCGGCCGTGCCGGTGCGCGACTCCGGGCTCCGGATACCCAGCTCGGCCAGGAGAAGGCGAGCCCCGCTGGGGTTGGCGAGTTGGCCGTCGATGTCCACGTCCGAGTAGCAGGACCGGAGGTCGGCGCTGGGCCTCCGTGCCCGGAGTAGCCAACCGGGGGCCGGGGTTGTGGCGTCGGCATGGGCGCCGGCGTCGGTTGGATCGGTTGCATTGACGATCCTTCCCACCCGGCGCGCCTTGTTCTTTGCCATCCTGGCTTCCCGATACCCGGTTGGGCTGATCGTGACACTCCACTCTGTCCCTTCGCCGACGACCGCTCGCCGACCTCTGCCTTGGATCACTTCGCCAATCCCAGGTCAGAGCACCCACGCTGGGCAGCCAGGTGGCAAGCTCGGTGCATGGCCATTTACGGAGTCGCCGAGTTCGTCGAGGACGCTCGCCGGGTGATGGAGGCGCCGGGCGGGGTGCAGGACCGGGAGGAGGCGGTGAGGCGGCTGGAGCCGCTGCTGGCCCGGGCGCTGCGAGGTCCGGGGTGGACGGAGCAGCGGTACCGACGGACCGTGGACGGGGGGCGGCCCGGGTACGTCTACTACCGCAACCGGGACGACTCGCTCTTGATCTACGGGGTCCTGTTCCGCCGCGGCCATCCGACGCCGGTCCACGATCACGTGACCTGGGGGCTGATCGGGGTGCAGTCCGGTCGGCAGCGCACGATCCGCTACCGTCGCCTCGACGACGGCTCGGTGGCCGGCCACTGCAGCGTGGAGGTGGTGGCCGACGAGGTCCTCACCCGGGGGGCGGTCTACCCGCTGCTCCCGCCCCACGACATCCATCGCATCGAGGTCCTGGAGCCGGAGGAGGCCCTGTCGGTACACGTGCTGGGGGCCGACCTGAGGCGGCAGCGCCGCCGGATCTTCGACGTGGAGAGCGGCACCTGCGAGGAGGTCGTGGGGGTGACGATGGCCCGCTGAGGCGGCGCCCGAGCCCGCTGCTTCGCGGCTGAAGACCTCGCTGCGGCGTCGTCCCTATCCGCCAGTGGCAGTTTGCGCGGTGGCGTCTACGCTCGCCTCGCGGCCCGATGTGGAGCCGGCCATGTCGGAGGCCGCGGGGGACCGGAACCGGCTATTTGGCCCTGGCCTCGGCCTGCTCGCGCACCAGGGCCAGCAGACGCAGCGGAGCGTGCACCAATTTCCCGTAGGGAAGGGTCAGGAACAGCGCGGCCACCAGGGCCAGGTGCAGGACCAGCAAGGGACCCATCAGCGGGGTCGTGCGCAACGCCAGCAGCAGCAGCCCGCTCACCGCGACCGCCTCGCTCAGGGCCAGGAAGGCGACCCCGAGGCGGTCCCTCCGCTCCAGCACCAGCAGGGCGCTGGCGGCGGCGACGATTCCCAGCCCGCCGACCGTGCCCAGCCCGACCGGCACGCTGAGCAGAGGGTAGGGGGGAAGACGGCCGAGGAGGTCCTGCTCGACGGCGGCGGCAAGGGTGGCGCCGAACGTCAGGAGGAATCCCACCACCAGCAGCTGGTGGAGCTGCCGCAGTGCCCGCGAGGGTACCGGCCCGGCTCGGTAGCAGCCGCCACCGGCTCCAGAGAGCAGCCGCAGAGAGGCGGCGTCGAACAGCGCCCGAGCCCAGAGCTGTGGCGATCGTATCGCAGGGCCTCCGCCCGTCTGCCGCCACATGCGGCCACAGCCCACGGCGATCGGCAGCAGCACCAGGGCGGTCAGGGCCAGAAAGCCCGCCAGCATCATCGGGTAAGCGATCACCCGGTAGAAGGCGCCCGGGCCGACGTGGATCCGGGCTACGCCTCCCGGTCCCGCCGCCGCCAGGGCGGCCCAGAGCGCCAGCGCTGCGGC
>CADDZO010000146.1 GCA_902812395.1 bacterium | reverse complement strand
CGAGCCGCTCCGACATGGGAGCGGAGCCTCCGCTCTTGGGCCGGGGTGGGATCGAGCGCGTACCGGTAGGCCTGGGGCAGCTTCACGGGTCCCCCCCAGTAGCCACTGCGAGGGCCTTGGCCGCTCGGTTGGCAGCCGCTCGCCGCCCGGAGAGGCGAGCGCAGAGGCTGGTTGGGATCTCGGTCACGTCCCGGACCAGATCGTTATCCACCTCCGATGGATCCACAACGAGCAACCGGCGGCCGTGTGCCGCCAGCGCAGCCTCGACCTCCTCCGCGCCGCAGCGGGCGAACCGGTCGCGGTGCTCCACGACGATCGCGGTCGCCGAATTGTCGCGCAGGAGGGCCAAGAACTTCCGGCGCTTGCCGTTCAGCGCAAAGCTGACCTCGGTCACCACGCGGCCCACCGCCAAGCTCTGGGCTGCCGCCCATGCGCTCACCCGAGCAACCTGTCGGTCCAGATCCGCGCGCTGGTCAGCGGAGGACACTCGGGCATACACGGCCGTGATCTCTGGAACGGCAGTGGCCGGTGCCTGGTCCACCAGGATCAGCCGGCGGGGACCGCGCGCAGGAACCGGGAGCTTGCCTTCCCGGAACCAGCGGTAGGCGGTCACGAGATGAACGCCATGTTGCCGCGCCCACTCCGTCCAGTGTACCCCTGTATATTACTATAGGCTCGAATGCTAAACAGTTACCGACCCCGCCCCGGTCCAAGGCAGGTCCGCTCCTACAATCGGCCCGTGCTCGAGGATCGCGTGATCCTGAAGCAAAACGACCTCTTCATGGTCTCCGACCTAGCCGGGGACGTCCCCTCCGCTGCGGAGGGAGGCCTCGGTCTCTATCGCTCCGACACGCGCTTCCTCTCCCGCTACGAACTCCGCCTGAATGGGCGTCGCCCGATCCTACTCAACCAGGGGGTGGACCGGGCCTACGTCGCCACCTTCCAGCTCACCAACCCCGAGCTCGTCTCCCACGTCGGGCACATCCCACGCCAGAGCCTTTCGGTGCGACGCACCCGCTTCGTGCACGACGGCGTCCACGAGCGGATCGGCATCCAGAACTGCAATCCGTTCCCGGTGGAGTTCGAACTGGAGCTGCGGCTCGAGGCGGACTTCCTGGACATCTTCCAGGTCCGCGGCTTCCGTCCACCGCACGACCTGGGACGCCCCGAGCCACCGACCACCACCCAGGCCGGGCTCCGCTTCGGTTACCGCGGGGCCGACGGGCTCCACCGCACGACCAACGTGATCTTCCACCCGGTCCCGACGCTGGTGGAGGGCGGGACCGCCTCGATGCCGGTTCACCTGGCGGCCTACGGCCACCGTGACCCCCGGGGAAGCTCCGACACACTGATCCTGCTGGTCTCGGTCCTGCCCCGTCTCCGGGATGAGGAGGCCCAGGAGGCTGGCTTCCTCTTCGACGACGCCCTCGGTGCCCTTGAGCGCACTTACCAACGGTGGAACAGCTCCTGCACTCGCTTTACGACCGACAACGAGCTGCTCGACGGTGGCCTGGTCTGGCGCAACCTGGAGGACCTGAGGGTGCTGTGCGACGAGCGCCCAACCGGCCTCTTCCCCACCGCCGGCCTGCCCTGGTACGCGGTCCCCTTCGGCCGGGACGCGCTCATCACCTCGATCCAGACCCTGGCGCTCAATCCTGAGCTGGCCGTCGGCACGCTCCGCTTCCTGGCCCAGCACCAGGGACAGCGGGAGGACCCCTACCGGGCCGAGGAGCCGGGCAAGATCCTCCACGAGATGCGCTTCGGGGAGCTGGCCCGGCTCGGCCTCATCCCCCACACTCCCTTCTACGGCTCGATCGACGCCACCCCGCTCTTTCTGGTGGCGCTGGTCGAGCTGGTGCGCTGGACGGGTGACACCGAGCTGCTGGCCGAGCTCCGGCCCCACGTCCACCGGGCTCTCGAGTGGATCGATCGCTACGGCGACCGCGATCAGGACGGGTTCGTTGAGTACGGGGCGGCCACCGGCGCGCCCCAGCCGCCCCTACTGGACGGGCGCCGCCGGCATCGCTCCCTGCGCCAGGCGGTGGTGGTCAACCAGGGCTGGAAGGACTCGGCCGACTCGCTGGTGGAGGCGGTCGGCGAACGCTGGGCGGCCGCGCCGCTGCCGGCGGCGCTGGTCGAGGTCCAGGGCTACGTCTACCACGGCAAGGCGGGCCTGGCCGCCATCCTGCGTCGGCTGGGGCAGCTCGACCAGGCCGAGCGCCTGGAACAGGAGGCAGAGCGGCTGCGGGCTCGCTTCGAGGAGGCCTACTGGATGCCCGGCGAGCGCTTCTACGCCCAGGCTCTGGACCGAGACAAGAAGCAGGTGCCCTCGATCAGCAGCAACCCGGGCCACTGTCTGTGGTCGGGCATCGCCGCCCCGCAGCGGGCGGCGGCGGTGGCGGAACGGCTCACCTCGGACGAGATGTTCTCGGGCTGGGGAGTGCGCACGCTCTCCGCCCGGGCCCTGAACTACAACCCGATGAGCTACCACAACGGCTCGGTCTGGCCCCACGACAACTCGATCATCGCCGCCGGCATGCGTCGTTACGGCCACCGGGAGCGTGCTGCCCTGGTGGCCTCCTCGGTGCTGGAGGCCTGCCTCCGCTTCAACGACCGCCGCATCCCCGAGCTCTTCTGCGGGTTCTCCCGCGACCGCCGCTTCCAGGCCGGACCCGGCGAGTACCTGGTCAGCTGTAGTCCCCAGGCCTGGGGAGCGGGGGCGCTCTTCCACTTCTTGCAGGTGTTGCTCGGGATCGAGGTCGACGCCCTGGAGGGAAGGCTCCGCATCGACCCGGTCGAAACTCCGCTCTTCCGCCGGCTGCGGGTCGAGGGCATGCGGGTGGGCGGCGAGCTGGTTTCCTTCACGGTGGAGTGCGGCGAGGGGGCTCGGGTGGTGCTCGACCGCCGCCCGGCCGGCTTCCGGCACCTGGAGCTGCCGCCCTGAGCGCCGCACCCAGCCCCCGCGCTCCGGCCCGACGCCTGGCCCTGGTTCACTACACCGCAGCACCAGTGCCGGGTGGGGTCGAGTCGGTGATGGCAGCCCAGGCCCGCCTTCTCCGCGAGCGGGGGCACGACGTGCTGGTGGTGGCCGGCCGCGGCGATGCTCTGCCCGTGCCCGAGATCGATTCCCGCCACCCCGAGGTCGAAGGAATGGCGCGCCGGCTGGCGGCCGGCGACGCTGCCCGGGAAGCGTTTGCCGCCCTGCAGGATCGTCTGGTCGAGCGGCTGCGGCCGGTCCTCGCCGACCGTGACCTGGTGGTGGCCCACAACGTCATGACCATGCCCTTCAACTTGCCCCTGGCCGCCGCCCTGCCCCGAGCCGGTCCGCCGGTGCTGGCCTGGACCCACGACCTGGCCTGGACGAATCCTCGCTACGCCGCCTTCCGTCGCCTGGGTACCCCCTGGTCGATCCTGCACCAGCCCCAGCCCCGCACCCGCTACGTCGCCATCTCCCGTCTCCGGCGCCGCGAGCTGGCCCGGGCACTCGGGCTCCCGGAGCGCCGGATCCCGGTCGTCCCCAACGGGGTGGCGCCCGAGGACTTCTGGAGCCTCTCCCCGCGCACCCGGGAGCTGATGGCCAGGGCCGACCTGGGCCAAGCCGATCCGTTCATCCTGGTCCCCGTCCGCATCACCCCGCGCAAGCGGCTGGAGCTGGCCCTGCAGGTCGCGGCCCTGCTGCTTCCCGACCACCCCCGGCTGCGTCTGGTGGTCAGCGGCCCGCTGGGGCCCCATTCGGTGGACAACACCGCCTACGCCGGCAGGCTGCGTCGGCTCGGCTCGGAGCTCGGCTTGGGCAGCGCCGCTACCTTCCTCTGCGAGCTCGCCTCGCCCGACGGGCAGCATCCGGTGGATGATTCGGTGATCGCGGAGCTGTACCGGCTGGCCGACCTGGTCCTGCTCCCCAGTGAGCAGGAGGGCTTCGGACTGCCCGCCCTGGAGGCGGCGCTGGCCCGTGCCCCACTGGTGTGTGCCGACATCCCGGCCTTGCGCGAGACCGCCGGCGGGGCCTTCACCTTCCCCGCCGACGGCAGCGCCGCCCAGATGGCGGCGGTGGTGGAGCGGGCGCTCCGCAGCCGTCCGGTCCGCACCCGCCGCCGGGTCCTCGACTGCTTTCGTTGGAGCACGGTGGTCGAGCGGATGGAGCGGGTGCTCGAGGAGGCCTGTGCCGGATAGACGGGTGCGGCTGCTGGTGCCCATCACCCGGGCACGAGCCGCGCCCCGATTGCTCGAGGTGGCAGCGGCACTGCTCCGTGGGGACGGAGGGACGGGACAGCTGCTGGGGGTGGTCGAGCTCTCCCAGGGCAGACCGATCGCCGAGAACGTGACCGTCGCCCGCCGCTACCGGGCCCTGCTCCAGCGGGTCCGAGACCTGGAGATGCGCTCCCCCGGCCATTTCGGAGTGCAGGTAAGAGTCGCCCCCAGCCTGGCCCAGGGGGTGCGTGAGGCCGTCTATGAGAACGGAGCCGACCTGATTCTGGTCGAGTGGCCGGGCCTAGGCAAGCAAACCGCCGACCGCAACCTGGAGGACCTGGCCACCGATCCGCCGGCCGATCTGCTCCTGGTCCGACCCGACCCCGAGGGGGGCGGGCTGGCCGGTGCCGACGGGATCCTGGTTCCGGTTCGCGGTGGGGCCTCGGCCGAGCTGGCGATCCGGGCCGCGATCGGGCTCGCCGGCGGCACCGGCCTGCCCCTCACCGTCCTCCACGTCTACGACCCCCGCCAGGGCCGGGACAAACGAGAGCGTGAAGTGCGACAGTTCCGTGATCTGCTGCGGAGGCTGCGCCGCCACCGGCCTCGGGTTACGGAGCTGGATGCGACCGACCCAAGTCGCGCCATCGCCGAGGAGGGACGGCGGCACGGGATCACGGTCCTGGGCGCGCAGGCCGCGACCATGCGCACGCCGATGCTGGTGGGCAGCCGACTGGCGGCCACGGTCCAGTCGCTGCCGGGCACGGTCATCCTGGCCAAGAGTTCGCGGGCCGTGCCGGCCGTGTTGCCCGAGCAGGCGCCGGCGGGACCAGTGGTGCTGGGTTCGGCGGAGGTTTCCACCATCGTGGACAAGTGGTTCGCCGAGAACACCTTCCACTCCCGCGAATTCCGAGACGTCCATCGCCTGGTCGAGATCAAGCGCCGTCAGGGGCTGACCATAAGCCTGGGCCTGCCCACCCTGAACGAGGAGGCCACAATCGGGGAGATCGTGGCCACGCTCAAGCGTGAGCTGGTGGACCGGGTACCGCTGCTGGACGAGATCGTGGTCATCGATAGCGGGTCCAGCGACCGCACGGTGGAGGTGGTGCACTCGCTCCGGGTGCCGGTGGTTCGCCACGCCGACGTCCTGCCCGAGCACGGGACCTTCCAGGGCAAGGGCGAGGCCCTCTGGAAGAGCCTGCACGTGCTGCACGGCGACATCGTCGCCTGGTGCGACACCGACATCTCCAACATCCACCCTCAGTTCGTCTACGGGACGGTTGGGCCGCTGCTGGTCGACCCCCGGATCGGCTATGTCAAGGGCTTTTATCGCCGGCCCCTCAACTTCGGCAACGAGCTCCACGCCGCCGGTGGCGGCAGGGTCACCGAGCTGACCGCCCGCCCGTTGCTCAACCTCTTCTATCCCCTCCTGTCGGGGCTCCTCCAGCCGCTTTCGGGGGAGTACGCCGGCCGCCGGGAGCTGCTGGAGCGCCTTCCCTTTTTCACCGGCTACGGGGTCGAGACCGGGCATCTGATCGACATCCTCGAGAACTTCGGGCTCAACGCCATCGCCCAGAGCGACCTGGGCGTCCGCATCCACCGCAACCAGGACCTGTTCGCGCTCTCCAAGATGGCCTTCGCCATCATGCAGGTGGCGCTGAAGCGGCTGGGCGATCGCCACCGGATCCGCCTGGTCGAGGAGGTGAACCGGTCGATGAAGCTGATCCACTACCAGAACGATCGGTTCTTCCTGGAGGTCATGGACATCGGTGACCTGGAGCGGCCGCCGATGATCGCGATCCCCGAGTACCAATACAACCGCGGCCGGCTGCGGGCGGGCGACCTGTCTGGGGTGTTGCAAGCGACTTGACGATCGGCGGCCGGGCTGCAACAATCCCGGCAGCGCATGCCTTCGAAGTTGGAGGGAGTAATCCATGTCAGTCGCGCTTTCACCCCGCCAGGTGGTGGCTCGCCTCGACCGGATCCCGATCTGGTCGTTGCCCTACCTGTTCATCTGGGTGATCGGCATCGGCTTTCTCTTCACCTTCTTTGACATCTTCGACATCAACGTCTCGTTCATCCAGACCTGCACCCAGATCCAGCCCCACTGCACACCGGTCAATGCCAGCAGCTACCTCGGCCTCCCGGTCCTGATCAACCTCTTCGGGTATGTGGTCGGCACCCTGATCCTGAGCCCGCTCGCCGACCGGTTCGGACGGCGGGACATGCTCCTGGTCACGATGGCCGTGACCGGGGTGGGGTCGCTGCTCACGGTGTTCAGCGGCAACCTTCCCTACTTCATCTTCGCCCGCTTCATCACCGGGATTGGGGTGGGCGCCGACCTGGCCATCGTCAACACGTATGTCAATGAGATGGCACCCCGCTCCCAGCGGGCCAAGTACACCTCATTGATCTTCATCATGTCCGCGCTGGGCGCCTTCTTCGGAATCTGGGTGGGGCTGCTGCTGACCACACCGGCCACCCCGTGGCCGTTGGGCCTGCCCTTCGCGGTCGCCAGCTCCAGCTTCACCAGCGGCTGGCGGATCATGTACGTGATCGGCGCTGTGCTCGGGCTGATCGGCGTCCTGCTCCGCTTCCAGCTGCCAGAGTCGCCGCGCTGGCTGATCTCGCGGGGCAGGATCCAGGATGCCGACCGAGTGGTGTCAGACATGGAGGCCCGAGCCCGCCGCCACGGCGAGCTGCCCGAGCCTTCCGCCGAGGTGGGCGAGGTGGCGATAGTCCCGCGCCTCGCCTACAGCGCTATCTTCTCCAACCCGACCTACCTCGGCCGCATGGGCCTGTTGCTGGCGGTCTGGTTCATCGCCTACATGACCGTCTACGCCTACGCCATCGGTTTCACGGTGGTCCTCGCCACCCTTCACTATCCGCCCCCCGAGGCAGGCCTGATCGCGGCCATCGGCACGCTGGGCTTCATCTGCTGCGCGGTCGTCGCCTTCGTCTTCGGCGAGCGCATGGAACGCAAGCGCTGGCTCCCACTGTCGGGGCTGTTGACGGTAATCGGCGCTTTCATCGTCGGCCTGGCCGGCAACCACCTCGCCCTCAGCTTCTTCGGCGCCTGTGTGGTCTTCTTCGGCTTCAACCTTTGGGTGCCGATGACCTACAGCTGGTCAACCGAGAATTTCCCCACCCGGGCCCGCACCACCGGCTTTGCCCTGGTCGACGGAATCGGACACCTCGGGGGAGGCGTCGGCATCCTTGCCGTTGCTCCGCTGATCCCCACCCTTGGCCCTCTGTATTCGATGCTGTTCATCGCCCTGTTCATCGTGATCGCCTCGATCATCGCCCAGTGGGGCATCAACACCCGAAACCAGGTCCTGGACGTGATCTCTCCCTGAGAGCGTTGTAGGGGCCCAGCCCCCAGCCCTGCTGGCTGGGTCACCCGCTGGTCCGGTGGGTGTCGTGCCTTGGGTTGTCGCCGCGGTACCGGGCAACCAACGCGATCGGGATGGACGTCGTCCTGGCCAAGTCGCAGACCCGGCTGACCGAAGGAGGGGCCTACCGCTTGGGCCAGCTGGTGCGGGTCCGCCGTGAGGCAAGATGGTGGCCACGCGAGGCGTTCAGGTCAACGGCCACCGGGGTGGTAGAGCGACCCGCCTCGGCCGGGCCGGGTTCCGCCAGCTGTTGAACGAAACCTGGACCTCGTCCTTTACACACGACGCTGGTCGTGCGCCCTGGCGGTGGCGGGACGGGGTCCGCAACGGGATGCCGGTCCCTCCCTGATCCCCCAGCTGCCACGGCCCTCCCCAGTCGCACTCACCTGGCCATCCACATGGAGGAAGCCGACCGCTTCCTGGGGACTCTGCAGCTGCCAATCGGCCCCCGCCGGATCGGCATGGCCGCGGGCTCAGTCCTCGGGCCCGCTGGATCCCGCATCCTGCCCGCCGCATGGTCCTCACCTCGACAACCTAGACCCGACTCGCCGATGTCGCCAGAGCACTCTGCCTATCGCGTTATCGTGGGTGGCCGCAAACTACGGCACCCTCGACCCGGACATCGTTGACCTTCCACAGGTCGGGCCAAATTCGTGCGCCCAAATGGAGAATTCCAGTCACTCCCTGACGGGCGAGTTCGCACAGCTGATCAGCTCCCGTGTGCAGGGTGATCAGCACTCCGATTTCCCTATTGCTACTGCCCATCTGTGACAGCAACTCTTAGGTTCTCCTCCTTCTGTCTCTGTCGCTCCCTCATTCTCTTCAAGTCGCGATGAGGCATGAACGAGCGGATCGGCGGGATCCGTTCAAAGTTGTACGGCGGCGGCGGCGAGCTTGTCGACCATTCCAGAGTGTGGCCATCCCACGGATCGTCGCCAGCGAGTTCGCCGTTCCTCAGGCTATAGAAGATATTGATCAGGAACACAAGGACCGACAACGCGAGGATGAAAGACGTCACCGTGATGAACAGGTTGATAGTGCCCCAGTTTTGCTCGCCCTGCCCACCTGGATACGTGAAGATACGTCGAGGCATCCCTTCCAAGCCCAGGATGTGCATCGGGAAGAAGGTAAGGTTGACGCCGATAAATGTCAGCCAGAAATGCCACTCGCCCAGCCTCTCATCGAGCTTGCGGCCGAAGATCTTCGGGAACCAGTAGTAAATGCCAGCGAAGATCGTCATAACGCTGCCGCCGAAGAGGACGTAGTGCAGATGCGCTACCACAAAGTAGGAGTTGTGGAGTTGAGTGTCCACGGGTACTGATGACAGGTAGACGCCACTAATTCCACCAATGAGGAAGGTGGCCATGAAGCCGAATGCGAACTTTGCTGGAACCTTGAATTCCAGACTCCCCTTCCATGCGGTAGCGATCCAGTTGAAATACTTGATCCCGGTCGGGACCGCGATCAGCATCGTCATGGCCATGAAGAAGGTCTCGAGGTAGATGTTCAGGCCGACGGTGAACATGTGGTGAGCCCACACCCCCATCGAGAGGAAGACGATCCCGAA
>CADDZO010000145.1 GCA_902812395.1 bacterium | reverse complement strand
GGCCCAGCCCAGGGTGGCGGCCATGCGGGCCACGCCGTCCCGGCTGCCGGCCAGCCGGGCCCAGAGCCGGCCTTCGGCGGTCAGCTCCAGTGCGATCGGGCGCAGCGGCAGCTCCAGTGCCCGCCGGGCCTCCGCCCAGCCGTCCTCGGCCACCGCCTCCAGGGTCAGCTCGTAGCGCGGGAGCGGGAACAATTTGAACGAGGCGGCCACGATCACGCCGCAGGTGCCCAGCGCCCCCAGGTGGACCTTGGTCAGGTCGTATCCGCTCACGTTCTTGACCACCCGTCCGCCGCTCGCCACCAGCTGGCCGTCGGCGAGGGCCACCCGGAGCCCGATCACGAAGTCGCGGGACCAGCCGTAGCCGAGCCGCAGCGGCCCGGACAGGCCGGCCGCCAGCACCCCACCCACGGTGTGGCCCGGCGAGTTGAACGGGTCGATGGGCACGAACTGGCCCATCCGGCCCAGCTCGGCGTTGAGCTCCTCCAGCGTGACGCCGGCCTCGACGCTGGCGGTCAAGTCGGCCTGGCTGACCTCCAGGATGCGGGCCAGGCCTCGGGTCTCCAGGGCCACGTCCCAGCGCTCGGGCGGGTCTCCCAGTCCCATCGCCCGGCCCCCGCCGCAGGGCAGCACCGCCTCACCCGCCCGGTCGGCCTGCCGCAGGATCTCTGCCAGCTCCTCGGCGCTGGCGGGCCGCTCCACCCGCCCGGGGGCCAGCCCGTCGATGGCCGGCCCCTGGTTCACCCGCTCACCACCAGCGGGCCTGGGCACAGAAGCCGGCACGGGCGGTGAGGCGGGGACGGCGCCCAGGGTCGGGGAAGATCTTGCCCGGGTTGAGCCGACCCTCCGGGTCGAACACCCGCTTCACGCGCTGCATCGCCTCCAGGTCGGCAGGGGCGTAGATCCAGGGCATGAAGGCGTTCTTCTCGATCCCGATCCCGTGTTCACCGGACAGGGTTCCGCCTGCCTCCACCACCGCCCGCAGCATCTCCTCCCCAGCTGCCTCCACCTGCTCCATGATCCCGGGCTCGCGCAAATCGAAGAGGATGTTGGGGTGGAGGTTGCCGTCGCCGGCGTGGAAGACGTTGGCGACGGGCAGCCGGTAGTGGCGCCCGATCTCCCCGACCTGATGCAGGACCTGCGGCAGACGAGTTCGCGGCACCACCCCGTCGTGGAGGTAGTAGTTGGGCCGAATCCGGCCCAGCGCGCCGATGGCCCCCTTGCGGCCCGCCCACAGCAGCTCCCGCTCGGCCGCGTCCTGCGCCACCCGCAGACCCGTCGCCTCGTTCCGGCGGAGGATGTCCTCGATCGCGGCGGCCTGTTCGGCGCAGCTCTCCTGGATCCCCTCGACCTCGGTGAGCAGGACCGCGCCGGCGTCGGTCGGGTACCCGGCTCGGTAGTGGGCCTCGACGGCCCCGATCGTGACCTGGTCCATCATCTCCAGGGCGGCGGGTACGATGCCGTGGGCGATCACGTCCGACACCGCCTGGCTGGCGGTATCGATGGTGGGGAACGCGGCCATGAGCGTGACCACTGCATCGGCCAGCGGCAGCAGCCGAACCTTGATCCTGGTGATGGTGGCCAGGGTCCCCTCCGACCCGACCAGGAGCCCGAGCAGGTCGAGACCCAGTCGGTCGGGGGCGTCGCCGCCCACCCAGGCGACGCTGCCATCGGCGAAGACTGCCTCTACCCCCAGCACGTGGTTGGTGGTGACGCCGTAGGAGAGACAGTGGGGGCCGCCCGAGTTCTCGGCCACGTTACCGCCCAACGTGCAGGCTTTCTGGGAGGAGGGATCGGGGGCGTAGAAGAGCCCGTATCGTGCCGCCGCCTGCTGGAGGTCGTAGTTCACCACGCCCGGCTCGACCAGGGCGGTGCGGGCGTGGGGATCGATCTCCAGGATCCGACGCATTCGGGAGAGCTGGAGCGCGATCCCGCCACGGAGGGTCACTGCCCCCCCGGAGAGGCCGGTGCCCGCCCCCCTGGGCACGACCGGGAGGTCGTGGCGGGCCGCGATCCGAACCACCCTCGCTACCTCCTGCGTGGTGGCGGGGAGGACGACCGCATCGGGCACCGCCCCGGCGATCGAGCCGTCCCGCTCGAAGATGCGGAGGTCGTCGGGGCGGTGGACGACGTTGGCCTCGCCTACCACCTCCTGGAGCTCACGTAGGACGGCCCCGGAGAGCGGCATAGCTCCGGGTCAGTCCTCTCGCTCGGACTCAGGGCGCTTCTCCACGATCTCGAAGCGTCGGGTGTAGGCGTGGGCCATCCCCGGCGTCTCCATCGGCACCCGCCCCCGCATCAGCTCCGTCAGCCAGGCCCGGCACTCCTCGTTGCTCGGCCGGCGGTCGGTGCGCTCGAAGATGGCCTCCAGGATCCGCGCCCGCGGGGTGAGCTGGACCGTGTACCAGATGCTGAGCCCATCATCCGTCACGACGTGGTGCCGCTCGTCGATGCGCCGCCGCGCGGGCAGCTTCAGCGGTCTCGTCTCCGCAGCCAGGCGCAGACGAGCGGCCTCGGCGGCGATGTCCACTGTCCGGATCATAGCGCCGCCGTTGGTGCCTATCGATGCATAGAAAGAGCTGATAGGTGGCGTGTGATCTATTGACTCCACCCCAGGTGGCTGGTGCAATGGGATCGGGTATGGACGCGGTGATCTACTGTCGGAGCGGCGAGGTCGACTCCCAGGTGCTCCGGGAGCACCTGCAGGGGCTGGGAGTGGAGCCCCGCATGCGCTCGGTGGACGGCGACCCGGTGGCGCGGCGGGAGTGGGAGGACTGGGACGGCCAGGTCACTCCTCTGCTGGTGCTGGACCGGCACCAGATCGTGCGTGGCCTGGACCGGGCCCGCGTCGACCAGCTACTGGGCTGGATCGGCAGCTGAGCGCCGAGCGCTGACCGGCCGCTGCGGCCGGGGCCGGGAGCCCGATTGGGTTGCGCGGGCGTGGGTGCAGCAGGTGCCGTCACCTCCGGGTGCGGTGGCAAACTCATGGTCGTGAACTCGCGAGACCGCGTAGAGGCGGCGCTGGCCGGGCGGGCGGTGGACCGGCCGCCGGTCGGGGCCTGGGGACACAGCTACCTGGACGAGTGGTCGCCGGAGCGGCTGGCGGCGGTAACGGTCGACCGTGCCCGCCGGCTGGGGTGGGACTACGTCAAGTTCCAGCCCCGGGCAACGTTCTTCGCCGAGGCATTCGGAGCCAGGTACCGGCCCTCGGGCAGCCCTGAGCAGGCGCCGGTCTGCGACCATACGCCGATCGACGACGGGGACTCCTGGAAGCGGCTGGCGCTGGCCGACTTCGGGGTGATGGAGCAACAGGCCCGAACCCTGGGCCGGGTCGTGGGTGAGCTGGGGGAGACGGTGCCGGTGCTGCAAACTGTCTTCTCCCCGATGTCGGTGGCCGCCTACCTGGTCGGGCGCGACCGGGACCGGCTGGTGGCCGACCTGCGAGGCCGGCCAGAGGTCGTCGGCGCCGCCCTGGATCGGATCGCGGACGCCCTGATCGAGTTCGTGGTGGCGTCGGTGCAGGAAGGGGCGGCCGGGATCTTCTACGCCATCTCCGGTTTCGCCACCCCGGCGGCGATGCCGCTAGAGGTGTACCGCGACCTGCTCCTGCCCCTCGACCGCAGGATCCTCCGCAACGTGCCCCGGCAGGCCTGGTTCAACGTCCTCCACCTGTGCGGGCCGCGCCAGTACCTGGAGCTGGCCGCCCAGCTGCCGGTCCAGGCGCTCAGCTACTCTGTCTTCGACGAGGGCAACCCGGCGCTGGCCGAGGCCCGCCGGCGAACCGGCCGGGCGGTGATGGGCGGGGTGGAGCAGCGCCGAGTCCTTGTCGACGGCCCCGCCTCCGAGATCGCGGCCCAGGTCCAGGACGCCATCCGCAGCGTTCCCCGGGGCCTGCTGGTCGGCCCCGGCTGCTCGGTGCCGCCGACCGCACCCGAGGCGAACCTGACCGCAATGCGGGACGCGGCCGTGGCCGCAGCTGCTGGGGGCGCCGGAGGCGGCTCGTGAGCGGCTGGACGCCGGTGCGGCACCTGGCCGAGATCGTGCTCTGGGCACGCGACATGGAGCGCTCGCTGGCCTTCTACCGCGACCTCTTCGGACTCGAGGTCTTCTCCTCGCCCGATCTCCCCAATCGGTTCCTGCGGGCGGGCCCCGGGGAGGGCCGGGTGCCGGAGATGATCGTGCTGGTACCCCACCCGGATCCGGACGGCTCCTTCCCCACCGACAGGTCGCTGCGGCCGCTCCACCACCTCGCCTTCAACGTCGACCCGGCGCGTTACGACGAGCTGGAGCGGCGGTGCCGGGATGCCGGCCTTGAGGTGCGTCACGGCGTGCACCCAGTGTTGCCCGGGGTTCGCACCTTCTACGTCGACGATCCCGACGGTAACGAAGTGGAATGTATATCGTCTGTGTAGGCTGATCGTTCGTTTCCTCTGCACGCACCGGGCCTGCAGCAATCGGCGGCCGTTTCGCGATCGGTGCGCGGCACCGCCGGACTGACCGCCAAGAGAGACGGAAGGACCGACCCGCGCAGGTCCGGGGCTAGAATGAGCCGCTCCACACCCTTGTCACTGCACTCTGGCTACTCGTTCCGGAAATATCTCGGATCTCGTTTCCGGCGATGACTGGTGCGTCTGGGGAGGAAGAACAGCGCCGCCACAGGATCAAAACCCTGCGACGGGGCGGGGGTGCCGCGTCCCGTGCCGGGTCCACTTCTTCGTCGGGATGCGGGCCAGGTGCGGAGGTTGTAGGTGAAAGAGGTCCAGTTCGACCAGGCGTGCAGGCGGGCCACCCCCTTCAGGCGTGATCGCCCCAGGCCCGCGCACTTGAGGTCCGAGATCCTGGCCTCATCGCCGACGCGGTCAGCGGCCGAGCCGATGGCCCGGGCCGGCAACGCGGCGTTCCGAGGACCGCCCACGATGAGCACCACGAGCCCCCTCGGCCATGAGGTGTCGGGTGCGGCGGAGCCGAAACGGTCGAAGACGGCCACCTGGGGACCAGGTCGAGCGCGGCCAACTGGCCACCGTCTTTGACAGGAGCTGGTTTTCGTGGAGGTTCCCGACCCCGATCGTGGGTGGGGGGAGCAGGGCCCCGGGCGCCGCGCTTGGTGCTCGGGTCAGCTCAGCGATCTGGAGTCGATAGGTACCCGCGGCGGAACATGTCGCGGGCGTTCGCGCTGTTCTCGCGATCCTGGCCAGCCACTGGGAGGTGTAGCGTCTCTCCACCGTCGCGCTCCGGATCAGCGTCCACTCTCCCTGCCGTCAGGAGCTCGGGTAGGTTCGTCACATTCCGATGACGCAGTGGTTCTCTGGCGGCCTGCCGGTCTCCATACGGATCCTAAGATTTGGGTTGAACTCGGGCCCGTAGCTCAGCTCGGTCAGAGCGGCCGACTCATAATCGGCTGGCCGCCGGTTCGAATCCGGCCGGGCCCACGTCGTGTCCGGGCCTTCAAGACGGGCGACGACCTGCTCGCCGACACCTGAACGTCTGCACCTGCACCGTGGCGAAGGGCCTCCGCCGCATGACGATCCGTGCCCTGTACAGGTCGGGGACGGAAGCGAGCGACCGAGCTGTTCCACTGCCGCGCGGGATTTATACCGTCCAGACGGTACAATTTTGTCCCATGGACTCGAGCCCGCGGAGCAGTGCCCGTGCCCTTCAGACGCGCAGTCGCATCCTGACCGCCGCGGAGGACCTGGTCGTCGCCGCGGGTGCGGACGCCCTGACCATCGAGCGAGCGGCCGAGCGGGCGGGTGTGGCCAAGGGCACGGTCCTCTACCACTTTCCCACCCGCCGGGCCCTGATCCAGGCCATGGTGGCCCGATGTTGCGACAGCTTCGATCTCGACATGGCCGCGGTGGCCGATCCCGGGCCTGCTCCCGGCCGCCGCGCCCGCGCCTACGTGCGTGCGAGCTTTGGCGAGGAGTGCAACGACGAGCATGAGCGCGAGGCGCGGCTCTCCGGTGCCCTGCTCGCCGCCTCCGCCACCGACCCGGCGCTGCTGGAACCGCTCCGGGCTGCCTACCGCCGCTGGCAGTCGGAGCTGGAGGCGGATGGGCTGGATCCGGCGCTGGCCACGGTCGCCCGACTGGCCGCTGATGGGCTCTGGCTGGCCGAGATCGGAGACCTGGCTCCGCCCCGCGGGGAGCTGCGCCGGCGGGTCCTGGCAGTCCTGGAGGACATGACGATCGGTGGGAGCTGGCGGTGAGCCTGGCGGCCGAGCGGCGTCTGGTCGCTGCGCTGGCGGCTACCGCCGGAGTGGAGTGGTTGGGTGGGTCAGCCCTCTTGCCGTTGCTCCCCGTCTACCTCCGTCACCGCGGCTCCCCTGACGGGCTGGTGGGAGTGGTGATGGCCGCGTACTTCCTGGCCGGGCTGCTCACCCAGTACCCGCTCGGACGGCTGGCCGACCGCATCGGTCGTCGGCCGGTGCTGGTGGGCGGGCTGCTGGTGTTCGCGCTGGGCAGTCTTTGCTTCCTGCTACCGCTGGGGGCGGGGGCGGCGCTTGCTTGGCGTGCCCTGCAGGGGGTGGGGGCCGGCGCAGGCCAGGTGGCGGCCCTGGCGCTCGTCGGCCAGATGATCCCGGGCGAGCGCCGCGGGCGTGCGGTCGGCCTCATCTTCGGCGCCCAGCTGGCGGGCATGGCGGTGGGTCCGGCGCTGGGCAGCCTGGGCGGGCTACCCGCGATGCCTTGGCTGTTCGGTTCGGCGGCTGCAGCAGGCCTGGTAGCGTGCCTGCCGGTGGTGGCCACCCGCGCCATCGCCCCCGGTTCGGCCCCCGTTCCCGGTCCGGCACTGCCGCCGGCTAGCGCACCTGCTCTGGGCCGGCGCCCGGTCCTGGCCGGCGCCGTTGCCCTGGCCGTGGCCAGTGGACTGCTGATCGGGACCTACGAGACCACCTGGAGCCTGCTGTTGCTGGGAAAGGGCGGAACCAGCTGGCAGATCGGTATCTCGTGGACCCTCTTCGCGCTCCCCTACGCGCTGTTCTCCTGGCCGGCGGGCTGGATCGCCGACCACACCGACCGGCGCTGGCTTGCGGCGGCCGGGATGGCGGCCTCGGCCGGGTTCGCGATCGCGTACCCGCTGATCCCCAGCGTCCCGGTGGTGATCGGGCTGGGGACGGCAGAGGCGGTCACCACCGCCACTGCCTATCCGGCCCTGGTTGCGTTGGTCACCCAGGCGGCGCCGCCACGCGCACTGGGAGGGGCCCAGGGGGTCCTTGGCAGCGGGCAGACCGGCGGCACCGCGCTCGCAGCGCTGGTCTCTGGCTTCCTGTTCGGGCTGGGCCCATGGGTGCCCTACCTCGGCTCGGCGGCGGCGGTCCTGGCCATCGTGCCCGTGGCGACCTGGCTCTGGCGCCGGGCGCCGGGGAGGTGGGCCGGGGCCGCACCTGGAGAGGTCGAGCAGGCGGCTCCCTGAGCTCGCGGCCACGCTCGCCCGGAGCGGGGCCGGTATCGTCGCTATGGATGGGCGACGGTGAACGGCCCCGAGTGGTGATCGTGGGTGCCGGCTTCGGGGGGCTGACGTGCGCCCGCCGGCTGGACGGGGCGCCGGTGGACGTGCTTTTGATCGACCGACACAACTATCACCTGTTCACCCCCCTCCTTTACCAGGTGGCGACCGCGCTCCTGAACCCGAGCGATGTCGCCTACCCCCTCCGCACCGTCTTTCGGCGTTCCCGCAACGTCCGCTTCCGCCAGGCGGAGGTGGTGGGGGTGGATCGCGAGCGACGTCGGGTGCGGACTGCGACCGGTGAGGAGATTCCGTACGACCGCCTGGTCCTGGCGACCGGGAGCGTCGACAACTACTTCGGCAACGAGGAAGTGGCCCGAGAGGCGATCGGGCTCAAGACGCTGGAGCAGGCGGTCCGCCTCCGCAACCACGTCCTCGCCTGTCTCGAGCAGGCCAGCGTCGAGGCCGACCGGGAGGAGCGTCGGCGGCTGCTCACCTTCGTCGTGGTCGGCGGCGGACCCACCGGGGTCGAGTACGCCGGGGCGCTGAGCGAGTTGCTGCGCTTGGTCGCCGGCCGCGACTATCCGGACCTCGCCCGGGGCGAGGCCCGGGTGCTGCTGGTCGAGGGCCGTCCCCACCTGCTGCCCGGCTTTGCTCCTCGCCTCGGCCGGTACGCCGAGCGGGCGCTGGGGCGGCGCGGGGTCGAGGTACGGACCGGCGTCCAGGTGGCCTCCGCCGATCCCGGCTCGGTGCGGCTGGCCGACGGCACCGTGGTCGCATCCCGGACCATCGTCTGGTCGGCCGGGGTCCGGCCCGACGACCCGCTCGGTCACGATGCGCCCCGCCGGCGCAGCCGCCGGCTGGAGGTGGACCAGGATCTGCGACTGGCTGGCGCGGCCGCCATCTTCGCCATCGGCGATGCGGCCGGCGCCGTTCCGTCGGGGCCGGAGCTGCCCATGCTCTCGCCGCCGGCGATGCAGGCGGCGCGCCACGTGGCCCGTACCATCCGTGACGAGGTGAGCGGGCGGCGCCGCGATCGCGTCTTCCGCTACGTCGACAAGGGGACGATGGCCACGGTCGGCCGGGGGGCGGCGGTGGCCGAGCTGCAGGGCTTGCACATCGCCGGCTTTGTCGCCTGGCTGGCCTGGATCTTCGTCCACGTGTACTACCTGATCGGCTTTCGCAACCGGATCCTTGCCCTCGGCTCCTGGGGGCTCAACTACGTCCGCTTCGACCGTCCCATCCGGATCATCCTCCAGGCTCAGCCGGATCCGGTGGCCGAGCGAGTTGCGGGTAGGAGCCGCTGAGCCCGGGGGCTCAGGCGTCGCGGGCGAAGCGGGCGGCGAGCTCGGTCCGGGATCGGACGGCCAGCTTCTGGTAGATGCGGGTCAGGTGCACCTCGACCGTCCGCGGGCTCATGAAGAGGCGATCGGCGATCTCGCGAGTGGTGGCCCCGACCGATCCCAGCAGGGCGACCTGCAGCTCGCGCGGGGTGAGCTCCTCGGCCGGGCCGGGCCGGCGCCGGGTGAGTCTGGCTCCGCTGGCCTCCAGTGCCCGGCGCGCCCGCTCCGACCAGAGCGCGGCTCCCGCGACCTCGAAGCCCTGCACGGCCGCGCTCAGGTGCTCGCGGGCGGCGAGGCGGCGCCCGCGCCGGCGCAGCCACTCGCCCACGCACAGCCGGGTGCGTGCCTGCTCCAGCGTCCCCACCCGCTCGTCGGCGGCCTCCAG
>CADDZO010000144.1 GCA_902812395.1 bacterium | reverse complement strand
AACGGGCCATAGCCGCCACGCCGATGGCAATGGCGCTGGGATCCGCACACTTGAGGCCAGTGGGGGTCAGGTGCCGATCCCGAACTCCCGAAGGCGGTGGTCGGTGGCTCGGTCGATCAGGAGTGCCAATTGGACCTCGGCGGTGCCGGAGGCCGGCCGCGGTCGCGGAGGGGCCCGAGCAGCGGGCCGGGGCGAGGGCTGGGGGAGGCTCAGCGGCTGGGGAGCGAAGACAAGAGGATGCCCAAGGAATGCTAGGTCATCTGGAGCGGAGCGAGAGCCGGGGTCAGCCTCCCACCGGTGCCGGCTCGGCAGCCGGCAGGGCCTCCCGAAGCACCTCGTCGATGGTGTCCACCAGCACCACTTCGAGCTCTCGCCGCAAGTCGGCTGGCACGTCGTCCAGGTCCACCTCATTGCGCCGTGGCACCAGCACACGGCGCAGACCTGCCCGGTGGGCGGCCAGCACCTTCTCCTTGAGCCCGCCCACCGGCAGCACCCGGCCTCGCAACGTGATCTCCCCGGTCATGGCCAGGTCGTCGCGCACTGGTCGCCCCGTGAGGATCGACGCCATCGCGGTCAGCACCGTCACCCCGGCCGAGGGCCCCTCCTTGGGCTGGGCGCCGGCGGGGATGTGGACGTGGATATCTCGGTCCTCGAAGAGCCGCCGATCGATGCCCAGCTCGTCGGCCCGTGCCTTCAGGTAGGAGAGCGCGGCGGCTGCCGACTCCTGCATGACCTCGCCCAGCTGGCCGGTGAGGCGCAGCTCGCCCTTGCCCGGGATGAGGGCCGCCTCGACGAAGATGATCTCGCCTCCGGCCGGGGTCCAGGTCAGCCCTGTGGCCACGCCCGGGCGATCGATCCGCTCGGCGGTCTCGTCGAAGAAGCGACGCTTGCCCAGTGCGTCGCGGACCCGCTCCTCGGTCACCTCGACTGGCCCCTCGACCTCGCCGCCGGCGATCAGGGCGGCGACCCGCCGGAGCACGCCCGCGATCTCCCGCTCCAGGTTGCGGACCCCGGCCTCACGCGTGTACTCGCGGATGATCAGCCGGATCGCGGGCTCGCCGAACCGGACCTCGTCCGGACGCAGCCCGTGCGCCTCCAGCTGCTTGGGAACCAGGAAGCGGAGCGCGATCTGGACTTTCTCCTCCTCGGTGTAGCCGGAGAGCGGCAGGACCTCCATCCGGTCGCGCAGCGCCGGGGGGATGGTGTCCAGCGTATTGGCGGTGGTGATGAACATGACCCGGGAGAGATCGAAGGGCACGTCCAGGTAGTTGTCCCGGAAGTCCTTGTTCTGCTCCGGGTCCAGCACCTCCAGCAGCGCCGAGGAAGGATCGCCACGCCAGTCGGCCCCGATCTTGTCGACCTCGTCGAGCATGAAGACCGGGTCGTTGGTCCCCGCGCGGCGGAGCCCGGTGATGATGCGACCGGGCATGGCCCCGATGTAGGTACGGCGGTGGCCACGGATCTCGGCCTCGTCGTGCACGCCGCCCAGGGAGGTACGGGTGAAGGCCCGCCCCATGGCCCGGGCGATCGACTGGCCGAGCGAGGTCTTGCCCACCCCGGGCGGGCCCACGAAGCAGAGGATGGGCTCGCGGTGGTGGTCGCCCGAGCCCCGCTCCTGCTTGAGCCGGCGCACGGCCAGGTGCTCGACGATCCGCTTCTTGATCCGGTCCAGGTCGTAGTGGTCCTCATCCAACACCTGGCGGGCGCGGTGGACGTCGATCTCGCTCTCAGTCGAGGTCCGCCAGGGCAGGGAGAGCAGCAGGTCCAGATAGGTCCGGACCACCGACGACTCGGGCGATGCCTGCGGGATCCGCTCCAGGCGGGCCAGCTCCCGCTCCGCCTCCTTGCGCGCCTCGGGGGGAAGACCTGCCTGCTCGATCCGCTCCTTCAGCTCGGCGATCTCGCCCTGGTCCTCGCCCAGCTCGCCCAGCTCCTTCTGGATGGCCTTCAGCTGCTCGCGGAGCAGGTACTCACGCTGGGAGCGCCCGATCGACTCCTCCGCCTGGCTCTGGATGGAGCGGCCCAGCTCCAGCACTTGCAGCTCGTGCCCCATCAGGCCCAACAGCCGCTCCAGCTTGCTGCCCGCGTCGGGCAGCTCCAGGATCTCCTGGCGCTGGGCCGCGGAGAGACGGACGCAGTTGGCCATGAAGTAGGCAAGTTGCAGCGGGTCGGTCATGCCCAGCGCCGTTGCCAACGCCTCCCCGGGCAGGTAGGGGGCCAGGGCCACCACCCGCTGGAAGGTGTCCCGGGCCTGGCGCAGCAGCGCTTCTCGCTCCAGCACCGGTCGCTCCGACCAGTCCGCCTCCGGGTAGGGTTCGAACCTGGCCACCAGGTAGGGCTGCTCGGCCACGGCCTCCAGCAGCCGGATCCGCTCGAGACCTTGGACGACGATCTGAACGGTCCCATCGGGCATCTTGGCCAGGCGCTCGATCCGGACCAGCGTGCCCACGTGGTGGATCTGGCTCCAGCCGGCGTCCTCCACCTGCTCGTCGTACTGGGCCGCGACCGCCATCACCCGGTCGTCGCTGGGCAGGTCGTCGAGCAGCCGGAGCGAACGCGGTCGCCCCACCGCCAGGGGCAGCATGACCCGCGGGAAGACGACCGTGTTCTTCAGCGGCAGCAGCGGCCGCTCGCCCGCCGCCTGGGCCGGGTCCTGGACCGATTCCGCCATTCGTCAGCTCTCCCCAGGCACGATCACGGTTGAGAGTAGGTCCTCGAAGAAAGCGGGGTCCGGCTGCGGGCGGGACCCTTGCCGGAAGTCGAAAAGATAGGCCACGTTGGTCTTGGGGAACTGCACCTCGACGTCGAACTCGTACCCGCCCGAGTTCAGGGCGTAGATGGTGAGGTAGGTGGTGGTGCCGTAGACCAACACCGGCGAGATCTGGCGGAGCTGTCGTCCGGGGTGGAGCGGCAGCTGAAGCAGCTGGGTGGGGTCGGTGGCCGTCTGGACGAGCATGCTGATCCCGTCCGGATCGTGGGGCGGCGCCGTGAAGGTGCAGGGATTGCCGGCCGCCAGCGACCAGTTGCTCGGGAACAGGATCGACCATCCGGCGGGAGCCTGGACGTGCAGCGACAGGGAGCGGGAGGAAACCAGATCGGACTCGTCCAGGATCCAGCCCTGGGCGTTGCTGTCCTGGTCGGTGATCCGAAGCCATACCTGCGAGCCGACCTGATCGCGGCCGGAGACGGTCAGCTGGGCGTCCTGGGCCGCGACCTCGACCCTGGGCGCGCCCTCCGAGGGGGCGGTGTGGACGTTCAGGCCCACCGGGCTTAGCACCCAGACCGAGTTCGGCGCCTTGGGGGTGGGAGTGGCCCGAACCCGCTCACCGGAGGCCATCCGGGAGGAGCCGGTGGCGGGCCCACAGGCGGCCACCAGCATCATCAGGGCAAGGGCAAGCGCCGATCCCGACCGTACAATGGGCAAGCTGCACCTCGTGACTGAACGACCGCTCCTGGCCGTCATCCTAGCCGCCGGCTTGGGCACTCGCATGCGCTCGCGGACGCCGAAGGTGCTCCATCCGGTGGCCGGTCGGCCGATGATCGACCTGGTCCTGGAGGCCTGCCGGGGGGGCGGAGCACAGGAGGTAGTGGCGGTCATCTCGCCGCGCCACCCCGAGGTCGCGGCCCATCTGGAGGGCCGCTGCCAGGTCTGCCCCCAGCCCGAGCCCAGGGGCAGCGGCGATGCGCTGGGGCGGGTCCCAGCGGCGCTCCTCCGACGGGGCGAGGTACTGGTGGTCAACGGCGACGCTCCATTGCTCCGGCCGGAGACCGTGGCCGGTCTGGTTCGCGCCCACCGGGAGGGCGGGCGGTGGGCGACCCTGGCCACGGTGCTTGACGGCAGCCGTGCGGACGCGCGGGTGTTGCGCCGGCCGGACGGGCTGGTGGCACGCGTCGTCGAGTACCGCGACGCCAGACCCGAGGTGCGGGCGGTGGAGGAGGTCAACGTCGGCCTGTACTGCTTCGACGGCGGGCGTCTGGCCGGGGCCCTGGACCGGCTGCAGCCCGATCCCGGCTCGGGTGAGGTCTACCTAACCGCCCTCTTCGATGGCGACGAGCCCGCGCTGGCCGTGCGTCTGGAAGACCCGGAGGAGGCGCTCGGGGTCAACGACCGGGTAGAGCTGGCCCGTGCCGAGGCGGCGCTGCGCCACCGCCTGCTGGTCCAGCTGATGCGCTCGGGAGTGACGGTGGTCGACCCCGCCACCACCTTTGTCGAGGCCACCGTTCGGGTCGGCCCGGACACCGTCCTGGAGCCGTTCACGATCCTGCGCGGGGCGACCGTGATCGGAGAGCGCTGCCGGATCGGACCGTTCTCGCAGCTGCGGGACACGCGGGTGGGTGACGGGGCAACGATCGAGCACTCATGGCTCGATGGGGTCGAGTTTGGAGCGGGTTCCGACTGTGGGCCCTTCAGCCGGCTCCGGCCCGGAACCCGAATCGGGGAGGGCGTGCACGTGGGGAGCTTCGCCGAGCTGGTCCGCTCCAGCGTCGGGCGCGGCTCTCGCGTGCCCCACGTCTCCTACCTCGGCGACGCCGAGGTAGGAGAGAACGTGAACGTCGGTGCGGGCGCTATCACCGCCAATTACGATGGAATGGGAAAGAACCCCACCGTGATCGAGGATGACGCCTTCATCGGCGTGGACACGATGCTGCGGGCGCCGGTGCGGGTGGGAAGGGGGGCCAGGACCGGTGCCGGGGCAGTGGTCACCCGGGACGTCCCCCCGGGGATGACTGCAGTGGGCGTGCCTGCCCGCGCCATCCGTCGCCGCGAGAGCCCCCGGTGAGGCTCCAGGCCGCGGTCGCCGAGCTGGCGGAGCCGGTCTCGCGCTGGGGCGAGCTCAAGCTGCTGGGTGGGACCGCCAACCCCGAGCTGTCCCACCGGATCTCGGAGGAGATCGGGATCCCGCTCACCGACCCGCGGGTGCGCCGGTTCCCGGACGGCGAGATCGACGTCAAGATCCAGGACTCGATGCGGGGGCACGACGTCTTCCTGATCCAGCCCACGTGTCCCCCGGTCAACGAGAACCTGGTCGAGCTTTTGATCCTGCTCGACGCCCTGCGCCGGGCCTCGGCCGGCCGGATCACGGCCGTGATCCCTTACTACGGCTACGCCCGCAAGGAGCGCAAGACGCAGCCCCGGGAGCCGATCAGCGCCAAGCTGGTCGCCAACTTCATCACCCAGGCGGGGGCCAACCGGGTGCTGTTGCTCGACCTCCACACCGAGGCCATCGAGGGCTTCTTCGACGTCCCCACCGACCATCTCACCGCCCACAAGATCCTGGCCGCCCATTTGCGCGAGCGGGGGTTGGGGCGCTGCTGTGTGGTCTCCCCCGATGCCGGCGGGGCCAAGCGGGCAGAGAACATGGCCCGGCTCCTGGCCGCGCCGCTGGTCTTCGTCTACAAGCGTCGCCCTCAGGACGACACGGTAGAGATCCTTGAGGTGGCCGGTCAGGTCGAGGGGTTGGACTGCGTGGTCGTGGAGGACCTGATCTCGACCGGGGGCACCATCGTTGAGGTGGCGCGAGCGCTCCGCGCCCACGGTGCCCGCCGGGTGCTGATCGCCTGCACCCATGCGGTGCTCACCGCCGGTGCGGTGGAGCGGCTGCGGGCCGCCCCGGTGGACGAGATCGTGGTCACGGACTCGATCCCCATCCCTACTGAGAAACGCGGCTTCCCGATCACGGTGCTGAGCGTGGCTCCGTTGCTGGCCGAGGCGATCGTGCGCGTGCACGAGAACCGAAGCGTGAGCGAGCTGTTCAGGTAGGCTCGCGGGGATCCGATGGACGCCCAATTATGGGGCGAGGCCGTTCTGTTGACCGCCTGCGTCGTGGTGGCGGCGATGGCATCTGCCACCGAGACTGCCATGACCAACGTGGGCCGCCTGCGAGTACGGCACCTGGCCGAGGAGGGGAGCCAGGCCGCGGCCGTCCTCCAGCGGCTGCAGCAGGATCCCAACCGCTTCCTCTCCACGGTCCTGGTGGTGAACACCGTGGCCCTGATCCTGGCCTCGTTCGCCGCCACCCTGCTTAGCCTCCGTTTCGTGCCGCCCCGCTTCGGCTTCTGGGGCGACCTGGTGGTCTCGCTCTGCCTCTCCGCGTTCCTGCTGGTGTTCGCCGAGGTCACGCCGAAGACCCTGGCCATCCGCTCCGCCGAGCAGCTGGCGCTCAGGACGGCTGGCCCGGTCGAGGCGCTCTCACGGTTGCTGCGGCCGGTGCTATGGGCGATCACGCTGGTGGCCCGGGCCATCACCGGTGGCCGGGCCGCCCATGGTGCCTACGTGACCGAGCAGGAGCTCATGACCATCCTCCACGTGTCCGAGGAGCAGGGCGTGATCGAGGAGGAAGAGCGGGAGATGATCCACGGGATCATCGAGATCGGGGACAAGTCGGTTCGCGAGGTGATGGTGCCTCGCACCGACATCACTGCCGTCCCGCGCTCCGCCGGCCTGGACCAGGTAATCGCGCTCTTCCGCAACTACCGCCATACCCGGATGCCGGTCTATGAGGGAGACCTCGACCACATCGTCGGCTTGGTCCACCTGAAGGATTTGCTTCTGCTCCCAGACCCTCGCGACCCGCAGGTCCGGGTCGACCAGGTGATGCGCCCGATCCGCTACGTGCCCGAATCCAAGAAGGTGGACGAGCTGCTGCACCAGATGCAGCAGGAAAAGGTCCACATGATGGTAGTGATGGACGAGTACGGGGGGACCGCCGGCCTGGTCACGCTCGAGGACCTCCTGGAGGAGATCGTGGGCGAGATTCGTGACGAGTACGACGTGGGCGAGGAGGAGCCGGTGGCCCTGCTCAACCAGTACGAGGCCGTGGTCGACGCCCGCTACCCAATGGCCGACCTCAACCAGCGCTTGGGCCTGGGCCTGGAGGAGAGCGAGGACTACGATTCGGTCGGTGGGTACGTGTACGCCACCCTGGGCGAGGTACCGGAAGCTGGGGACAGCTTTCGCGGCGGACACGTGCTCTGGACCGTGGACCGCGTCAACGGCCGCCGGATCCTCAAGGTGAGGCTGCGCTCGGATCGGCCCTGGCCGGAGGAGGCGCTGGCCCAGGCGGGCATCCAGCCCGCTCCGAAACAGGCCGAGGGCTCCCGCCCCTCGACCTGAAGCCGCGAATGCCCACCTACCGCGACCAGGCCTTGGTCCTGCGTCGTCTCGACTACCGGGAAGCGGACCGCATCCTCACCCTGCTCACCCGCCGCCACGGCAAGCTGGCCGCGATTGCCAGGGGGGTGCGCCGGCCCACCAGCTCGCTGGGCCCGGCACTCGAGCTGTTCGCCCAGGTGGACGTGCTGCTGGCTCGCGGCCGGAACCTGGACGTGGTCGCTCAGGCGGTCCGGGTACCTGGCCCCCGCCCGGACCCCGACCCGGAGCGGGCCGCCCACGCTGCCCTGGTGGCAGAGCTAGCCGACCGGGTGAGCGAGGAGCGCCAGCTGGTACCGGGCTTGTTCGAGCTCGTCGCCTCGGCCCTGGCGGAGGTGTCCCGGGACCCCGAGCCGAGGCGACCGGCGGCCTGGTTCATGATGGCGATCCTGCAGCTGGGCGGTTACGGTCCCCGACTCCACGCCTGCGCGGTCTGCGAGCGGCCGCTCCCGGAGGCGGAGGCCGGGTTCTCGCCTGCCGCTGGTGGCCTTGTCTGTGCCGATTGCGTAGCACCGGGCATGCAGGAGGTTTCGGTGCGGGCGCTCAAGGTGCTGCGGGTGATGGCATCGGGTAGCATCGAGCTCTACCGGCGGCTCAAACTGGAGCCTCCGCTGTTGGCCGCCGTGGAACAGGTGCTTGAGTCACAGCTCGAGTACCACCTGGACCGGCGGCTCCGATCCCTGCGCGTGGTGCGCCAGATGAGGTCCGCATGATCGACGAGCGAGAACAGGTCATGGAGAAGGTGACCGCGCTGTGCAAGCGGCGCGGTTTCGTCTACCCGGCGGCGGAGATCTACGGCGGGGTGGGAGCGCTCTATGACTATGGACCCTACGGTGTCGCCCTGCGCCGCAACATTCGCCACCTCTGGTGGCGCCACGTGGTCGAGCTCCGGGACGACGTGGTCGGGCTCGAGTCCACGATCCTGATGCCGCCGTCGGTCTGGGAGGCCTCCGGTCACCTGGAGCACTTCACCGATCCGCTGGTCGAGTGCCAGGGCCAGTGCCACCAGCGCTTCCGTGCCGACCACCTAGCGGATCGGGAGCGGTGCCCCAATTGCGGCGGGCCGCTGAGCGAGGCGCGCCGCTTCAACCTGATGTTCCGCACCCACGTTGGCCCGGTCGAGGAGACCGCCTCCGAGATCTACTTGCGCCCGGAGACGGCCCAGGGGATGTTCGTCGACTTCCGCAACGTGATCAACTCGACCCGGGTGCGGATCCCGTTCGGCATCGCCCAGCAGGGTCGCAGCTTCCGCAACGAGATCTCGCCCGGCAACTTCATCTTCCGGCTGCGCGAGTTCGAGCAGATGGAGATGGAGTATTTCTGCCGCCCGGGCGAGGACGAACGCTGGCACGCCTACTGGCTTGAGGAGCGGCTGCGGTGGTACGTGGAGGTGCTCGGGATCAGGCGCGAGAACTTGCGCCTGCGCGAGCACGGCCTCGAGGAGAAGGCCCACTACGCCAAGGCCTCGACCGATATCGAGTACCATTTCCCCTTCGGCTGGGGCGAGCTGGAGGGCGTGGCCAACCGCACCGACTACGACCTGCGCCGCCACCAGGAGTTCTCCCACGAGGACCTGAGCTACCTCGACCCAGAGACCCAGGAGCGCTACCTGCCCTTCGTGGTCGAGCCGGCGGTGGGAGTAGACCGGATCATGATCGCCGCCCTGGTCGACGCGTATGACGAGGAGGAAGTGCGGGGGGAGCGGCGGGTGGTGCTCCACCTCCACCCCAACCTGGCCCCAGTCCAGGTGGCAGTGGTTCCCCTCTCCAAGAGGGAGGAGCTGATCCGGGTTGCGCGCGACCTCCAGGCGCGGGTGCGGCCCCACTTTCGGGTCGAGTACGACGAGACCGGAGGCCACATCGGCCGCCGCTACCGGCGCCAGGACGAGATCGGGACGCCCTTCTGCCTGACCGTGGACTTCGACAGCCTGGACGACCGGGCGGTCACGATCCGGGAGCGCGATGGGATGACCCAGGAGCGGGTCCCGATCGCCGGGGTGGTGGAGCGCCTGCAGGAGCGCCTGGCCGGATAGGAGCTGCTCGGCGGGTCT
>CADDZO010000143.1 GCA_902812395.1 bacterium | reverse complement strand
CCGGCCGCCTGGCGGGCGCTCCGCCGCCGTGCCCGAACCTGGCCTTCCCGGTGAGGCGGTCGGCGGCCGGCGGGCGCGACCGCTCGGTGCTAGCCCTGATCCGCCATGCCCACGCCGGCCACCGCACCCGGTGGGAAGGGGACGACCGGGTGCGACCGCTAACCAAGCGGGGGCGCCGCCAGGCCGAGGGGCTGGTGATCGCCCTGGCCTCGGTGCCGCTAGACCGGATCCTGTCCAGCCCCTACCGGCGTTGTCTGGAGACGGTGGAGCCGCTGGCCCGCCGTCGCGGGTTGCACATCGAGCAGGTGCCGGAGCTGGCAGAGGGTACCCGGCTGGAGGAGATCTTCGCCCTGCTGCGGGAGCTGGCCGGGGTGGACGCGGCTCTATGCACCCACGGCGACGTCATGGTCCACGTGCTCGATGCCCTGGTCAGCGGGCGTGTGATCAGCGCCGAGGACCTGGTGGCGGAAAAGGGCGGAACCTGGCTGCTGGAGACGGCCGCTGGGGAGGTGGTGGGCGCTCGCTACGTGCCCGCACCCAAATCCTGATCGGCGTTGCGCCCCGGCTCCGTTGCCGCCGGGTTTGCGGTGTCGAGACAGGTTCCGGGTCCAGGTTGCCAGCACCCCCTTCGCTCCTCCCCACGGGGCCGGAGCGACCGAGTCGAGTCGTGGTGGGTGCGCCCGGATCGTCGGCCCGGCCGTGCCGCCGATGGCGCGCAGACGGTGGAAGGCGGGCGGGAGGTGAGCCCCGGCAAGCCGACAGGCGCTGCCGGGATGCCAGCCTGGAAGTGCCACAGCCCACGCCGCCCGAGCGCGGCTTCGGCCCAGCTGGCCCCGGCTGCTGGAAGGCGTCGGCGGGAGATGGCCAACCCGGCACGGTCCCCTCGCCGTGGCCGGCGTCGAGTCCTCTTTGCCGCCCCCTCAGGAGGGAGCGTCATCGAGAGGCAGCACGAGTTCTGGGGCGGATGGGCTCCCGCTGACCGAGCGAATCGCCGTCCCCAGGGCCAGGAACTCGATCGTGTGGCTGCCCCAGGCGTGCGAGGCCTCCTGGATACGGACCCCGACGATCCCTTCGGCGCCCAGCTGTTCTGCCTCCTCCTGCATCCGGGCCATGGCAAGCTCGCGGGCCCGGTAGAAGCTCTCCGTGAAGTTGCCCAGCTCGTAGTTCTGGCCCTGTCCGGTCAACCACCGGCCCAGGCTCTGGCGGGGGACGTGCCAGACGCAAACGCCCATGACCAGGCCCAGTGGATGGTAGCCAGCCTGGAGCAGGACGTAGAAGTCCTGGCCGGAGAGGTCGGACGTGAAAGGGCGGCCCCGGGCGGCACCCGTGCGCGGCCGGACGGCGGTGCCGAGCGCCACGAACTCGGCCAGACCCTCGCCCCAGTGCTCGAAGTCGATCTCGATCCGTACTCCAACCACGCCCGCCGCGCCCAGCTGCTGGGCCTCGTGCTCCATCCGTTGCATGGCGAGCGTGCGGGCGGCCGACATTGCCCGGCTCAGGCCCCAGAGCTCCAGGCTGTCCCCGGCCATGGGCCACTGGTAGTAGCCGACGTGGAAGACGCAGCTGCCTGCGACCAGCCCCAGGGGATCGAAGCCGGCCTCGTCCACCAGGACCATCTCTGATACCGAGAGGTCGCTGCTGAAGGCGGCGCCGGGGCGGGGCTGGAGGGAGCGCAGTCGCTCCAGGGCGCGATCCGCTAGCTCGGTGGCGGGCTGTTCGGTCATGAGTCCAGGGACAGCACCATCTCCGGCGGCGGCACCTGGTGGTCCTCGCGCAACGGTCGAACCGCGGTGCCCACGGCGAAGAACTCAATGGTGTGGCCGCCCCATACGTGCGACTTCTCTTCGATCCGGACCCCGACGATGCCCTGTGCCTGGACCTGCTCTGCCTCCGCCTGCATGCGGGCCATGGCCAGCTCGCGGGCCTCGTAGAGGGCCTGGGTGAAGTTCGGCATCTCGACATTGCCGCCCAGGTTGCTGAACCACTGGGAGACGCTCTGGTGGGCGACGTGATAGACGCAGTTACCCATGACCAGCGCCAGCGGCACGTACCCGGCCCGGGCCAGCACCCAGAAATCCTGGCCGGAGAGGTCGGATGTGAAGGGCTTGCCGGCCGGGGTGCGATAGCTCCCCTCCGCAGCCTTGACCGCGGTCCCCAGGGCGATGAATTCGGCAGTTCCCTGGCCCCACTCGTAGAAGTTGATGTCGAGGCGAACGCCGACCACGCCGTCCGCCCCGAGCGTGTCCGCCTCCGCCTCCATCCGGCTCATGGCCAGCTCCCGGGCGTGGTACATGGCCTGGGTCAGCGTTTGCAGCTCCTGGCTCTTGCTCCAGCGCCCGGCCTGGAAACCGATGTGGTAGATGGAGCTGCCCACGACCAGCCCGAGGGGGTGGAACCCGGCCTCGCGCACCAGCAGGAACTCATTGACCGACAAATCGGAGGTGAAGAGCCGGCGGGCCTCCTGCAGGCGGGTCAGCGCCTCCGCGGGCACGCCCACGGCGCCGGGGTTGGGGACGCTCATGTGACGAACTCCTCGCTGCTGGTGGGCCGGGCGCGGTCGTCGAGCCGCATGAGCAGCCGGGGCGGCGTGCGCTCGGGGTTCTCGAACTGGGCCACGGCCGTGCTCAGGGCCGAGAACTGGACGATGTGGTCCTCGTTCTCTGAGTTGGCGCCGCAGGCGACGCGCCAGACCTGGAGTAACACCCGGGACCCGACCGCACCGTCGGCGCCCATCCGGCCCGCGTCCTCCACCAGACGGGCGATGGCCCGCCGCCTGGCCGCGCTGATGGCGGCGGTGAAGTCGCCGATCTCGGTGTTCGACCAGCTGCTCATGCTCAAGCGGGCCGACCAGCCGGTGTGGACGTGGACCGCGGAGAGGCCCATCACCAGCCCGACCGGCACCATCCCGGCATGGAGCAGGCGGGCGAAATCCTGGCCGGACAGGGCGGACGTGAAGGGGGTTGCCAGCGGCTCCCTGCCCTCGCGCCGCACCGCGGTCCCGATGGCGGTGAACTCGATCGCCCGGGCGGCCTCGGGGAAGGTGCGGAAGTTGAGGTGGACCCCGACCACGCCGTGGGCGCCCAGCGCCCAGGCCTCCAGGCGCAGCCGGTAGAGCGCGGCCTCCC
Source organism: bacterium (assembly GCA_902812395.1). Lineage (GTDB taxonomy): Bacteria > Chloroflexota > Dormibacteria > Dormibacterales > Dormibacteraceae > CADDZO01. Next base: position 6,095 of record CADDZO010000143.1, on the reverse strand, counting down.
GGACGTCGCGCAGGGCCTGCGCGTACGGCCCCAGCTCGGTTGTGGTGAAGCCCCAGCCCACTCGACAGCTGACGTAGCCCTGCCAGTTGATCTGGTAGATGGAGCTGCCCATCACCTGCCCTACCGGGACGAACCCGACCGAGCGGATCGCGGCCAGCTCCTGGACCGAGAGGTCGCTGGTCCAGGCCCGACCCCGACGCTGTTCCGCGAGCCGGCGTCCCGCGGCCTCCGGCAGCCCCGCCTGACGGAACGCGGCCTCCACCGCTGCCGACCCAGCGTCCGCATGCTGGCTGCTCATGCTGTGGCGCCACGAGTATAAGTGGGGGCCGCGCGCCTGATCAGCGGCTCCCGCCCGGTTCCCGGGAGGCTCGTAGGCGGCTTTGACCGGTCGGAGGGGGCCCCCGGTCACCCGGGCCGGAAGAGCCGGCCCAGCGCCGCCGCTACCTCCCGGACGCCGGTCGCCTCCAGATATCGCCCTCCCGTCCGTGCCGCCAGCTCCCGGCCCCGCCGAACCGACTCTGGCTCGGCGCCGGTGCCGAGGACGTGGAGGCGGTCGATGCCGCCCAGGGCTGCCAAGGGGTCCCCGCCGGCGGTGGCCAGGCAGTCGCTGATCAGGACCGCGCACCGCTCGGCCGCGTCGGCCCGCGCCAGCTGAGCTGCGGCTGCCCTCAAGGCCAGGGCCAGGTCGGTGGTTCCGCCGGCGCGCAGGCGGAGAACGTCGCCCACCAGCGCCGTCACCTCCCGCGGCTGGCCCTGGGCCTGCAGGACCACGACGTTGCGGCTGAAGGCGAGCACGCTGCAAGCCAGCCGTCCCGCGGCGGCCAGCGAGATCGAGGCCGCGGCCAGCGCTGCCATGGCCAGGCCCCGCCCCCGCATCGACCCGCTCTGGTCGATGACCAGGCAGGTTGCGCGCTCGGCCGACCGCCAACCGCGCAGCACCAGGTCCTCCGGCCCCCGGGGCCGACCCTGGGCGCGTTCCAGCGTTCGCTCGAGGTCGAGGTCGCCCTCCTCGCCCGCGGCCAGACGGCGGTATCCCCGTTGCCGGGGGCCGCAGCTGGCAGCTCGGACCAGCACCCGGCCGGCCAGCCGGCGCGCCCTGCGACGCAGCTCCGGGTCGGTGGCCGCCGCCAGGTCGGCCAGGATCTCCACGGCTCGGTCCGGCTGCTGGTGCCAGAACCGCTCCCACGCCTCCTCTCGGAGCTGGCCCACCCCGGGCGAGAGGTGGACGAACTCGGGATGGGCGGCTGCCAGCTGAGCCCGGCCCAGCGTGCGTCGCTCCCCCTCGCGCAGCGCCCGAGCCGCCGAGCAGCCCTCCAGGACCCTTCCCGAGGCCATCGTCTGGCGCGGCGGGTCGCGGCTGGCCGGATCGCCAAGGTGCTCGAGGATCTCGATTACCACCTCCTCCGGCCGGCGGCCGCTGGCCTCGTCGAGTCGGATACGGCCGGTGAAGGCGGCCAGGGCGGCGTCGCGGAGGGTTTCGGCGCTGGCCCGGGCCTCGCCGCGCAGCCGCTTCAGGCCCTCGGCCAGGTGAACCATGTCGATCGCCCCCCGGACCGACGCTCCCATGCGCACGTCCGGATGGCTGCGGGTAGCCCGGGCCACCGCCACCGCCAAGGGGGCGTGGGGCGAGTCGGTTCCGGTGGCACGGCGCACGATCTCCAGCTCTCCGGGCTCGTCCTGGTAGGGGACCGAGATCCGGCAGACCCGGTCGTAGACGGCCTGGCCGATGCGGGCGGTGCCGACCGCGTCGAAGGGGTTCATCGCCGCCACCAGTCGGAAGCCAGGGGCGGCCCTGACCGTGCCCACCCGGGGGACCACGACCTCGCCCTCGGCCAGGGCGGTGATGAGGACGTTCAGGGTTTCCTCGGGCACCCGGTTGAGCTCCTCGACGTAGAGCAGCATGCCCTCCCGTAGGGCACGGAGCAGGGGGCCCTCGACGAAGGCCTCGGGCCGATAGCCGGCCTGGAGTACCAGGGCCGGGTCGTGGTGGCCCAACAGCCGGGCCGGGGTCAGCTCGGCGTTGCCCTCGACGAAGACCAGCCCGATCCCGGCCGCCCGGGCGGTGGCCCGCAACAGCGTGGACTTGCCGGTTCCGGGCGGGCCCTCGAGTACCACGTGGCGGCCAGTCTCCAGTGCGACGCACAGCACCTCCGCCTGGCGGCGGAGGCCAACGACCTCGCGCTCGACCTCGGCCAGCAGCCGGGAGGGGTCGTCAGTGCTCGTGGATCAGGACACCCCGGATGTTCTTGCCGTCGAGCAGGTCCTGGTAGCCCTGGTTGATCTGCTCCAGACGGTAGGTGTTGGTGACCAGCTCGTCCAACTTGACCTGGCCGGCGCGGTAGAGGTCGAGCATTTTGCGGATGTCGTAGATGGGGTTGGCGGATCCGAACAGCGTCCCCTGAACCCGCTTTTCGAACAGCGTCAATATGGTCCCGGAGAGGTGGACGGTTTTCTCGGCCAGGCCGCCCAGGCCGGTGATGGTGACCGTGCCGCCCTTGCCAATGACGTTGAAGGCGGCCTCGACCACCTCCTCGCCAACCACGCCCACGGTCACGATCGCATGCTCGGCCCCGACCCCGAGCGTGAGCTGCGTGACCAGGTCCTGGGCCTCCTGGGCGCTGGCCACGCTGTGGGTGGCTCCAAGCTCCTCCGCCTTCTCCCGCTTGAACGCCACCGGGTCCACTGCGACCACGTTCTTGGCCCCGGCGTGGCGGGCGCCCTGGACGGCGTTGATGCCGATGCCACCGATGCCGTAGATGACCACGGTGTCGCCCGGCCGGACCCCGGCCGCGTAGACGGCCGAGCCCCAGCCGGTCGGGACCCCGCAGCCGACCAGGACCGCCTTCTCCAGGGGCAGGTCGGGGTCGACCGGCACGCACGAGTACTCGGAGATCACCGACCACTGGGAGAAGGTGCCGAGCATGCACATCGCCCCCACGTCCTCGCCGTCGGCGTGGAAGCGGAAGGTCTGGTCGGGGAGCGAGCCGTCCAGGATGGTTGCCCCTAGATCGCAGAGGTTCTGACGCCCGGTCGAGCACCAGCGGCAGCGGCCGCAGGAAGGGATGAACGAGCAGACGACGTGGTCTCCCGGCTTGACCCTGGTCACCCCCGGCCCCACCTGCTCGATGATGCCCGCCCCCTCGTGCCCGCCCACGATCGGGTAGCGAGCGGGGAGGTCGCCGGTGCGCAGGTGCTCGTCGGAGTGACACAGACCGGCGGCAACGAACCGGATCAGGACCTCGTTCGCCTTGGGCGGGTCGAGCTCCAGCTCGACCACCTGCCAGTCCTGGCCGCTGCTCCTGAGGATGGCCGCCTTTGTCTTCATCCACCTGCCCTCGCTCTCCGCCGCGGTTCGCCTAGCGCCACCGGCCCCGGCGGTCCTGGCCGGACGCGCTTCCGAAGCTACACCTCCGCCGCGCCCATCTCAAGTGCGCGCTGCCGCCCGCCCCGGCTATGCTCCGCTCGGGGAGGAGCCGAGCTGTGCATGACCCTGCCGCACGGCTTGTTCGATTCGCGGAGGACCGTGGCCGACCAGCGGCGGAGCAGCACCGCTGCTTGGGAGGAGCGGCGGCAGTCGATGTCAGCTGAACTGGCCGGGCTGCGTCGGGCGCGGGAGCTCCGCGACCTGGAACGGGAGGCTCGGCTGGATCCTGGCGGGGTTCGCCACCATGGCCGGCGGCCTGATCGCCGTGACCGCGGCCGGGGAACGCCGGCAGCGGCACCCTGGAGGCCGCCAGGGTCCATGAGCCCGGACCCGGTAACGGCGGGCTCGAGGCAGGACCCGTGACCGAGGGGCCCGCGAGGCTGCGTCGACCCCTGGTGGCCGCGGCACGCCACCCGGCGGCCTGGGCCTTCGCCGTCGCCTGGCTAGGGGCGGCTGCGGTGCTGGCGGCGTCAGGCCTCCTCCTCCTCGTCCCCCAGCAGCTGGGCATCACCCTGACCGCGCTGGCCCTCTCCTGGCTCACAGTGGCGCTGACCTCGCCCCCGCCGCCCCCGGCCTCCACCCGGACCTGGCGCCTGGGCTTGCAGGTCGTGGTGCTGGCCGTCATCGCGGCCCTCACCGGGGCCACCGGGGCATACGTGGGCGGAGTCGCCAGGGAGGTCCTCGGCAGGCTCCCCGGCTGGTCCGGCCTGGTCCGGTACCTCACCCTCCCGCCCCACTTCTTGCACCTTCCCATCCCGGTGCCGTACGTGCTCCTCAACCCGGTGACCGACGTGCTGCTCCCCCTCGTGGTTTTGCTCGTCCTCGGCGCCCGGCCTGGCGAACTGGGCCTGGGGCCCGGCCACCGGGCGGGACGGGTGCTGGCGATCTGGGCGGCGTTGCCCTTGATCGCGATCGGGATCGCCCTGGGCTTGGGCGCGGGTTCACCGGGCCTGGCCGCCATGGTCTTCCTCCGCAACCTGTTCCAGAACGGGTTCTCCGAGGAGTTCCTGTGGCGGGGAGCGATCCAGACCCGGCTCAGCCGTCTCACCAGCCCTGCCTGGGGGCTGGTGCTCGCTGCCCTGACCTTCGGCCTGTGGCACATCGGCGCCGACGCGGCGGAGGTGCGGGGCCGGCTGCTGGACGCCGCCTGCGCCGGGATCGTGTCCCAGGCCGGGATCGGACTCGGGCTCGGGGTCGTCCTCCAGCGAACCCGCAACCTGGTGGCCGGCACCGTCGCCCACATGCTGATCGACACGATCGGGTAGGCATCGCTCCCGGGCGTCGCGGCCACGGTTGGCTCCCCACGGTTCCTGGCTGCGTATATTCGCCGCGATGTCCGATCGGATCGGATCCGGCGCATTCGGGTCAGCTGCTGGTCCAGGCCCCAGCCGCCCCGGCGGGAGCCCTGGGTGATTGCGGTGAACGTGAGCCCGGCGTCGAGTTCGGGCGGTCGGGGCGGTGCGGGCCACTGGCAGTGCTCCGATCCCAATGGAGAACCCGTCGCCGCCAGGGTCTGACTCTTCGGATTACCCGCTGCTCTGGCCGTTGGACCTCGGGCGGCGGCGGGCCCGCAACCGTATCGTCTTTGGTCCCCACGTGACCAACCTGGCCCGGGCCGGCCTGCCCGGGGAGCGCCTGGTCGCCTACCTCGAGCGCCGGGCTCGGGGTGGGGCGGGCCTGGTGGTGGTAGAGGAGGCGCAGGTCCATCCCTCCAGCCATCCCTACCAGCAGTGCCTGCGTGGAGACCAGGCCGAGATCGTGACCGCGTACAGGGAGCTGGCCGATCGCCTGCACCGGGCCGGGGCCCTGGCGGTGGCGGCCCTGGGCCACGCCGGGATGCAGGGCACCGGCCACATCCGCAAGCGGCCGCTGTGGGCGCCGTCCGCGATCGCCAACCCAGCCACCCTGGAGATGCCCAAGGTCATGGAAGCGGAGGACGTGGAGGAGGTGGTGCGCGGGTTCGCCGCCGCCGCTGCCCGGGCGACAGCAGCGGACATGGACGGGGTGGAGGTCAACGCCGGCCAGTACTCGCTGGTACGGCAGTTCCTCTCCGCCCTCACCAACCGGCGGCAGGACGGCTACGGCGGCGATTCCGAGCGTCGCCTTCGCTTCGCCCGCCAGGTGCTGGAGGCTGTCCGTGCGGCGGTGGGCGAAGAGCGCCTGGTGGGGCTGCGGCTGTGCTGCGACGAGCGAGCCCCATGGGCCGGGATCCGGCCCGAGGAGGCGCCCGAGCTGGCGGCGGCGCTGTGTCATGGAGTCGATTACCTGGTCGTCACCGCGGGCTCGATCTACAGCCCGGAGGTGACCTGGGCCGGGCTCCAGGAGGAGCCCGGCTATCTGCTCCAGGTCGCCGCCGCCGTCCGCCGGCGGCTGGCGGGGATCCCGGTGGTCGCTACCGGCTCGCTGGAGGACCCGGAGGTGGCCCTCCGGGCACTGGCCGCGGGCCAGGCCGACGCCTGCGAGATGACCCGCGCCCTGATCGCCGATCCCGACCTGCCGTTGAAGCTGGAGCGAGGGGAGCTGCACTGGGTCAGACCCTGCATCCGTTGCAACCAGGACTGCTGCGTGCGTTCCGCAACCAACGCTGCCGTCAGCTGCATCCACAACCCTGAGGCGGGCCACGAGACCGAGACCCGTCCGGCCGCGCCGGCGCGGCGCCCGGCGCGCGTAC
>CADDZO010000142.1 GCA_902812395.1 bacterium | reverse complement strand
CCCGTCCCCCTCCCCACCGTGCCCGGCCTCCGCTCTCCGGGCGGCAGCGGGTTGGATGCGATCTGGTGCGCGCCTTCGGTCATGCCGTAGGCCTCGAGCACCGGCACCCGGTACAGATCCTCCAGCTGGCGCATCAGCTCGGGGGCCAGCGCGGAGCTGCAGGAGCGGATGAAGCGAAGTCGGTCCAGGCCCTCCGGCTCGCGGGGGGCGCGACCCAGCGCAGTCCGGTGGATGGTGGGGACCGCCGAGTACCAGGTGGGCTGCTGGTCTTTGAGCACGGTCCAGAACTCGAAGGGGTTGAAGCCGCCCTGCGGGACCACCACGGTCCCGCCCGAGGCCAGTGTGGCCATGGCCGAGGCCATCAGCCCGTGTACGTGGAAGAGCGGCATGACGCAGAGCGAAACGTCCTCGGGCCCCAGGCGGTAGTGGGCGACGATGTTGCTGACCGAGGCCGCCAGGTGACGCTGCCGCAACGGCACGATCTTGGGCCGGCTGGTGGTGCCACTGGTGTGGAGGACCAGGGCCACGTCGTCCTCGCTCACCGGATCGGGATCGCGCCGCACCCTGCCCCCCTCGAAGCGGAGCTGGCCGGCCTCGTCGAACCCCGCCTCGATCACCACCGCACCCCGGGGCAGAGCCTGGCGAGCGGCGGCGCCGCCGCCGGCAGGAGTAAGCAACGCCCGGGCGCGGGTGTCCTCCATGTAGAACCGGAACTCGTCCACCTTGTAGGCCGGGTTCAACGGAGCGGCGGTACCGGCCAGGGCCGCGGCCAGGAACAGGACCACCGCCTCGGCCGAGTTGGGGTAGACCAGCGCCACCCGATCGCCGCGCCGGATGCCCCGACCGGCCAGCTCCTCGGCAGCACGGTCCACTTCGTGGCGCAGCTGCCGATGGGTCAGGCTGGGTCCACCCGGGACCACCAGCGCCGGCCTTTCGTCGTCCTCGACCGCTTCCAGCATGCTGAGCAGCGTCGCCACGCCTCCCTCCTCACTACCGCTCCAGCGCCTCCGCCAGCTGGCGTAGGAACGACTCCACGTCGGTGACCAGCCCCACTGACTGCCAGGTGCCGCGGTCGGCCAGCTTGGTCACCACCGCCGGGTTGATGTCCACGCACACGGTGCGAACCTCGGCTGGGAGCAGGTTGCCGGTGGCGATGGAGTGGAGCATGGTCGAGAGCATCAGCGCCATACCCATCGCGGGGTGGTCCCTCCGCCCGCCCCAGATCACCTCGCGCATCCTTCGCTGGACCTCGGTCATCTCGGTGACGACGTCAGGGAGGGGCCCGTCGTCGCGCACGCTCCCGCCGAGCACGATCTCGACCCCGTGCACGATCGCGCTCCGCATGATCCCCGAGCACAGCTCCCCCCGCTCCACCATCGGCCGCAGCCCGCCGGCCGCCCGCACCCGGTTGACCGCCCGCATGTGGTGCTCATGGCCGTGCTCGATGGGGAGGCCAGAGGTCACGCTCACCCCAAGGGCGGTGCCGTAGAGCGCGGCCTCGACGTCGTGCACGGCCAGGGCGTTCCCGGCGAACAACGCCTGGACGAAGCCCAGCTCGATCAGGCGGGACAGCGCCCGGGCAGCCCCGGTGTGGACCACCGCTGGCCCGGCCACCACCAGGATGCCCTGGCCCGCGGCACGGACCTCGCGCATGCCCTGAGCAATCTGCTCGATCAGGAGCTGTTTGGGCTTCTCGGCCGAGACCTCGCTGGACATGAAGCTGAACACCTCGGCCTGACGAGAACGCTCCAGCGGCTGTACCCGCACGCCGGTGTGCCCGACCACCACCTCCTGGCCGGGCACGGCGTCGGCAAAGGGCAGGCACCAGGCGCGCCTTGCCTCCCTGTCGACCGCGATGGCGCAATCCATCTCCTGGCGCTCGACCGGCACCCAGGTGCCGTCGATCAGGACCTGGGTGGGCAGGTTGCTGGTGGAGTAGAAGCCCTCCGGGTAGACGCCTGGCGCGGGCACCGGCAGGGTCCGGATCGGCTCTTCACCGGCCGCCACCGCACCGAGCTCGCGGGCCCGGCGGACGATCTCGTCCAGGGTCGTGGGATCGGGGGCGCCCACCTCGATCCGGCAGGTGGATGGGTCGGTCTTGCGCTTCCCCACCCGGAGCTCCTGGATCTCGAAGTTCCCGCCGAGGTCCATGACCAGGTCGAGCAGGCGGGGCAGCGTCATCGAGTCGATGATGTGTCCCTCGAGGGAAAGCAATGCCGTGTGGAGTCCTGGGATCGCCGTCACGCCGCTGCCAGCACTCCTCTGATCCTGGCCGCGAACTCGGCTGCGGCCCGCCCGGGCTGGTCGGCGTAGAGGATCTCGCGGCTGATCGAGACCAGGCAGGAACCGCGCCGGCCACCTGCGCAGGCGCTGAGAGCCCGCTCAAGGTCGCCGCCCTGGGCGCCCACGCCCGGGACCAGGAAGGGCAGATCGGTGACCGCCCGAAGGTCGGCGATCTGGTCGGGGGCAGTGGCCCCCACCACCAGGCCCACATTGCCGCGCTCGTTGACCCGCTCCGCCAGTTCCGCCACCCGCAAGTAGAGTGGCCTGCCGCCGGCGTCCAGGTCCTGGAGGTCCGCAGCGCCCGGGTTCGAGGTCCGGCACAGCACGTAGACCCCCCGATCGGCGTAGGCGGTCAGCTCGCGCAGGGCGTCGCCGCCGAGGTAGGGGCTGGCGGTGACGGCGTCAGCCTCGAATCTCTCGAAGAGGGCGCGAGCGTATGCCCGCATGGTGTGGCCGACGTCCCCGCGCTTGGCATCGAGCACCACCGGGGCCTGGCGGGGGATCCGCCGGCGCAGCTCGAGCAGCGCGGCCATGCCGTCAGGGCCGTACTGCTCCCAGAAGGCGACGTTGGGCTTGTAGCAGCAGGCGACGTCCTGGGTCTGGGCGACTACCTCGAGGCAATGCCGGAGGGCACCGCCGGCACCGCCGGGGATCCGGGCCGGATCGGGGTCCAGGCCCACGCAGAGCGCCGAGCCAGTGACCTGCATTGCCGCCTCGACACGCTCCCAGAAGCCCACCCTACGGCCCCACCGGTGTGCGCCCGTACTTGCGGTCCTTGGTCTCGTGCTTGCGCCGGCCGCGGTCCGCCATCCGGCAGTAGGCGCACAGCTCGGCGGTGGTGGGCTGGCCGCAGCGGGAGCAGCGGCGGACATCCGCCGCCTCGGGAGCTGCCGCTGGCAGCACCGAGCGCCCTTGTTTCAGGAAGCCGACCAAGAAGCGGTACTTGGCTCCCGGCTGCTGCTCCTCCAGGCAGTTGAGCATGTCCTTGTAGGCGAGGGACTTGGCTCCCTTCGCCATCGGGCACTCTTCGAGGATGTAGTCGATCCGCTCCACCAGGGCGTAGGCGGCGGTCTCGCGCTCGCTCAGCCGGTACAGCGGCTTGACCTTGCGCACGAAGCCCGGGTGGGTGCTCTCCAGCACCGGGAGCTGACGGGCAAGGTACTCGCCGTTCCAGTGCACCAGGTTGCCGAAGAGAGTCGCTGCTTCGTCATCCAGGTTGTGCCCGGTAGCCACGACGTCGTAGCCGAGCTCTGCCGCCACCTTGTTGAAGTGGTAGCGCTTGACCGTGCCACAGGCGGCGCAGGGTTTGCCGCTGCGGGCCTCCACCAGGTCGGGGACGACGAACCCGTGATCGGCTTCCAGGTCCACCTGGTGGAGCAGGAGGCCGTGGCGGTTGGCGAACCCCTCGGCCTTTGCCTGAGAGCGCCGGGAGTACTCGCCGATCCCGAGCCGAACGTAGAGGCCATCGGCGCGGTAGCCAAGCCGCATCAGCGTGTGCCAGAGGGCCAGGGAGTCCTTGCCTCCGGATACCGCAACCAGTACCCTCTGATCCCGCCTGAACATGCGGTCGTGGTCGATCCGTTCCTGGACCTGAGCCCGAAACCAGTCCGGGTAGCATCGGGCGCAGAAGGCGATGCGGCTCCGCCGGATCTCCACGTTAGCCGGAGCGTGGCAGCGGTGGCAGCGCATCACGCCCCTCCCGAGATGACCGGATAGACCTCGACCTCGTCCTCCTCCGCAAGGCGGACATCGCTGGTGAGGATGTCCTCTCCTCGCACCACCAGGTGAGCATCGAGGTGCAGACCTAGCCGGCGAAGGAGATCGGCGACCGTCCCTGCCGGCACCTCGCGGACCTCGCGCTCGGGCAAGATGACCACCCGCATCGACCTCATTATTCCCGAGCCAGGCGCCCAAGCCCGAAGGAGGACATCAAGGCTCGGCGGCGGTCATCCGACGGGCCGCGCCGCAGGGGTTGATAACTGTTGCCATCCGAGCATGTGGTAGTATGTAACGGTTAACTTAAAGCGATAGGCACGGCAGCAGGGTGTCCACCCCACGACCGTGTGCCGCCACCGGAAGCTCGCGCAGGCCGCGCAGGATCATCCCCGGCTTGCGGTGCAGGGCCTTGCAGCGCCACGGGGACAACTCGGCGTACTGGTGTCTGCGCCAGGGCTATCTGCGGAGCGCCGAGAGGGAAACGGCAGAAGCAAGCGCAGAGGTAAGCGAGGATAAAGAGGTGGGAGCGCGGCCAGTGCGCGACATGGCCGGCCGCCCGCATGAGTTCCCAGACGGAACCGTGGAGACATCAGCCGTGGCGGCCTGGACCGCTGGATTCGGGCCTACCGGGCCCACTGCCCGAGCCCAAGCGCCGCTCCGACCACAGTGTGACCCGTCACCACACGAGCTCTGGGCAGTGCGGCTTGATGTGATCACAGGGCGAATCCCCGTGGTCCCGGGCGCGGCTCATCAGGATAGTGGTCAAGCGCTCGCATTCGGGGAAGGGTCCGTATCCGCCAGCGGCGGACATGGCCAGCATCGTCACCCTTGAGTAAGAAGCGTCCAGGGCAACGGCCATCACCATGAGTACTGTCGGCTCGGCCCTGGACTCCACTCCTCGGCGCAGCCGTCCCACTACCAGCGGTCTGCTGGCGGTATGTGGCGTCGCTGCAGCTCAGTCGGCGACGGCGCCAACGCTGTCGCCCAACCAGGATCGGGCTGCGGGCGATGCAACGGCCCTCCCCGATGGCGCCCTACGAGCCTCCAACCTTCGACACCGGCCGGCCGCTGCTCGATGTCACCAACGTCGTCGAGGCACTCGAGCGCCTTGAGCGTGCCTGAGCGGCTTGAAGCCCCGCTCGTCGACGCCAACCTCGTCCTCTGGGCACACTACCACGGCTTCCCGCGCCATGAGGAGGCACATCGCTGGTGGGCCAGAACGCTCTCGCTCGTCCCTCAGGTCGGGATCCCCTGGCCGACGATCATCGCCTTCGTCCGCATCTCCACCCATCCCCGAGCCCTCGAACGCCCTCTGGACCTCGCCCGGGCCTGAGCCACAGTGTCCGAGTGGTTGGACCGTCCCAACGTCTGGGTCCCGGTGCCGACCGCCCGCCATCGTCAGGTCCTGGAGAGCTTGCTGATCGGCGGACAGGCGACGGGCAACCACGCCCCCGACGCCCACCTGGCCGCGCTGGCGGTGGAGTGGGGGCTGGAGCTCCAGAACGCCGACCGCGATTTCGCCCGCTACCCGGGGCTGCGCTGGCGCGACCCTCTGGCTTGAGCCCATCGACGTCGGGTTCGATCCCCTCTCTCCCACCAGCGGCGTCCCAAGCTCTCGCACCGATCACGCCGGGCGAACCCGGCGCCCGGCTCAAGTCGCCCGGCTGGCGACCTCGAACCTCGACCGCTCGGAGCGGCTCCTTCCGGTCATCTCCGATCCCAATGACGAGTTCGACCAGGCCGCATGGCTCAAGTCGGCGGGCATCTGCGATCCTCATGGCGGGACCCTAGACTCGGACCTACCGCCGATCATCAACGATGAGCTGGGGCCCCTAGCCGTGCTCACCAAGTGGATGGCGCCGCTGGCGATACCGGTCTTGGTCGGAGCCGCGAGCGCGGCCGATCCGCGCCGGTACGGGGTGCCTACTTGGCCCACTCTCGACGGTGTGGTGGACGGCGCCGATCGGTGCCATAGTCGTGCCCATGACAAGGCCATGCCGGCAGCGGATATTGTCTCCCTGTTCCAGCCATCGCGATGGGCTGCGAGCTGGCACTGCTCGTTTCGTAACGCTGTCCCGTGGCGGGCGAACCGAGGTAGCGTGGCCACGGCGCGTGCCATTCGCGCTTGACCTTCCAGCGAGATGGACGGGTTAGAACGAGGAGTGGTACGACATGACAGGGGGCTCTGCTTTGTCAGAGAAGACGTTGCGGATCGGGGAGCTCGCCGCCGAACTGGGGCTGAACCCGAAGACCATCCGCTACTACGAACGGATCGGGCTACTGCCCGCTGCCCCCCGCACCGAGTCGGGGTACCGCCGGTACTGCGCCGCAGACGTCGAGCGGCTGCGGTTCATCCGTAAGGCCAAGGCGATCGGCCTCTCGTTGGAGGAGATCGGAGAGATCTTGACCTTGCGGCGTGAAGATCGGGCACCGTGCGAGCACGTCCTGGAGCTGCTCGACCGCAAGTTGGCCGCCGTCGACCGCCAGCTTCGCGCGCTCCGTGCTGTTCGACGTGAGCTGGTCGGGCTGCGCGCCGAAGCGGCCCGCACGGCGACTGCCGAGGCGTGCGTCTGCGGCATCATCGAGCGCCACGAGCTGGCCGATGGAGCGCAGCCGGTGGCGCGCCCCTTCACGGTTGACATCCTCTCCGCCTTGAAGGGCGGACATCCCGGCCAGTTGGGACCCTGACCACCAGGCGGTTGATGTTCGGGCCGCTTGGCTATCGCGGTCCTCATTTGAGGTCCCTTGTCCAGTCGCCGGGTGCCCCCCGGCCTCGTCCGTCACCGGACCAACGCAGTTTCTTATGGCGTCCCTGCAGGGCGGGGCGCTTCACCACCGGCCTGACGGCCGGCGCACGCCGCAATCTGGGTAGCACGGCGTGCCGGCGCTGATCCGCAGCCAGCTGCATCGCTCGGCGCATTCGCTCTGCCGCCTTGACATTCCAGTCCACTGGAGGGTGTAGCGTCTGGGCAGACCAGGACGTGGCGACGACCGTACCGGCCGAGTCAGCGTGGGCAGATCGTCGAGGGTCGCGCCAGCAAGAGAAGGGTGAGCAATGGACCAGACGACTTTCCAGGTGCGGGGGATGCACTGCGACACGTGCGAGCACCGGATCGAGAAGGCGCTGTCGCGCCTCGAGGGCGTAAAGCGTTGCCACGCCGATCACCGGCGCGGCGAGGTGCGAGTGGTCTTCGATCCGGCGCGCACTCCTGAGTCGGCCGTGCGCACCTGCCTCGAGCAGGCTGGGTACGAGATCCGCGGCGTCGTGGGGACAGCAGGAGACGTGGCATGACGACAACTACGCCGGAACTCCGCACGCTCACGGATGGGACCGAATCGAGCACCACAACGCCATACTGGGCCGACGTCCTCCCCAGTGGGAAGGCGCACTTCCGCGCCAAGGTCGGAGGGCTGCACTGCTCCCTGTGCACCGGCACGATCGAGAAGGCACTCGGTCGCCGGCCGGGCGTGGACAGGGTGGCCGTCAGCCTGACCCACGAGCAGGTGCTCGTCGAGTACGACCCGGCCCGTATACGGTCCGAGGATCTCCTCCAGACACTGCGGGACATCGGCTATACAATCTGGGACCCGCGCAAGACGCGTCCCTACGAGGAGGAAGAGGCCGACCTGGTGCGCGAGGCTCGGCGCCTCCTCGCCGCGATCGGCTTCAGCCTCGCCACGCTGGCGCTCATCCTGCGCTTCGAGGGCGTCTGGGCGCTGCTCCTGCCCGCGATCACGGCCGCAACGCTGCTCGCGGTGGTCTTCCTCCTGCTGCGCGGGCAGGGCCGGGGGCGCGCGGTTGGGGCAACTACTGTGCTCGCGCTGTTCACGGCCGCGCTGGCGGCGTCCAATCTGCTGCAGGTGGGCCGGCCGCTGGTGGCGTGGGCCGTCGGCGCCTTCGCCTTCGCGGTCGTCTTCGGCGTGGCCCGACACATCCTGGTGATGGCGTTCCAGTCGCTGCGCCGAGGCATTCTCAACCAGCACGTGCTCCTCGAGGTCAGCGCCTTCGCTGGGCTCGTCGGTGGCCTGATCGGCCTCGTCTTCCATCCGGTGAGCTACCCCACGGCAGCGTTCTTCGCCGTGAGCGTGCTGGTTACCAACTATCACCTCTTCTCCGAGTGGCTCGCATTACTGCTGAAGACCCGGAGCTCGCAGTCCGTCAAGCGGCTCCTGGACCTCCAGCCGGACACGGCCCGGGTCGTCCGCGCGACGGCGGTGGGCCCGCAGGAGGTCGAGGTGGACCTGGCCGCGGTCGCGGTGGGCGACCTGGTGCGGGTACGCCCGGGCGAGCGCCTCCCGGTAGACGGCGAGGTGGTCGAGGGCTGCTCGGCGGTGAACCAGGCGTTCGTCACCGGCGAACCGCTCCCCGTTGAGAAGTGCCCTGGCGATGCGGTCATCGGCGGCTCGATCAACGGGCCGGGCACGCTGCTGGTACGCGCCACTGCGGTCGGCGAGCAGAGCTTCCTCCAGCAGGTGGTGCGCAGCGTCGAGGACGCTCGGGCGCTCAAGCCCGGCATCCTGCACCTGGTCGACCGCGTCCTCACCGTCTACGCCCCCAGCGTGCTGATCCTCGCCGCCCTCGGGCTGGTCGGCTGGATCATCGGGCCCTGGCTCCTCGCAGGACAGCCGGATGTCGAGCGGGCGGTGTTCGCCTGCCTGTCGGTGTTGGTGATGGGCTACCCCTGCGCCGTGGGCATCGCCGCACCGCTCGCGATCGTGCGCGGTGCGGGCGAGGCGGCCGATCGCGGCATCCTGATGCGGACCGGTGAGGCATTCCAGGTCTTCCGGTCGGTGCGGACGGTGGTGCTGGACAAGACCGGCACGCTGACCGTGGGCCGGCCGACCGTGCTGGAGATCGAGCCCGCGCCCGGCGCCGGGACGGCCGATGAGCTGCTGAAGGTCGCGGCGGCCGCGGAGTCGGCCTCCGAGCACCCGCTCGGCCAGGCGGTGCTGGACGCGGCGCTCGACCGGGGCCTCAAGGTGCCGATGGTGGACGCCTTCACAGCAGTCCCGGGCCGAGGGGTGGCCGCCCGCCTGGACGGGCAGTCGGCGCTGGTGGGCCGGCCGAGCTTTCTGGAGGAACAGGGCGTCGACACGACCGCGCTGGCCACCCGCGTCGGCGAGCTCGAAGCGGCCGGTCGCACGGTCGTCGCGGTCGCGTGGGGCGGCTGCCTGCGCGGCGTCATCGCGCTGGGCGACCAGTTGCGCCCCGGCGCCACTGCGGCCGTGGCCGCCC
>CADDZO010000141.1 GCA_902812395.1 bacterium | reverse complement strand
GCGGTCGATCAGAGGCGTCAGGTTCCGTTGCGGGTCAGTGAGCATGAGTCAGCCGACCCGCAGCCACCGGTTGCCCGGTGGCGGTCCCGGTCTTACCCGCTTGCGCGGTGCCGGGTTCCTGCTTGGGTCCCCACGAAGCCTGCTTCGTGGGGTCCCCTCCTGCTTCATCGCCGTGTGCCCAGCACGGCTGGGTCTTACCTCGGCTCCACAGGCCCCTCTGCCACTGACGGCGAGCGCGAGTAGGTTCTTCGCAGCGTTCACGTCCCGGTCGATGACCAGGCCGCAGCCCTCGCAGCGGAAGGTGCGCTCGGCCAGCCTTGGCTTTCACCGTCCCGCAGCCAGAGCACGTCTTGGAGCTGGGGAAGAACCGCTCGGCCACCAGCAGTCGTCCGCCGTGCCAGACGGTCTTGTAGCCGAGCTGGCGCCGTATGGTCCCGAAGGACTGGTCGGCTCCGGGCCAGCCTCCGGTTGCAGAGCATCCCGGGCACGTTCAGGTCCTCGACCACTACCGCCTCATATCGAGTCGCCAGCCAGGTCGTGGCCTTGTGCACGGCATCGAGACGGCAGTTGGCGATCCGGGCATGGAGTCGAGCAAGGCGCTTGGCGCTCTTTCTTCGGTTGGCAGAGCCGGTCTTTTTGCGGGAATGGGCGCGCGCAGCTCGGCGGAGGCGCCCCAGCGCAGCCCTCAGCGGCTTGGGACCAGGGAACCGGATCACCCGACCCCGATGGTCCACCGCCGTGATCAGGGAAGCGATCCCGAGATCGATGCCGACCGCCGTCTGCGGTCGCCGATGATGATCCGGGATCTCACGCTCCACCTCCACGGCGAAAGACACGAACCACCGCTGGGCGGTCCGCGACACGGTGGCAGAGAGGATCCTGGCCTTTCCTTCCGCGATCTTGCCCGCCAACGCCTCGGTGGACTCGTGGGTGCGGATGGTCCCCAGCCTGGGCAGCGTGACCGTCGAGCCTGAGCAGCGCATCGCCCCGGTGCTGAAGCGACAGGAGTCCCGGCACCGGCCCTTCTTCTTGGACCGAGGGAAGCCCAGCCGGCGTCCCTTCCGCAGCCCCTTCTTGGACTTCGAGAAGTCCTCCAGCGCCCAGTCCAGGTTCCTGAAGGCCTCCTGGTAGACGCACTTGGAGTTCTCACTCCACCAGGCCAACTCAGGGTTGCGCTTCTTCTCCGCGTTCCACAGCCGATGGAGATCCTCGGCCGAGTCCCACTTCTTCTCGGCTTCATACCGCGCCATGACCCGGGTCAGGGCCCAGTTCCAGGCGTAGCGCGCCGCTCCGACATGGGAGCGGAGCCTCCGCTCTTGGCTCGGGGTGGGATCGAGCGCGTACCGGTAGGCCTGGGGCACCCCACGAAGCGGGCTGCGTGGGGACCCGGCCTGCTGCAGCTTCACAGATCCTTCCCGGTGGCCGCTGCGATGGCCTTGGCCGCTCGGTTGGCAGCCGCTCGCCGTCCGGAGAGGCGAGCGCAGAGGCTGGTTGGGATCTCGGTCACGTCCCGGACCAGATCGTCGTCCACCTCCGATGGATCCACAACCAGCAACCGGCGGTCCTGTGCCGCCAGCGCAGCCTCAACATACTCCGCACCCAAGCGGGCGAACCGGTCGCGGTGCTCCCCCACGATCGTGGTCGCCGAATTGTCGCGCAGGAGGGCCAAGAACGTGCGGCGCTTGCCGTTCAGCCCACCGGAAGTCCCTCGGCTGCTGCCCATGCGGTCACCCGGGCGACCTCTAGGTCCAGGTCAGACCTCTGGTCAGCGGAGGACACTCGGGCATCCACGACCGTGATCTCCGGAACGGCACTGACCGGTGGCTGGTCCACCAGGATCAGCCGGCCGGCGCGGTGCGCGGGAACTGGGAGTTTGCCTTCCCGGAACCAGCGGTAAGCAGTCATGGGATAGACACCTTGTTGCCGCGCCCAGTCCTTCAAATTCACACCTACATACTACCATAGGTTCAAACGCCAACAGTTACTAGCCCCTGAGTCGTACCGTGCACGACTGCGACCCGGCCGACCTCAGGGAGCTTCGTTCCGGCTCCCTCGCCCCGGCGGCTACTCCTCGTCGCCCTCTTGAGCGTGGGCCTCGGTCCGGGCGCGGCGCCCCGCGACCCTGCTCCCGCCACCCTCGTCGCGCCGTTCTCGCAGGCGAGCCGCGCGGCCGGTCCGACCGCGGAGGTAGTAGAGCCTGGCCTGCCGGACCTGCCCATGGCGGACCACGTCGATCTTCTCCACGCGTGGGGAGTGGACCAGGAAGGTCCGCTCCACCCCCACCCCGTGGGTCACGCGACGCACGGTGAGGCTCCGCCGCAGGCCAGATCCGGCGACGCGGATCACCACGCCCTCGAAGGCCTGGATGCGCTCCCGGGTGCCCTCCACCACCTTGGCGTAGACCCGTACGGTGTCGCCCGGTCGAAGTTCGGGAACCGATTCCTTCTTCTGTTCACGTTCGAGCTGGTCAATCACGTTCATGGCCTGGTGCCGTTGGTTGCTCCAATCCTGGTCATCAGTTGGCTGTCCGCGACCCCGCCGCGGGCGTGCTCCAGCCGCCAGCGCGCGATCGCGCCGTGATCGCCTGAGAGCAGCACCTCGGGGACGCGCAGGCCGCGCCACTCGGCCGGCCTGGTGAACTGGGGATAGCCACCACCCCCTTCGCCGAACGCGTCCTGTGCCAGCGACGCCTCGTCGCCGACCACGCCGGGAACCAGCCGGGCCACGGCGTCGATCAGCACCATGGCCGGGATCTCCCCGCCGCTGAGCACGTAGTCACCGATCGAGATCTCACGGGCGGCCAGCGCTTGGCGGACCCGATCGTCGATCCCCTCGTAGCGCCCGCAGACGATGATCAAGCCGGGCTGCCGGGCCAGGTCCTGGGCCAGCCGCTGGGTCAGCCGCTCACCCCACGGTTCGAGCAGGACCACCGGTCCCGGGTTCAGGGGCCGGATCGCCTCCACCGCGGCGAAGATCGGCTCGGGCTTGAGCACCATCCCGGGGCCGCCCCCGAAGGGCTCGTCGTCCACCTGCCGATGCCGTCCCGGGGCGTGATCGCGCAGATCGTGTGCCGCCAGCGCGATCCGTCCCCCGGCGATGGCCCGCCCCACCACCCCGACCGAGAAGACCGGCCCGAACACCTCGGGGAAGATGCTGACCACGTCGAAGCGCACCCCTCAGGCCTCCTCGACCTCGAGCAGCCAGTCGGCCACCGTGATCCGCTTCGCCTCCAGATCGACGGCCAGCACCGCTTCGGCCACGGCCGGGATCAAGTACTCGGCGCGACCTTGCCGGGCGACCCAGACGTCGTGGGCAGGCTCGGGCAGGATCTGGGCCAGCCGGCCCAGGCGGCGACCCGCGGCAGTGACCACCGCCAGCCCCAGTACCTGGTCCGCGTACCAGCTGTCCGGCTCCTCCCGGGCCGCCGTCTCGGGCACCTCCAGGTAGCTGCCCCTGTGGGCCTCGGCCTGGAGCCGGTTGGCGACCCCGCTCAGCTTCAGCAGGAGCCGCTCCGGCCCCCCTCGGCGCCATTCCACCCGGTGCACGCTGCCGGCCAGGTGGAGCTCGGCACCCGGCTCGAACCGGTCCGGATAGTCGGTCAAGGACAAGACCTTGACAGCGCCGCCCAGTCCGTGAGCGCCGACGACCTGCCCCACCCGGATCATCCGCTCCTAGCGCCCCGTGGCCAGGTCGACGAAGACCCGGCGCCGCTCGCGCAGCGAGGCCACCCGCACCAGCGTGCGTAGGGCCTCGATGTTGCGCCCCGACTTCCCGATCAGACGACCCAGGTCCTCGTCGGCCATGCGCACCTTGATCGCAATCGTCCCCCGGCCCCTGTCCAAGGCGTGGACGCGCACCTCCTCGGGCTTGTCCGCGACCGCCTTGGCCACGAACTCGACCAGCCCCTTATAGTCGATCAGAGGCGGGCGATCTGGATACGGCCGCCGGAACCCATAGCCACCCTCGCGGCGAAAGCCACCGCGGTAGCCACCCTCGCGGCGAAAGCCGCCCTCGCGATTACCGCCGTACCCGCCGCCGCGGTAGCTGCCGTCGCGGCCACCGAAGCTACGCCTGAACGGCGGTCGATCCGGACCTTCTCGACGCTGCATATCGCTCAAGGATCCCCTCCCTCTTCAAGAGGATGCGGGCCGCATCAGAAGGCTGAGCGCCCCTTGCCAGCCACTGCACGACCTGCTCCTCGTCGATCTTCACCGTAGCCGGCTCGGTCAAGGGGTTGTAGTAGCCGACCTGGGCGATGAACGCCCCGTCCCGGGGGGAACGGGAGTCGGCAACGACCAGACGGTAGAAGGGCCGACGCTTGGCCCCCATCCGCGTCAGCCTGATCTTGACCAAATCTTGCGCTACCTCCTCGTCGAACTTGCCTCAGCCGAACAGTCGGCCCAGCGAGGGCAATCCCCGCCGCCGACCCAGCCCGAGCTGTCGGATCGCCACCTGCATCTGCTCGCGGGCCTTGAGCAGCTGGTTCACGTCTGCCACCCTGGTACCGCTCCCGGAGGCGATGCGGCGCCGACGTGAGCCGTCGATGATCTCCGGACGGGTTCGCTCGGTTGGGGTCATGGACAGGATGATGGCCTCCATCTTCTTCATCTCGCGCTCGGGGTCGGTATCGCCCAGCTGGCCCCTGAGCTGGCCCCCACCCGGCATCATCTCGAGAACGCTCTCGAAGGAGCCGAGGCTGCGGACCTGCCGGATCTGCATCAGGAAGTCGTCGAAGGTCAGCCGGCCCTTGCGCAGGCTCTTTTCGACTCGGGCGCGCTCCCCTTCGTCCAGCGCCCCTTCCGCCTTCTCCAACAAGCTCTTGAGGTCACCGCGGCCGATGATCCTGGAGGCCATCCGGTCGGCATGGAAGACCTCGATGTCAGCGGGTCTCTCACCCACCCCGGCGAAGCGCACGGTCTGGCCGGTGGCGTACCGGAGCGACAGCGCCGCCCCGCCCCGGGCGTCACCGTCGAGCTTGGTCAGCACTACCCCGTCGATGCCGACCGCCTGGTGGAACGCCGCTCCGACCGTGACCGCCTCCTGGCCGGTCATCGCATCCGCCACCAGCAGTGACTCGGTGACCGGCACTGTGGAGCGGATCCGGGCCAGCTCGTCCATCAGCTCACGGTCGACCGCCTGGCGGCCGCCGGTGTCGAGCACGACCACGTCGCAACCCCACCGTGCCGCTGCCTCCAGCGAGGCACGTGCGATCTCCTCGGCGGCGCCGGAGCCGGAAAAGAACGGTACCCGCTCCCGCTCGGCTAGCACCCGCAACTGCTCGACCGCCGCCGGCCGGCGCAGGTCGAGCGCCACCACCATCGGCTTGTGCCCCTCCCTGCGAGCGAACAGAGCCAGCTTGACCGCGGTGGTGGTCTTGCCCGAGCCTTGCAGCCCCGCCAGCAACAGCACCGTCGGCGGCCGGTCCGCGTAGCGGAGACCCTGGTCGTTGCCGCCCAGCAGGTCCACCATCTCCTCGTAGACGGCCGTCACTACCTGCTCTGGAGCGGTGAGGGCATCGGAGGTCTCAACCCCGGCCAGGCGGCCACGAACCCGCTCCACGAACTCCTTGACCACTCGGTAGTTGACGTCGGCTTCGAGCAAGGCCAACCTGACCTCTCGCAGGGCTGCGTCCACATCCTCGGGGCGGAGCACCCCGCGACCCCGGATGCGGTACAGCACCGCGCCCAGCCGCTCGCCCAGGCTCTCGAACATCAGGTCCGGGCTACCTCCTGCTCCAGCCGGCTGAGCCGGCGCCGGATGTCGACCAGGTCGCGGATCAACGCCTGCCGCAGCCCCCGCTGGCGCCGCTCGGCGGCCAGCAGCCCCAGCCTAGCCTCATACTCCTCCATGGTCTGGATCGCGCGCCGGATCAGATCGTGCACCGCCGCTCGCGAGGTGTCCCGGGCCCGGGCAATCTCGGAGAGCGACCAGTCGTCGCGCAAATGGAGGCCCAGCACTTCGCGCTGACGCTCGGTCAGAAGCGGCCCGTACCGCTCGAACAGCTCGACCTGGCGCTGGCGCGACTCCAGGCTGCGAAGGCTCACGCCTTGACAGGGTACCAGTGCACCGCCACCTCCCGCCGGTCGTCGTGGCCACGATGCTTTCAAATTGAAAAATTGACACGCCGAGGAAAGTGATGACACCGTCCCCGGCATGGCCATTCCCCTGCCCATGGTGGTGCGCGCCACCGCCGTCCCACTCACCGTGCTCGCCATCCTCGGCAGCGCCTCCCCCGCCCTCGCCTACCAGGTGCAGCCCGGGGATACCCTGTGGGCCATCTCCCGGCGAATCGGGATCCCGGTGGACCAGATCGCTCGTGAGAACGGGATCGCTAACCCCAATTTGATCGTGGTCGGGCAGATCCTGAGCCTGGGGCCAGCCCAGCCCCGTCCCGGGGAGTCCTACACAGTGCGCCGAGGGGACACTCTCTGGTCCATCTCGCGTCGGACGGGGGTCCCGCTAGCCACCCTGATCTCCCTCAACCAAATCGCCGACCCGCGCCACTTGGCCGTGGGCCGGCGTCTCCTCCTGGCCCCGGCTCCGGAGCCATCGCCCAACGTGCCCAGCCCCTCTGCCGCGATCGGCGCGCCGCTGCCGCTGAGCGGTGCAGCCGCCCGACAGGTACTGGTTCAGGCAGCCCAGACCGAAGGCGTGGACCCCTATCTGGTGCTGGCAGTGGCGCTGTGGGAGAGTGGTGGCAACAACCAGGAGGTCTCGAAGGCGGGCGCAATCGGGCTGATGCAAATCCTTCCTTCGACCGCGGCCTGGGCTGGGCCCGCCCTTCTCGGACGGCCGGCCGACATCGACCAGCCGACCGACAATGCGCTGTTGGGAGCCGCCCTGCTCCACCACTACCTGGACGACTTCGGCCAGCAGGAAGGCCTGGCCCTGGCCGCCTACTACCAGGGCGAGATCGCCACCCGCCGATACGGCGTCTTCCCCTCGAGTCGCAACTATGTGGACGGGATCCTGGCCCTGCGCGAGCTCCTGGCCGCCAGCGCGTAGAAGGTGGGGCTTTCCTCCAGTCCAGCTTCGGGGTCCTCGCCGCGCAGCAGCAGGAGCCGGAGACCGGCGGCATCGAGAAAGGCCTCCATCCCCTCCGGCCAGACCAGATCCACCGTAGCGGGGTGCGTCCAGCCGCCTGGATACGAGACCTCCAGCCGGGCCCGGTCGTGGCCCAGCTCGTGGACCCGCACCCCGGGATGGCTCGGCCCTGCCAGCCAGTAAGGGTTCAGGAGCTGAATGGCAATCCGGCCCCGGCAGTGACGCGCAGCGGCACGGAGCCGCTCATGGCTGGCGAGGAGATGGGAGGGTGCCATGACGAAGTCGAATTGGCGACCGAGGTCCAGGTCCTCGACCCTGGCTTGGATGAGCTCCACCTCGGGCAACCGGCTGCGTAGGTGCGCCAGCATGCCCGGGTGGGCGTCGACGCCGATTAGGCGCACCCCAGCCCGACTGAGCGGCACGGCCAGACGGCCGGTCCCTACGCCGATGTACAGCACCTCGGCCGCCCCCCGACACCAGTCCAGCCAGGGCTCGGGGTCGTCCGCGTCGGGCAACGAGCGGTACAGCTCGACCAGGAGCGGGTCCGGATGGTCGGGGTCGTCGTGTACTGCCGGCACGAAGTTCAGGGTAGGCTCGCGCCGGTGCTGACGGCGGTCACGCTGTGTGGGCCGGGCGGCCCTGCCCAGACCGCCATCATCCCGTGTGCACCCCTCAGGACCGAGCTCGTTCGTCTGGGCTCTCTTCAGCTCGAAGGCGAGCAGCACCTGCTCGGGCAAGGGATCGCCACCGCTCCTGGAGGCGATGCGCAGGGCGCACGTGGGTGAGCTCCTCACGAGCAGGAGGACAGATGAGTCGGTAGGGCCGGACGGCAGCGCTGGGGGCGGACGCTGGGTGACCTGCACGAGGAAGGTCGGTGGAATCGTTCACCGTGCCGCCCACCGCCCAGCCCAGGCGGCCGAGCACAGATCCTGATGCGATCCGACCGGCAGTGGTCGGACACAACGGTTAACGACACCAGGACGGCCTGCCGAGACCAGGGCACTGCCGGGTGGGGACCCGGGCACCGTCTGCCCTCGATCGGATCGGACGGACGCGACGGCGGCCGCCGTCACCGACCTCGACGGATGGGCCGGATCAGGAGTCCCGATCGTCCCGGCGGGCGACGCCAATCAGCTGGGGCTGCAGCACCGCGATCGGGATGCGCCCCTCCAGGAACTCGTCCACGGACTCGAACCGGAAGCCGGCTGCCGAGATCGCCGACCGGGTGTCCCGGTTCAGGTGGCAGCCGCCCCCGATCCGCCTCCAGAGCGGGGTGAGCCGGTCCTGCCAGCCGGCCAAGCGGGGATCGGCCGCCCGGACGTGCTCGAGGACCAGCAACCGGCCGTCTCGACGCAGCACCCGGCGCGCCTCCCCCAGCGCCACCGCCGGCTCTCCAATCGTGCACAGCGAGAGTGTGAAGACTACGGCGTCGAAGCTCCGGTCCAGGAACGGCAGCCGCTCCGCCCGCCCACGCACCAGCTCCACCTCCAGCTCCAACTCCCGGGCTCGGCGCCGGGCCCGGGCCAGCATCCCCGGCGAAGGATCGAGCAGCACCAGCCGGGTGACCTGTCCGGGAGCCAGGTAGGGGAGGTTGGCCCCCGTGCCGCCGCCCACGTCCAGCACCGCGCCGCGGGTGGCGTCGAGCAACCGGCGACGCCGCTCCCCCAGCAGCCGCCGCTCCAGTCCGCGGTTGCCCAGATCGTAGGCGGCCGCGATCAGCCCGCTCAGCCGGGAGTGGAGACGAGGAGCCGGCCGGGGCCGACTCACGCCGACTTCCGGGGCGTGGAGGTCACCGTACCAGTCTGCCGCCTCTCCGCCCCGCATGGCCAGCAGGCGTGGCCGTACCAGGCCGACCCTCGCCCCGTGATTGCCTTGGGTTCCGGGTCTGACCGCGCCCGCCCACCACAGCCCAGGACGTTCGCCCTCATGCCGCACGATCCAGCCGATCCAGGAGGTGCTCAACCGTCGGATCCTCAGCGGCCAGGCCCTGGTCGGCTCGATCCGGGCCCTGGCGTTCGCCAGCCTCGGCTCGGCACCATCCCTGGCCTGGAGACACGGCCGAGTCAGCTCCATAAGCTCCGGGGCCCCAGCTTCGAGCTGAGGCCGCTGACCACGAGGGGACCGGATGGCTTGCGAAGCAGCAGGGCAAACTCGCCCGGGTAGCCCGACCCCTTGTTGACGGCCCGGCCCAGGTAGTAGAGGTGCACCATCCTCCAGAAGAGGCTCCTGCGTCCCACCCTTCACCTCCGACCAGAGATCGGTTCCGGGGCTGGTGCCCACGCATCCCGGCGACTGCCC